>CAZYEY010000111.1:0-2718 GCA_964646585.1 uncultured Thiobacillus sp. | reverse complement strand
ACGGACTGTGGGGTGGTGGCCAGCGCACGCTCCCTGCCGGCCCACCCCTGGAGATCGACTGTAGGCAGGCCCCGGCCAGCGGCGCGGGCCTTGACGGACTTGACGGGGAATTCGCCACGTCCGTCCGGGCCGCTCAGCAGGTAGAAAAGGCGGGGGGTGGGGGCGGCCTTGGCCCGCTGGCCGCTCTTGGGGCTGTCGGCCAGACGGCGCAGTTCCTGGCCCCAGTTCAGCACCTCGGGCCGGACCTGATCCGGCTGCGCCCGCTCCTCCAGCACCTTCAGGAGGGTGGCGGCTAGCACCTGGGCCTCGGGATGGGACAGGGAAGGGCCGGTGAGCAGCTGCCGCACCAGGGCGGACGGGATGGGCAGGTTCAGCACCCCAGCCTCCCCGGCCACCGGGTCCAGGTACCAGGGTGGATCGAGGGGAAGCGCCCGGGCCGATTCGGGCTGACTGGACAGCCTGGCGTGCATGCGCCCCAGGGCGTCCTGGCGCCAGGACAGGGTGCCGGGACGGTCCGGACCCTGGCGCCAGGGCAGGCGGGTGTCCCGGTCCATGAGCCAGCGGCCAGTGGCCAGCAGGCGGCGCAAGACTTCGTCGCCGTGGCGGGGGTCCAGGGGCAGGGTCTCGCTGAAGCGTTCCCGGGGCTTGGCCGACCACAACAGGCGCAGGATGCCCAGATCATCCTCGTCCACGAACTGGGGCGTGTTGGCCAGGGCCCGCTCGAAGCCGGCCCACCCCTGGAGAGCGCCTGAAGGCCGGCCCAGGCCATCGGCCCGGGCCTTGACGCACTTGACGCGGAATTCGCCACGTCCGTCCGGGCCGCTCAGCAGGTAGAAAAGGCGGGTGGTGGGGGCGGCCTTGGCCCGCTTGCCGCTCTTGGGGCTGTCGGCCAGACGGCGCAGTTCCTGGACCCAGTTCAGCACCTCGGGCCGGACCTGATCCGGCTGCGCCCGCTCCTCCAGCACCTTCAGGAGGGTGGCGGCGCTGTGCTTGCAGTGGCCGCCCACCGGGCAAGTGCAGTGGAAGCGGGGGCGCTCCTCCGGCTCCGGGCGGAAGCGGATGTCCACCCGGTAAGGTTTGGGCCGGGTGCCCTGGACCAGGGCGATGACGGCGTTCTCCCCCACGTCCAGTTCCACCACCTGGTCCAGGTAGCCCCGCCCCTTGGCCACCTCCCCCTTGCCCAGCCAGGACTCCACATCCGCCAGCGCGAAGGCGGCGGTGGGAGCCTGGAGGGTGCTGGCGGTTTCCTGGGAAGCCATGTCGGGGCTGGGATGTGGATCCGTAAGGGCGACCGCCGATTATCCCCTGAAAGGACGCGCCGCCGCCAACACAGGAATGTGAAGGATTCCCTCCGGGTTGACGGATCGGCCGCGCCGCCCCAGGCTTTGCGCCCATCGTCCGGAGCGTCGAGACCATGCGCCGTCCCATCCGCCTGAAGATCTTCGGCATCACCCTGGTCCTGCTGGCCCTCATGGTGGCAGTCACCTGGCTGTCGGTGCTCAATTCGCGCCAGCTCAACAGTCAGGTACGGGCCCTGGCGGACTACTACCTGCCCTTGCAGCAGCAGGTGGCCAGCGTGGAAATCCTCATCCGCCAGCAGATGGTGCACATGGAGCGGGTGCTGCTGGGCATGGAGGCGGCCCGTCCCGACGCGGACTTCCTGGCCAGGGAATCCCGGGGTTTCGACGACCGGGGCGTCAATGCCGACCAGATCGTGGATTCCTCCCTGCGCCTGCTGGGGGAAGCGGAAGCCGATCGGAGCATCGAACTGGACCGGGCCACCCTGGCGGTGTTGAAGCAGCAGCTTCCCCAGGTGCAGACCCGGCGACAGGACTTCCACCGGACCTTCCGCCTGTTCCAGATCGAGGCGGAGGAGGGCAACCGCCGCTCCGAGCGGCTGGTGCGGGAGGCCCTGCTGCGGGAGAAGGACAGCCTGGACGGGGAGATTGGCAGGGCCATCGACCTCCTCAACAAGCTCACCGCCGACACCGCCGCCCGGGCCAAGGCCGAGGAGGCGGCGGCGGTGAAGCTCAACTGGATCATCACCGCCATCGCCACCACCCTGGGCCTCGTCTTCGCCTGGCTGGTGAGCCGCTCCCTGGTGGAGCCCATCCGCCGCCTGCTGGGCGGCACCCAGGCGGTGGAGCAGGGGGATCTGGAGGTGGAAATCCTGGTCCAGACCCGGGACGAGCTGGCCACCCTGGCGGATTCCTTCAACCATATGGTGCTGGGCCTGCGGGAGAAGGAACGCATCAAGGCCACCTTCGGCCAGTACGTGGATCCGCGCATCGTCCGGGGCCTGCTGGACAACCGCCTGCCCACCGAGGGTGGCGAGCGCCAGGTCATGAGCGTGTTCTTTTCCGACCTGGCGGGTTTCACGCGCCTGTGCGAAGGACTCACCCCGGACGCGGCGGTGCGTTTCCTCAATCGTTACTTTGCCCTCATGGCGGAAGTCATCCGTGCCCGCCAGGGCATCATCGACAAGTACATCGGCGACTCGGTCATGGCCTTCTGGGGGCAGCCCTTCACCGACGCCGAATCCCACGCCGCTCTCTGCTGCGAGGCGGCCCTGGACCGGCGGGCCAGGTTGGATGCGTTCCGCGCTGACCTGCCCCATCTGCTGGGGGTGCGCCAGGGCCTGCCAGAGGTGGAGGCGCGCATGGGCATCGCCACCGGCGAGGTGCTGGTGGGCAACATCGGCTCGGAGACCGCCCGGGG
>CAZYEY010000110.1:0-2659 GCA_964646585.1 uncultured Thiobacillus sp. | reverse complement strand
CGCCGCTCCAGTCGGCCGACTTGAGCTCTTATGTGCCTGTCCCTCGCGCCGTAGGCTCGTGTCACTCACATATTGTTTTTTTTACGATCAGGCGCCCCCCGAGATCTACACAGCGTAGATCGTCGGCAGCGTCCGATGTGTATAAGCGACAGGCTCGGCGGGTGAGTCACCTGTCTCGGGTCGGGCGATTCGGCCTCTGGTCAGCGCTCCCGCAGGCTTTCGTCCGAATATTGCAGCAGGGGGCTCAGGAAGTATTCGATCACGCGCCGCTTGCCGGTCTTTATCTCCACTGTCACCGCCATGCCCGGGGACAGGTTCACGCTGCGGCCTTCCACGACCAGTGTGGTTCGATCGAGTTTCACCCTGGCCACATAGACCAACCCAAGCCGTTCGTCCCGGATGGCGTCCGATGAGACCTGGGTCACCGTGCCCGTCAACGTGCCGTATTTCGTGAAGAGGAAGGTTTCCACCTTGACCTGCGCCGTCTGACCAGGATGGACGAAGCCGATATCCTTGTTCTGGACCAGGGCCTCGACCTCCAGGGGGTGATCCCTGGGCACGATCACCATCAGGGGCTGGGCTGGCGTGACGACACCGCCCACCGTGTGCACCGCCAGTTGCTGGATCGTGCCCTCCACCGGTGCCGTCAGTCGCATGAGCTGGCTGCGGTTTTCCGCCTTGACGCGCTCCTGGGTGAGCGCGGTCTGTTTTCGCTCCGCTTCATGCAGGATTGCCTGGCTCTGGCGGCGGGTTTCGGCGATCAGGGCGGCGCGCTGGCGTTTGCCTTCCAGCAGTGCGGCGCCCAGTTCGGCGAGCTTGGCCTGCTGTGCGGCCAGATCCTGTTCCTGTTCGATGGCTGCCTGCTCCCGTTCCAGCCAACCATGTTTCGATACAAAGTGCCTGTCCATGAGATCCCGGTAATCACGGGCTCGCTGCTGGGCCATCGGCACAGTCTGGATGAGCTTGGCCACTATCTCGCCCGTGGCTCGCGCCTCCGCCTCCCGGCGGGCGATCTCTGCCTCGATCTGGTGCAGTCGAGCAGCAAAGGCCGCGTATTCACTATCCAGCATGCGTCGTTCCGCCGCCAGCCGCACCCTGTCATGCGCGTGGATATTCTCTGGCAGAGCGGGCGGTCTGCCGGCCTCCAGCCCGATCAGCATGGCTCGCGCCCGTGCAGCCTCCAGCCGGGCCGTGAGCAGCTCATCACCCAAACGCGTCACGTCCGCATGCGCCTCCGTCTGATCAAGTTCGATGAGTAGTTCGCCCTTTTCGACCCGCTCTCCCTCCCGCACATGGATGGCCCGCACCACCGCCGTCTCGCGGGGTTGTACCACTTTGCTGTGATCGTCCGGGATCAGTCGACCGGCGGCGGTGGCCACGATATCGATACGGCCCGATACCGCCCAGAGCAGGGCGATGAAGGCGAAGGCGAGGATCAGCGCCATGGCGATGCGCGGCGCCGGATGTACGGGAGCCTCCTGCAAGGCCAGGGCGGCGGGCAGAAACTGGACTTCATGGGGCAGGCGCTCCGGGCTGTCAGCCTTATCGCGTTGCCGCCATGCATGAGCCAGAACGGATGCATGGCGGCGTGACAGTCGCACGCTTGCGTGGGGGTGCATGTTCAGGCCTGCTGCAAACGGTAGAGCCGGGTGTAGAAACCTGCCTGGTGGGCAAGCAGTTCGTCGTGACTTCCGGACTCGACTATCCGGCCCCGCTCGAGGACGACGATGCGATGGGCCTGACGCACCGCAGTGAGACGATGGGCGATGATGATCACGGTGCGGCCCCGGCAGATCGCCTCCATGTTCTGCTGGATGATGCGTTCCGACTCGTAATCCAGCGCGCTGGTCGCCTCGTCGAAGATCAGGATGCGCGGCTCGCTCATCAGCGCGCGGGCGATGGCGATACGCTGGCGCTGTCCGCCGGACAGCGTGGAACCGTGTTCGCCGACCACCGTGTCGTAACCTTCCGGCAGCTCCAGGATGAACTCGTGCGCCCCGGCCAGCTTCGCCGCCTGCATCACTGCTTCCAGCGGCGCGCCGGGGTCGGACAACGCGATGTTGTCGCGGATGCTGCGGTTGAACAGCACGTTCTCCTGCAACACCACGCCGATCTGGCGGCGCAGCGACGACGCATCGGCCAGGGCCAGGTCCATGCCATCAATCAGCACGCGGCCGCGCTCCGGCACATAAAGCCGCTGCACCAGCTTGGCCAGCGTGCTCTTGCCCGAGCCGGAACGGCCGACGATGCCGATCACCTCGCCCGGCGCGATGGATAGACTCACCCCGCGCAGCACCTCCGGCGCCCCCGGCCGATAGCGGAACACCACCTGATCCAGCTCGATACTGCCGGCCAGGGCGGGCAGAGGAGACTTATTGCCAGCAACCTCGGTGCGCGTATTCAGAATGTCGCCCAGCCGCTGCACAGAAATGCCGGTCTGCTGGAAATCCGTCTACAAAGCGGCCAGCCGCATGATCGGCTGCGCCACGCGCCCGGCCAGCATGTTGAACGCGATCAACTAGCCCACGGTCGGCGAACCCCAGATCAGCAGCGTCGCCCACAGCAACAGCGTGCCGGCGGTGACCAGCTTGCCGATACGAATAACCCCCTGATGGGCTCCGGTCGACCGCTTCGGGGCGCTGGACACGGAGGCCACCGT
>CAZYEY010000109.1:0-18932 GCA_964646585.1 uncultured Thiobacillus sp. | reverse complement strand
GGGGGCGGGAGGCAGCGCCACCAGTTTGGCCTTTTCGCTCTTGAGCCGAGCAGCGGTCTGCTGGGTGGCAAGGGGATGGCGGCGGGGAAGGGGGTTGGGGTGGGAAGCCTGGGGCGCGGCAGTGATGGTGACGGAGCGGTTGACGTGGGCGATGGCGCATTGATCCACGGTCACCAGCTGGTGCATGACGATGGAACCGGTGCGGGGGTTGCTGATGACACGGGGGGTGGGGATGCCGGGATTCAGATTCAGGTTCTCCAGCCGGGACAGGAAGGCCACCCGCTGGCCCGGGTCCGCCGGGGCCTTCACCTGGATCAGACGGCCATCCAGGGCGATGGCCGTACCCCGGCCCATGCCCCGGTCGATGGTCTCCACCACCCGGCTGGCAGTGGTGAAGTCGGCATCCTTCAATTCCACGTGGATGAAATCGCCCTGGCCCAGGCGGGTGGCGACGGCCCGCTCCACGGTGGCGCCGGCGGGGATGCGGCCGGCGGACAGGTGGTTGATCTGGGTGGAGGAGCCTCCCGCCGAAGCACCGGCGCCGCCCACCAGCAGGCTGCCCTGGGCCATGGCGTAGATCTGGCCGTCGGCGCCCTTGAGGGGGGTCATGAGCAGGGTGCCGCCCCGCAGGCTCTTGGAGCCGCCCAGGGCGGAAACGGTGACGTCCAGACTCTGGCCAGGCTTGGCGAAAGCAGGCATGACTGCGGTGACCATGACCGAGGCGGCGTTCTTGTTGGCCAGGGCCTGGCCAGGGGTGAGGCCCAGGTTGCCCATGAGGTTGGCCAGGCCCTGGGTGGTCAGGGGGGAGGCGTCGCCGGTGTTGTCCAGACCCACCACGATGCCATAGCCCACCAGCTGGTTGGGGCGGACCCCGTCGATGTTGGCGATGTCCTTGATGCGCTCGGCCCAGGCGGGCAGGACCATCAGGCCGGCGAGGAAGAGGAGAAACAGGCGTGTCATGGTGCCACCTCGCGTCATCAGAAAGGCAACACGGTCAGGAAGAAGCGGGCCAGCATGCTGCCCGCCTGGGCAAGGTCGATGCTCTGGGCGTTCTTGGATTCGAACTGGGCATTGGCCAACTGGGTGGAGTTGATGGTGTTGCTGGCGCTGATCTGGGCCGGATTCACCACGCCGGCCAGGCGGATGTACTCGGTGTCGTTGTTGATGGCCACCTGCTTCTCCCCCGCCACCACCAGATGGCCATTGGCCAGCACTTCCACCACGGTGACGGTGATGGAGCCCTTGATCTCGTTGGAGTTGCTCTCGTTGTCCTTGAATTCCTGCTTGTTGGACGCGGCAGGTGTCCAGGTGGTGGCGCCAACGATGGGGCCATTGCCCAGGACCACGGGAGCGGGGATGTTGACGGAGGCATTGGCCTTGCGTTCGTCCGTGGTCTCCGACTTGCGCTTGGCCTCGGTCTTCTCCACCAGGTTGACCACCAGGGTATCGCCCACGTAGCGGGCCTTGCGGTCTTCGAACCAGGCCATGCCCGGGCGGGGCTGGCTGTTGCCGGCCTGGAAGATGGCGCCATTGGTGGCCTGGGCGGGAACCGGCTCGGGCCGGGCGCTGAGGGGCTGCTTGATGGCCGTGGCGGGGGGCGGGGTGGCGCAGCCGGCGAGCAAGGCCAGCACTGCAGCGACGAGGGGCGCGGCACGCATCGTCATCTCCTTCCTCCGCGCCACCGGCCCATCAGATCTGGGTCAGACGCTGGAGCATCTGATCCGAGGTGGTGATGGCGCGGGAATTCAGTTCATAGGCACGCTGGGCCACGATCATGTTCACCAGTTCCTCCGCCACGTTCACGTTGGAGGTCTCGATGAAGCTCTGATTGAGGCTGCCCAGGCCGTTGGTTTCCGGATTGTTCACCTGGGCCGGGCCGGAGGCGGCGGTCTCGATGAACAGGTTTTCCCCCTGGCTTTGCAGGCCGGCGGGATTGATGAAGGTGGCGAGCTGGATCTGGCCCAATTGGGTGATGGTGTTGGGGTTTCCCGGCAGGGTCGCGCTCACCACCCCGTCCCGGGCGATGCTGATGAGCATGGCATCCTGGGGCACCTGCATGTTGGGCAGGAGGGCATAGCCGCTGGCGGTGACGATGTTGCCCTGGCTGTCCACCTGGAAGGAGCCGTCCCGGGTGAAGGCGGTGCTGCCGTCGGGCAGCTGGATCTGGAAGAAGCCCTTGCCGCTGATGGCCACGTCCAGGCTGTTCTGGGTCTGCTGCAGGCTGCCCTGGGTGAAGATGCGCTCGGTGGCCACAGGCCGCACGCCCACGCCCAGCTGGAACCCGGAAGGCAGCTGGGTCTGCTGGGAGGACTGGGCGCCAGGCTGGCGGATGATCTGGTAGAGCAGATCCTCGAACACCGCCCGGGCCTTCTTGAAACCGGTGGTGGAGACGTTGGCCAGGTTGTTGGAGATCACGTCCAGCTGGGTCTGCTGGGCATCCAGGCCGGTGCGGGAAATGTGCAGGGAACGGAGCATGGGGTATTTCCCGGGTTAGTTGGCGGACAGCACTTTGTCGGCGCTGCGGTGGTTGTCCTCGGCGTTGCCGATCACCTTCATCTGCATCTCGAACTGACGGGCCAGGCTCACCATGTTCACCAGGGCTTCCGCCGGATTCACATTGCTGGTCTCCAGGGCGCCCGAGACCAGCTGGACGTTGGCGTCGGCCTGGGCGGCCTGGCCATTGGCGGTGCGGAAGAGGCCATCCTCGCCCCGCCTGAGTTCGGCTTCCGGCGGATTCACCAGCTTGATGCGGCCGGCGATGGCCACGCCCGCCAGGTTGCGGCCCACGGGGATGGTGGAGACGGTGCCGTCCTTGGCGATGAGCACGTCCTCGTCCGGCGGGATGGCCAGGGGACCGCCGTCGCCCAGGACATTGAGGCCGTTGGTGGTTTGCAGGATGCCGTTCTGGCTGATCTGCAAGTGGCCCATGCGGGTATAGGCCTCCTGGCCGTTGGCGTCCTGCACGGCGATCCAGCCGTTTCCCCGCACCGCCACGTCCAGGGGACGGCCGGTCAGCTGGATGGCGCCGGTGGAGAAATCCGTGCGTGGCGTGGTCTCGGCGACGAAGGCCCGGGTCCTGGCGCCCTCCCCCACCACGGGCAGGGCGCGGAAGACGGAGAGCTCCTGCTTGAAGCCATGGGTGGAGACGTTGGCCAGGTTGTGGGACACGGCCGCCTGCTGCCGGGTCACTTCCCGGGCGCCGGTCATGGCGACGTAGATCACGCGATCCACGGATATCCCCGTTCAAGCTTCATGGCCCATGCCTCAGCGGAGGTTCACCAGGGTCTGCAGGATCTGGTCCTGGGCCCGGATGGTCTGGGCATTGGCCTGATACATGCGCTGGGCGACGATGAGGTTCACCAGCTCGGCGGTCAGGTCCACGTTGGATTCCTCGATGGCGCCGGACTGGACGTAGCCCAGCACGCCGCTGCCCGGGGAACCGCCGGTGGGCTGGCCGGAATCGGAGGTCTCGAAGAACTGGTTGTTGCCCAGGGGCTGGAGACCCCTTGGATTGAGGAAGCTGTAGAGCTGGACCTGGCCAAGGGTGCGGGTCTGGCCATTGGTGTAGCGGCCCTGGATGAGCCCCTCCCGATCCACCGTGACGCCGGCGATGCGCCCCGAGGCATAGCCGTCCTGGGCCAGGAAGGAAACGCCGAAGTTGCTGCCATATTGGGTGAAATCGGTGATGTCCAGGTTATAGGTCAGGGCGGCGGCGCCGGAATTCAGCACCAGGGCGGGGACGGTGACCGAAACCGCGGCGGCGGCCGCGCCGTTGATCTGGTTCAAGGTGCCGTTGGTGTTGAAGGACAAGGTCATGGTGGAGCCGGCGCCGGCGCCATTCATGTCGATCTGGGTGCCGTTCACGTAGCCGTCCACATTCCAGGTGTTGGAAGCGCTCTTCTGGAAGTAGAGGACGAAGCCATGGGCATTGCCGGCTTCGTCGTAGATCGTGAAAGAGGTGGAGTGGTTGTAGGTATCGGCGTCGGCGGGGTTGATGGCGCCGGCAATGGCAGACTTCTGGGAATCCAGGTTGGCCACCAGCTGGACGGCTTCCGTCACCTTGGGGGGCGAGGGCGCCAGGGATAGCTGGATGTCCACCGGCGAGCCGCCGATGACGTTGCCGTTGGCATCGGCGACGAAGCCGGTCAGGCGCTGGTTGGCGGCGTTGATGACGTAGCCTTCCTTGTCCAGGTTGAACTGGCCGTTGCGGGTGTAGGTGATCACCCCGTCCTGGCTCATGCGGAAAAAGCCCTCGCCGCTGATGGCGATGTCCAGGGGATTGCTGGTGACGCTGATGTTGCCCTGGCTGAACTGCTGGGCCACGTCCGCCACCTTGGTGCCAATGCCGACCTGGAGGCCGCCGGAGCCATAGAGGGAGGTGGCGTAGACATCGGCGAACTGGGCAACGGAGTACTTGAAGCCCGCCGTGGTGGTATTGGCAATGTTGTTGCCAATGATGTCCAGATTCTTGGCCGCGCCGTTCAGTCCGCTCAAACCCTGTTGGAAACCCATCTGGCCCGCTCCTTAGTAAACCTGTCTGATCTTGTCCAGGGTCACGCTGCCCAGACCCGAGACTTCCGCTTCGATGCCGTCGTCCTTCATGGCCACGCTCAGGACGCTGCCCAGGCCGTAGCTGGTGGTGGTCACGGCCCTGCCGCCCGCGGTGGCGCTCACCGAGAAGCTGTAGGAACCCGCCTGCTGGAGGACGCCGGAGGTGCTCTTGCCATCCCAGATGAAGCGCGCCAGGCCGCTGTCCTGCTTGCCCAGGTCGAGCACCTTCACGGTGTTGCCGTCCCCGTCCTTGATGGTGACCTTGACGCTGTCGGCGGCCGAGGCGAGCGCGATGCCGCCCACCGCTCCGGAAGTGGTGAGTTCCAGATGGTTCCCCTCGGCCAGGACCGAGTGACCCACCAGGGAGGCCCCCTGGAGCATCTGGCTGGTCCGGGACAGGGCGCTCAGGGTGGTGTTGAGCTTGCTGATGCCCTCCACCGTGGACATCTGGGCCAGCTGGCTGGTCAGCTCAGCGTTTTCCATGGGGTTCATGGGGTCCTGGTTCTTGAGCTGGGTGACCAGGAGCTTCAGGAAGCGATCGCTCATTTCCTGGGTGGCGCTGGCGCTGTCCGTGGATTTCCCGGTGTTGCCCCCCCGGTTGAGGGAGGCCACCAGGGCCGCGCGGCCATCGTCGTTGGTGGTCGAGGTTACCGCCATGGTTCAGCTCTCCGCATCAGGATTGGGCAATGGCCAAGGTCCGCTGCAGCAGGCTCTTGGTGGTGGCCATGACTTCAGCATTGGTCTGGTAGGACCGGGAGGCGGAGATCATGTTGACCATCTCCTCCACCGGGTCCACGTTGGGGTAAGCCACATAGCCGCGGGCATCGGCCAGGGGATGCTTGGGGTCGTGGACCAGCCGGAGCGGGGCGGGATCCTCGAAAACCTCTTTCATGCGCACGCCCTGGGCCCAGGGCGCGGTCTTGTTCATGACCACCGCCTGGAACACCACCTGCTTGGCCCTATAGCCCTCGCCGGTGGAGGCATGGGCGGAATCGGCGTTGGCCAGGTTGGAGGCCACCGCGTTCAGGCGCATGGACTGGGCCGTAAGGGCAGAGGCGGCGATGTGGAAGACATTGGTCAGGGACATGGCGCGCTCACTTCTCGGTGATGGCCTGGGCCATGGTGCGGAAGGCGGAGCCGGCCCGATCCAGAAGGAACTGGTAATGCAGGGCGTTCTCGGCGAAATGGGCGCGCTCTACATCCACGTCCACCGTGTTGCCGTCCAGGCTGGGCTGCAGGGCTGCCCGGAACTTGACGTGGGCGGAACCGGCGCTGCCGCCGCCGGAGGCGCCCTCCAGGTGGCGGGCCGAGGTGCGGGACAGGGCCAGGGCGCCACCCGCTCCACCCATGGCGGTCTTGAGGGCCGCCGCGAAATCCAGGTCGCGGGCCTTGTAGTTGGGGGTGTCCGAGTTGGCGATGTTGGCCGCCAGAATCTCCTGCCGCCGCGCTCTCAGATTGAGAGCGGACTGGACGAACGAGATTTCCTTGTCGATCTTGCTCAGCATGACGGCTCCGATATTCCCGCCGGAATCGGCGAGACGCTGCCAGGCTATGAGCAATTGCCGTGCCAGAATAAAAAGACGCTATACCGCCATGTTTTCATTCACTTTTCGATCATGCCCCGGGATGACCGGCAAGCCTGGGCGGCCAGGCTTGCCGGCTCCGGCAAATCTTGCCCGGCCCGGAAGCCTGCTAGGCCCGCTCCACCCGATTCCTGCCCATGGCCTTGGCGTTGTACATGGCGGCGTCGGCCCGGGCCACCAGGGCCTGCTGGTCTTCACCGGGGCGGCGCTGGGCAACCCCGGCGCTGAAGGTGATCAGCACCCGCTCGTTGTCATGCAGGAAGAATTGCCGGGTCAGTTCCCGCTGGACCCGCCGCAGGATCTGTTCCGCCTCCTCCACCACGGTGTTGGGGAGCAGGATGAGGAATTCCTCACCGCCGTAGCGCGCCAGGATATCCGTGGGCCGGAGCAGTCCACGCACCACCCTGGTCAAGTGTTTGAGGGCTTCATCGCCGGCCTGGTGGCCGAGCCCGTCGTTGAGCTTCTTGAAATGATCGATGTCCAAAAGGCCGATGGACATGGGCGTGCCCAGCCGGTCAGAACGCGCCACCTCCCGGGAGAAGGCTTCGTCCATGCCACGGCGATTGAGGGCGCCAGTCAACTGGTCCTCCCGCACCAGGTTGGAAACCTGTACCAGTTCCTGTTCCAGTTCGCGGATGCGGTTCTCCGCCTGTTCGGCCTGGGTCCGGGCCTCCACCAGTTCCTCGTGATTGCGGCGCAGGGCGTCGCGCAGTCTTCCCACGTCCGCCGACAGGCCGTCCATGAGATCGCCCAGTTCGGCGATGTCGCTGGCCTGGCCGATCTTTTCCGAGTATTCGCCCAGGCGGGTGTGGTAGCCGTCGGCGCTCCGACTCATCTCCCCCACCCGGTCGATGAAGGTGCTGACCAGGGTCTTGAGGCGGGCCTTGGCCTCGTCCAGCCCCCCCTTGAGCACGCCTTGCTTGAAAGCCAGTTCCCGCAGCCCCCGCTCGGCCTCCAGCAGGGCATCCACCTGGAGGTCTCCGGCCATGAGGTTTTCCATGGCCGCGAACTGGCCGGACAGCCAGGCCTCATCGCCCACCAGCTCACCAATGTTGAGAAAGAGCAGGCCCATGAGCCGTTTCAACCCGGCGGCGAGTTCCCGGTCGTCCTCCACGTGGGCGAGGGTTTCACGCCACAGGGAAGACCAGGCGTCGTAATGGCCGGCGTCCAGTTGGTCGGCCCCGGCCACGGCGCGGGACAGATCCGAGGCGCGGACGGCTAGATCCGGCCAATGGGTATCACAGGTTTGCGCCAACAGGCGCAGGTTGTTCGCCAGGGTGGCGAGGATGGGTCGGCAATCGCCGGAGACCCCCTGGGCTCGGGGCACGGAAGCTCCGGCGGCGGAATCGTGGGCCTGGTCGGATGCCTCCGGCGGACCCTCTTCCCCGGTGGCGCCCTCGGACCAGGTTCTCGCCAGGGCGCCAAGCTTCTCGTGAAGGCTTGCGCCGTCACCGCCAAAATTGATCAGCACCCGCTCCAGCATTTCCCGCTTGCGGCTTTGGGTCAGCCCGACCTGGCGACCGTCCCATTGCTTCATCAGGGCGCGCAGGACGTCGGGCCAGTAAGGCTCGGCCCGGGTCTCCTCGGCGGCTTGGCCGGAAACCTCGGCATAGGCCTTGCGGAAATTGTCCGGGGTGGGTGGCAGGCGGCGGGACGCGAGTTTCCTGATGGCTTCCCTGGCGATGTCCGCGGGCGGTTTGGCAGTGGGCTTGGCAGATTCCATGACGGGCACGCTGAACTCGGTGAGAATGGGGTCGTCTACCCGACCATGGCGATGCCGACCATTCCATGGAGCGGTGCAAACAGGTTTGTAGTTTCCCACATGTATCCGGTCATGAGATTCCGCCCTCCCATGCTCATCCTCCTGGCTCTGGTCAACGCCCCCTTGGCCGCGCCCACCGTCCACCAGGACTTCCAGGCCCTGCGCGGGCGGGCGGGCGCCTGGCTGGAGGCCCAGGCCATGCAGACCTACCCGGGCACCTTGGCCATGGTGGCCATGGGCCCGGTGGACGAGCGCCTGCGCCTGCCCGCCTGCGCCGAGCCGCGCTTTTTCCTGCCCAATGGCGTGCGCCCCTGGGGCCACGGCAGCCTGGGGGCGCGCTGCGAGGGGGAAGCGAAATGGAGCCTGTATCTGAGCTTCGAAGCGCGCCTGCGCGGTCCCGCCCTGGTGGCCACCCGGGCGCTGCCCTCGAAGGCCGTGCCCGGGCCGGGGGACCTGGAATCCCAACTCTTGGACTATCGCCAGCCTCCGGAGACCTACTTGCGCGAATTTCCGGCGGGCGCCCAGCTGTTGCGGCCCCTCGCCGCCGGCCAGCCCCTGCTGCTGGGCGGCATCACCCAGCCCGACGTGATCAAGGCCGGCCAGAAGGTCCGCGCCATCGTCTCCGGATCCGGATTCCAGGCATCCCAGGAGGGCACTGCCCTGGGCAACGCGGCGCCGGGCGACAGCATCAAGGTGAGGATGCCCTCCGGACGCATCGTCCACGGGGTGGCGACCCCCGAGGGACAAGTGGCCGTGGCACGTTAAAGCTGGGACGATGGCTGCCGTTATAGGCCAACCTGCACGAAGATAGGAGAGGGGTGTGAAGATCGACACCACCATCAAGAACGTCACCGCCCCGCGCGGCAAGGACGCAAAAACAGGGAAGTCCCAGGCCGTCACGCACACCCCCGCCGGCACAGCGGTGAGCGACGACGTGCGCCTGACCGACACCTCGGCGAAAATACGCGAACTGGAAGCCGAACTGGCCCGGATCGACGTGGCCGACGGCAGCAAGATCGAGTCGGTCCGCCAGGCCATCGCCGACGGCAGCTTCGTGGTGGACGAGGAAGCCGTGGCGGAGGGCCTGATCCGGGAATCCATCGACAACATCACCCACCACCCCCAACGATGACCTTCTCCACCTCTCCCCTGGATCCGCTGCTCCTCGATCTCGAAGCCTTCGTCGCCCTGCTGGAGGCGGAAGCCAGCGCCCTGGCGGCGGGAGACGCCGACCGACTGGCCGCCCTCAGCGGCGAACGGCAAACCCTGGGGTTGGGCATCGCCGAACGCTGGCAAACCCTGGCTGCCGCCCTGGGGCTCTCCCCGGGCGCCGGCGTCGCCGCCCTGCGAGAGAGAGGCGAAGCCAATCAACCGGACCCGGCACGCTGGAGCAGGCTGGATCGACTGGCTCGGGAAGCCTCCCGGTTGAATCAGGTCAATGGCCGCCTCATCGACGAGCAGTTGCGCCGCAATCAGGCCGCCATCCAGGTGCTGCAACGGGCCGCCGCCAATCGGGGCCTCTACGGCGCCGATGGCCGGGTCACCGACTTTCTCAACAGCAATCGGAGCATCGACAGCGCATGAACACTTCGATCCTGACCGTTTCCGGCATGAGCTGCATGGGCTGCGTGAACAGCGTCAAGAACCTGGTATCCGCCCTGCCGGGTGTCGCCAGTGTCCAGGTGGACCTGGCCTCGGGCCGGGTGGAGGTGGTCCACGATCCGGATCGCGCCAGTGCCGACGTCATCCGCCAGGCCATCGAAGGGGGCGGCTACCAGGTAGCGGCCTGATTTCCCCGGCTACTCCCCTTCGACCAAAAGCTCGCACAGCCGGGCCAGGGGTTGGGGTTCGGAGAAGTGGTTGCCCTGGGCGTAATCCACGCCCAGCGCTTTCAGGGCCTGGGCCGTTTCCTCATCCTCCACGAATTCCGCCACGGTGCGGATGCCCATGATCCGCGCCACCTTGGCGATGGCCTCCACCATGGCCGCATCCACCGGATTGCGCGCCATGTCGCGCACGAAGGCGCCGTCGATCTTGAGGTAGTCCACCGGCAGGCCCTGCAGGTAGGCGAAGGAGGATAGCCCGCTGCCGAAGTCGTCCAGGGCGAAGTGACAGCCCAGGGCGCGCAGATCCCGGATCAGGCCCAGCACGGCATCCAGGTTGGACATGGCAGCGGTTTCCGTGATCTCGAAGCAAAGCCGGGGCGCCACCCCCGGATACCGGTCCAGGATGTCGCGGATGAAGCCCTGGAACTGGCTGTCGCTCAGGGAAGCGCCAGAGAGGTTGATGCCGAGGGTGGATGGACGCTCCGCTGGCCGCACGATGCCCCTGGCGCAAAGGGACAGAGCGTGTTCGATAACCCAGCGGTCCAGTTGGGGCATAAGCTGGTAGCGCTCCGCTGCGGGAATGAAGGCCATGGGCCGGATGGGCTCACCACCCTCCTCCAGGCGCAACAGCAGTTCGTAATGGGGTGCCAGGTCGCCGCCAGCCAGGGGCACGATGGGCTGGAAATAGAGCAGGAGACGGTTTTCTTCCATGGCCCGGTTGAGGCGGCCCACCCACTCCATCTCCCCCCGCCTCCGGGCCACGTCCTCGTCGCCGTGGCGGTAGCGCCGAACCTTGTTGCGGCCGGCATCCTTGGCGGCATAGCAAGCTGCGTCGGCGGCGCTCATGAGGTGGGCGGTATCGGGCCAGTGACCGTCGATTTCCACCAGGCCGATGCTGGCGCCCACCTGATACAGACGGCCATCCCAAGTGAAACGGTGGTTTTCGATCATGCGCCGCAACTTTTCGGCCAGGGCCTCTCCGGTTCCGGCGTCGCAGTGGGCCAGCAACACGCCGAATTCGTCGCCTCCCAGACGGGCGATGATGTCGCTGCCGCGCAGGGTCTGGCGCATGCGCGCCGAGAGCTGCCTGAGCAATTCGTCGCCGGCCTGGTGGCCGCTGGTGTCGTTGACCACCTTGAACTGATCCAGGTCCAGATAGAGCAGGCAATGGCGGGTACTGTCCTCTTCGAGGGCGCCGGCCCAGGCCTGGCTCAGGGCCTCGTCGAAGCCATCGCGGTTGAGCAGGCCGGTGAGGCTGTCGTGGCTGGCCTGCCAGGACAGCCTGGCGGTGGCGGCGCGCACCTTTTCCTGGAGGGTGTCATGGGAGGCCTTGAGCGCGTCGGCCATATGGTTGACACACCGTTCCAGCACGGCGAACTCTCCGCCCGTATCCACCTGGACCCGGGCGTTGAGGTCGCCGGCGCCGATGCGCTCCACGGCATCCGTGAGCGTGGCAAGGGGGCGCACGATGTCCCGACCAAGGCGCCACGCCAACATGCCTGCCAGGAACAGGCCCAGCGCCGCGATGGCCAGGCCGGTGGCCAGCATGGCGCGCTGACGTTCCCGGGTGGGCTCCCGGGAGACCTCCAGGGCCACGTAGCCCAGGTGGGCGTTCTCCGCCGGCGGCTCGAAACCCTCGATGCCCATGACCTGCTGAAGGACCGGCGCCACCACCAGGATGGCTCTCTCGTCGCGGCTGGCGACCATGGATTCCCGCACCCGCCAGTCCCGGGAGAAGCGGGGGTTTCCCAGTCGGACCAGGGAACGGCCATCCTGGCCGGCGATGGTCACGCCCCGGATATCGCCCACCCTGGATACGGGCCGGGCAAGTTGGTCCAGAAATTCCAGGTCGCCGCTGAAGAGGGCCAGTTCGCAGGATTGGGCGAGTTGGCCGGCAATGGCCAGGGTGCGTTCCTCCAGGGCCCGGTCCATTTCGTCGTAGCGGGCAAGACTGAAATAAGCGGTCAGACCGGCGGCCACCAGCGCCAGGGGCAGCAAGGCCAGCAAGAGCACGCGGAAACGGATGCCCTGATTATTCATTCCGAAGCTCCCAGCTTGCGTCGCAATTCCGCCTCGTCGGGGGGTGCCACCCCCAGGGAGCGGGCCACATGACGGTTGATGCTCAAGGAAAACTCGGCGGCGGGCTGGGGCGGGGCCAGTTCGCCCGTTTCCAGCCAGCGCGCTGCCATCTGGGCTCCCTGACGGCCGATCTGGGCAGGGGAGGAATACAACGAGGCCACCGCGCCGGCCTTGGTCAGCCCCTGGGAGAACCCCACCACCGGGACCCGGTAGCGATAGGTGGTGAGCAATACGTTCTGGGCGTTGGCGGCGTTGATCACCAGGGCGTCCGGCACCAGCAGCAGCACGTCGCTGTCGGCCAGGACCCGGCGCAGGGCAGCCGCCACTTCGTCGGCGGCGTCCACGTTCTCCAGGTTGAGCGTCCACTGTCGGCGGGAGGCTTCCAGCTGAAGAGTCCTGGCGAGGCCGGCATTCTCGGGGGAGATGACCACGCCGACCCGGTTCGACCCAGGGAACACTTCGGCGATGAGCCCCAGGGAACGGGACACGGGTTGGTCGATATAGACGAAGGAGGTCTTTCTCCTCCCCAGCCCGGCGGGCCATGAGAGCTTCTCCCCCACTGCCCGGGGAATCATCAGGGCCAGCACCGGTCCCTGGCCAGCGTGGTTTTCGGCGACCTGGCGGGCAGCCTTCACGCCCACGGGGACGATGAGATCGCCACTGCGGGTAAGGGCTTGGATCTGGCTACCGGCAAGATCGGACAAAGAGAAGATGCGCACCGCCCTGCCCGATCCCAGGCCCGCCCGGAACGCCTCGGCCGCCTCCTGATAGGCCAGACCGGATTCGCTCAGGATGAGATGGACGACCCCATCCCCCCATGCTCTGGACATCAGGAGAACCAGGAGAATAAAGAGGAGCTGACGGGGCATCGGCCAGGCCGGGGCCAATTCCTCAGAAATCCAGACGGACCTGGAGATACGCCCGACGGTCGAAGAGGTTGTCGGGCCGGTCGTCGGCAAACTCCAGATAGGCGTTGGAGAGATTTTCCCAAACCAGGGCGGCCTGGCCGCGCAGTCCGTCCAGCTTGAAATTCCTGGCCAGGCGCGCGTCCCAGCGGCGATAGGCGGGCAGGACGCCCTGTCCGATCGGTTCGAAACTGGATACCCAATAGTGGGACACCATCACATCCACCCCCCCCGAAAATTTATGGCTTAGATGCAGCCCGGCTATGCGGGGTGGGGAGTATCGCCGTTCATCGAAGCCGCTGTCGATATGCAAAAAGGCATGGTTGGCAAGGAGCTGGGTGCGTGGCCCGGGTTGCCATTTCACCTGGACCTCGTAGCCCTGTTGCCGGGCGGATCCGATGTTGTACCAATCCCTTGCCAGGTAGGTGGTCGGGTTCAGGCTGGACTTGCAGTCGTTGCTGTTTCCGGTGGGGCATTCGGCGCTGATGAAGTTGGCGATGCGCTCATGGAACAGGCGAAGATCCAGGCTGAGCCCCAGTTCCGGCCATTGCCCCAGGTACCCGATCTCCCGGCTGAGGATCTCCTCGGGCTTCACATTGCCACTGGCGAGAACGAAAGGCCGTGATGGATAAGGCATGACGGGGGGCAGATTGATCGGCGTGCCATTGGCCGCATGCAAGCGCAGACGGTTGTCGCCATTGGTTTCGTATAGCACGGGGTTCCGATACGCCTTGGCCATGCCCAGGCGGAAGGCGTGCCGGGACGAAGGCTGCCAATGCAGCGTGGCCCGGGGCGACAGGCGCCCGCCCACCGCTGCGTGGTCTTCCCAGAAAGCCCCCAGGTTCATCAGCCAGCGATCGGCCAGGCGCCACTCCATATGGCCGAACAGACCCCAGGAGTCCGAATGCAGCCGGTCCGTGGTGTTCCAGTACAGGAGAGACTGGACCGAATCCCGGCGCAGATAGCCTCCCGCGACGGTGCGCAGCCCCGGGAAGGGCTCGCTGTCCCATTGGCCCTCCACATGCCAGCGCCGGGCCAGCACATCCGCCAGGTAATAGGAGCCCGGCACCAGCGAGGTGGGAACGATCTCCTCGGCCCTGAGCTGGTTGAAGTACAGCTTGGCCTGGAAGCTGTCGCCCCCGTCCAGGTTCAGCCGGTAGTCGGCCTGGAAATAGCTGCTCCCCACATCCTGGTCGTGGGGCAGGTTCGTGCTGTTTCCAACCCTGCCCTCCCCACGCTTGCCCTGAAGCAGACCGAATTGGATGCTGGCCTCCTGGCGCGGACCGATCTCCACGTCGCCCCGATAGGTGAGGATGTTGGACACCTCGCTGTCCCACTGGTAGGTCAGGCCGTCGTCCAGGCGTCGGCCCAGGGTCAGGCGATGGCTCATGGATGCACCGCTTCCGGCCCAGCGGAACCATGCCTCGCCATGGTCCTGGTCGCCGGTCTTCAGGGACAGCATGCGCCCTGCCACATCCTCAGGATGGCGGGTGATGATGTGGATGATTCCAGTCATGGCGTTGGCGCCAAAGCTGGCGGCGTTGGGACCCCGCACCACCTCGATGCGCTCGATGTCCTCGATGGCCAGGGGCAAGGTGTCCCAGCGCACGCCGCCGAAAGACGGGAGGTAGACGGAACGGCCATCCACCAGGACCTGCATGCGCCGGGAATACTCGTCGGCCAGAGTGTGGGAGACATTGTGGAACCAGCCTCGCTTCTGCCCCACGTAGAGCCCGGGCACGAAGCGGAACAGGTCCGACAGGTTGTGGTAACCCGACGCCTCGATCCAACTCCGGTCGATGACCGTGATGGCATTGGGGGCGTCCATGAGGGATTGGGCCAGACGACTGGAGGTCAGCACCGTGGGCAGGTCGGCCAGGAAATCGGTCTCGCTCAGCTCCCGCGCCGAGGCCAGGTTCGCGGCCAGACCCAATGTCAGCACGGCGCCCAATCCCCATGTCTTCACCATGTGGGCGCCTCCCCGCATTCCTTGGCCAGGCCGGCCAGATAGGCCGCGTGGGCCGCCCGTTCCGCCTCGCCGGCCCGGATCACCTTGAGGGGACCACGCCGGGCCAGGGCGACTTCCGCGCCGCGGGGGGGAGCGGCCACCTCGATGCCCAGGGTCTCCTGGCCCCGGGTCATGGCCAGGTACACCTCCGCCAGCAATTGGGCATCCAGCAGGGCGCCATGGTAGGTGCGTCCGGAATTGTCCACGGCGTAGCGCTTGCACAAGGCATCCAGGGTGTTTTTCTGGCCCGGATGCATCTCCCTGGCCAGCTTGAGGGTATCCACCACGCCGCAGTGGCGGGTGACCGGCTCGCCACCGAGTCTGGCCAGTTCGGCGTTGAGGAAGCCCACATCGAAAGGCGCGTTGTGGATGATCAGCTCCGCGTCCCGCACGAATTCCAGGAAATCCGCCGCCACGTCGGCGAAACGGGGCTTGTCGGCGAGGAACTCGTTGGTGAGACCGTGGACCTGGACGGCGCCGGCGTCGATCTCCCGTTCGGGGTTGAGGTAAACATGGTAGGTGGCGCCACTGACCCGGCGATTGAGAATTTCCAGGCACCCGATCTCGATGACCCGGTGGCCCTGGGCCGGGTCCAAGCCGGTGGTTTCCGTATCCAGCACGATCTGCCGCATCATCCGTTCCCTCCCAGGGCCTGGCGGACCCCCTCGTTGGCCAGGGCATCCGCCCGTTCGTTCCCGGGATGGCCAGCATGGCCCTTGATCCATAGCCATTCCACCCGGTGACGGGCAGCCTGCTCGGCCAGCGCCCGCCAGAGATCCTGGTTTTTCACCTGCCCGCCGCCGGCGGTTTTCCAGTTGCGCCGGATCCAGTTGGGCAGCCATTGGGAAATGCCCTGCTGCACGTACTTGGAATCGGTGTGAACCCGCACCCGGCAGGGACGGTTGAGGGCCTTGAGCCCCTCGATCACCGCGGTGAGTTCCATGCGGTTGTTGGTGGTTTCCCGCTCGCCGCCCCACAGGGACTTCTCCGCGTCGCCATAGCGCAACAGCACGCCCCAGCCTCCCGGCCCGGGGTTGCCCTTGCAGGCACCGTCGGTATAGAGGTCCACGGTCTTCTCCGCCTCAGTCATGACAGTGCTCCCGCTGGGTAGAGGTTCGGGTGGAGGTTCGGGTGGACTGGGCCCAGGCCGGCCGCGGCCGCCACTTGCCCTCCCACTTGGGCGCGATGAGACGCATGCCATGCACCCGCTTCACCGCGTGGAGCAGATAGATGCCACCGCCCAGGGCCCACCAGCGGTCGCCGGCAGATTCGAGAAACCCGAAGCTGGCCAGACAGCGCAGGCGGTTCACCGGCGGCGCGTAGCAAGCCATGCGCCCCCCCACCAGCTCGAAATTCAACAAGGCGAGCCAATCCTTCAGACGCGTGAGATGGATGAAGCGGCCATGCCAGGGCCCCGCCGCTTCCCCGCTTCCCACCACCCGGCGCAGGCCCCAGAGGCTCAGGGGATTGAAGCCGGCGATGAGCAGGCGCCCCTCGGGGCGCAACACCCGCTCCGCCTCCCGTAGCACCTGATGGGGATTCGGCGAAAACTCCAGCACGTGGGGCAGTACCAGGAGGTCCAGGCTCTGACCGGCGATGGGCAGATGTTCCGGGACGCAGCGCAGGTTGCCGGTTCCCGTCCCGGCGCAATGGCGACGGGGCATGCGGTTGGCGCGCAGGAAATCGATATCGCATTCCCCCACCTGCAGGGCATGGAAACCGAACAGGTCACCGCTGACGGCGTCGAACCATTCCAGTTCCCGCTCGAGCACGTATCGGCCCAGATCGCTTTCGTACCAACCCTGCATAATGACTCTTCGCGAAATACCCCACGTGAGGAAACCATGATCGAGGTGGAAGCTATTCCCATCCTGCGGGACAACTATGTCTGGGCCATCCATGACGGGCATCGCGCCGTGCTGGTGGACCCCGGGGAAGCCCGGCCGATTCTATCCTGGCTCGATGGCCGGAGCATGGCCCTTTCCGCCATCCTGGTCACCCACCACCACGCCGACCACGTGGGAGGCATTCCCGGACTGCTGGCCCGGCACCCCGTCCCCGTGTTCGGCCCCACCCGGGGCGCGGCAGCGAGCCGACCTGTCCAGGATGGTGAACGCATCGGATTACCGGGCCTGGACTGGGCCGTCACCGTCCTCCACACCCCCGGCCACACCCGGGACCATGTCTGCTATGTGGGCGCCGGTCGTCTGTTCTGCGGCGATACCCTGTTCTCCTGCGGCTGTGGCCGCCTGTTCGAGGGCACGCCGGCCCAGATGCATGCCTCCTTGTCCCGGCTGGCTGCCCTGCCCGGCGACACCCGGGTCTGCTGTGCCCACGAATACACCCTGGCCAATATCGCCTTCGCCTTGGAAGTGGAGCCGGACAACGGTGCCCTCCTGGCCCGCCAGGCCGAAGCCCTGGCCCTGAGGAAAGCCGGTCGCCCCACCCTGCCGGTAGCCCTGGCAACGGAACTGGCATGCAATCCTTTCTTGCGCTGTGACCAGGAGAAGGTTCGCGTTGCCGCATCGCAACATCTGCAAAGTCCCGTCCATGACGGCGTGGAGACCTTCGCCGCCATCCGGGCCTGGAAAGACGAAGCGTAAAGCGCGCGCATTTCCCCCCGAATCCCGCCCGGTCTTGATCTCGAACCGGGAATTCGGATAAAATCGCAATCACATCAATATGTTGCGAGGGGTTCACAACCCCGATGCCCCGACCCAACATGCGTCTGACCTTTTCTTTGTTGCGCGGTGGCCTTCTTCTTCTGGCCACGCTCTTGGTCCTCCCGACTGCCCGGGCTGAGGGCCCTTCCCCCGAACTCAAGATCAGCTACTCCCTGGCGACCCTGTCGGAAAGCCAGGGCCAGCAGGCTGCCCAGGGCGACCTTTGGGATCGCATTCGCGCCGGCTTCAAGCTGCCGGAATCCGATCCCCGCCTGACCCGGGTCCACGAGCAGTATTACGCCAGCAATCCAGCGCATCTCCAGCGCGCGGTGCAACGCAGCCGCCTCTATCTGTTCCATATCGTGGAGGAAGTGGAAAAGCGGGGCATGCCCATGGAGATCGCCCTGCTGCCCATGATCGAGTCGGCCTTCAATCCCCAGGCCCTTTCTCCCATGAAGGCCTCCGGCATCTGGCAGTTCATCCCCTCCACCGGCCGCATCTACGGCCTGGAGCAGAATGCCTGGTACGACGGCCGCCGGGACATCCTGCAAGCCACCCGGGCCGCCCTGGATTACCTGCAGAACCTTTATGGCATGTTCGGCGACTGGGAACTCGCCCTGGCCGCCTACAACTGCGGCGAGGGTTGCGTCGCCCGCGCCCAGACCCGGGGGCGTGGCAGCGATTACGCCAGCATCAAGCTACCCAACGAGACCCGCAACTATGTGCCCAAGCTCGTCGCGGTGCGGAACATTGTGCTGGACCCCCAGCGCTTCGGCGTGCAACTGGATCCCGTGGCCAACGAGGCCTACTTCATGCAGGTGACCCTGCCCCGGCCCATGGAAGCCCGGCAGGCGGCCAAGCTGGCGGAAATGAGCCTGGACGAGTTCCTCTCCCTGAATCCCGCCTTCCATCGCCGGGTCATCTATTCGGACAGTCGCAACGTCCTGCTCCTGCCCATCGATCGCGTAGAGACGTTCCAGTTCAACCTGCATCGCCAGGGTAGCGGCTCGCAACTGCAAACCTATGCCGCCCGCAAGGGGGAAACCGCCAGTGGCATCGCCGCCAGGTTCGGGGTCAGCATGGACTGGCTGAAGGAGTACAACCCCCTGAAGCTGGTACGCGGCAAGGTGGCCACCCCCCAGACGCTGGTGGTCCCCGTTGCCCGTCCCCAGGAAACGAAGCAATCTCCCGTGAGGATTTCCGAGGCCGATCCGGCTTCGCCCAAGGCCGTCAAACCCGCCATGCGCACCCATACCGTGCGCAAGGGCGACACCCTGGCCCGGCTGGCCAAGCGCTACAACGTGAAGGTGGCGGACATCCGCCGCTGGAACGAAAACGCCGAGCCCCTCATGCCCGGCAGCAAGCTGGAAATCCCGGTCCTGCCGGGTTGAAAACCGGTCAGCCCGCCCCCGGAGCCGAAGCCAGCAGCAATTTCGTGTAGTCGTTTTCCGGCCGGATAAGGATCCGTTCCGCCGGTCCGCTCTCGACGATCCTACCGCCACGCATTACCGCCACCCGATCCGCCAGATAGCCCACCACCGACAGGTTGTGGGTG
>CAZYEY010000108.1:0-3343 GCA_964646585.1 uncultured Thiobacillus sp. | reverse complement strand
GCCGCCGCCCAGGGTGTTCATGGGCTCCCGCAGGGGATCCTTGTAGAGGAAGGCCCACTGGCCGTCGAAGCTACCGTAGAAGGCACGCACGTAATTCTGGTCGTCCCCCAGGTTGCGCTGGACTGCCACGCCCTTGATGCCCTTGGTCATGGCGTAGGGCGACAGGGTGGCGAAGTAGTCGCCCAGGTTGATCTGGGTATTGGCGTCGGACAGACGCCACTCCAGCTTCTGGGCCGACAGGCGTTCCGCATCGAACTGCTTGCTGTCGGTGTAGCGCAAGGTGCCGTTGAACACGGAATTCCAGTTGCCCTGGAAAGCCACGCCAGACCAGCGCACGTCGGTCTCGTGGAGCAGGTGGCTGCCAGGGTCGTAGAAGCTGGCAGCCTTGTTGGGACCGGTGACGCTCTGGTGCAGCAGGTCGGTGCGGTTGCGAAAACTCAATTCATCGGCGCTCAGAAGCGGGCTTGCCAGGCCCAGCAGACCGATAAACAACAGGCGGCAGGAGGAAGGCAGGGGGCGCATGGCCTAGGGAGTGGAGTCGGTTATCGGGACATCTTACTCCTCAATATAGAGCCGACCGGGGAATCACCGCAATGGATAACCCGATCAGATCAGAGCGATCCCCAGATAGGTGACATAGAGACCGCCGTTCACCGCCAGGTGCCAGACCCGCAACTGGCCCCGGGCAATCATAAAGCGCAGCCAGCCGGCGGCCATCAGGGTGATGACGACCCCCGCCAGCACCTCCTTCTGGGGGATCCAGGGGGTGAGCAGGATACCGATGGCGGGCAGCAAGGTGCCCTGGAACACCATGGCCCCGGTGATGTTGCCGAAGGCCCGGGTGTCCTTGTGGCGGCGGATCCAGAGGATGGAGTTGACCTTTTCCGGCAGTTCCGTGGCCACCGGCACGATCATCAGGGACAGCACCAGGGCGGAGATGCCCAACAAGGGAGCGGCCTGTTCGATGCCGTGGATGAAACCCTTGGCGCCGGCCACCAACAGGGCCAGGCCCCCACTCAGTTGCAGGAGGATGGTGAACCAGTTGGTGGGGATGCCGATCCTGGACAGCCACATGGGCTCCTCCGCCTCGGTGGCGTGGCCGTCCTTGACCAGGGCGGCGGAAGCCTTGAGGGTGAGCATCACATAGATGAAGTAGATGAGCACCATGACGAAGGCCAGCATGGCGCGGATGCCGGCAGTCTCGTGGGGCACGAACAGGGCCACGGCGGAAAGGGCGAAGGCCACCAGGAAGAAGTTGAGATCCCGGGTCAGGCCGGTCTTCTCCGGCGTCAGATGGCCCTGGGTTCCCCGTCGCTTCCAGATGGCCAGGGTCATGAGGAACAGGGACAGGGTGGAGAGCATGAGGGGCGCGCCCAGGATGGCGCCCACGCCGATCTCCTCGTTGAGCTGCTGGTTCTGGGTACCGGCGAAGATGGCCAGCAGGGGCACGATGGTTTCCGGCAGAGCCGTGCCCACCGCCGCGAAGATGGAGCCGGTGACGCCTTCCGAGATGCCCAGCCGCTCCCCCAGGTGCTCCAAGGCGTTCACGAACACTTCCGCGGCCACCAGGATGAGAACGAGGAAAAGAAAGAGTTCGAGGGCGATCATGATGGCGGATCCAAGGTAAGGCGTCGCATTTTACAGGGTGAAGCGGCCTTTCCGGCCGGCTTGGGAATCCCGCAGAATGCCGCCATGACCCGTGCCAAGCTCACCGATCTGGACGAAGCCAGCTACCACCCGCGGCTGGCCGCCACGCCCGGACTCGCCCTGGTGCTGTTCGGCGGCCCCGACTGCGGCGCCTGCCGGGTGGCGGAAAGCCGCCTGCCCGCCGCCGTCCCGGCGGGAGTCTCCCTCTTCAAGGTGGATGTGCAACGGGCCACGGCCCTGGCCCGGGCCTTCGACATCTTCCACCTGCCGGAACTGTTCCTCTATCGGGACGGCCATTTCCACGCCCGGCTGGCCTGTGAGATCAGCCCCCCGGCTCTGGCCGCCGCCCTGGATCGGGCCCTGGCGGCGCCGGCGGAGGAAGAACCATGACGGATCGGGTCGGGCGGCCGAATGGCGAAGGCTGGCTCCCGGGCGCCCGCCGGGTGCCTTCCCCCAATTGCGATGAACGGCCGGCCGGCGAAGCCATCCGCCTGCTGGTCATCCACAACATCAGCCTGCCACCTGGGAGTTTCGGCGGCCCCGGAGTGGAAGCCCTGTTCACCAACCGCCTGGATCCGGCTGCCCACCCCTACTACGCGGAGATCCAGCATCTGCGGGTCTCCGCCCATTTCTTCATCCGCCGGGACGGCGAGCTGATCCAGTTCGTGCCCTGCGAGAAGCGGGCCTGGCATGCCGGCGTATCGAACTGGAAGGGACGCGAGCGCTGCAACGACTTCTCCATCGGCATCGAACTGGAAGGCACGGATGCGCAGCCCTTCACCGACGCCCAATACGCCGTGTTGGCGGAACTGGTGAAGGCCCTGCGGCGGGCCTACCCCGTTGAGGGTCTGGCAGGCCATTCGGACATCGCTCCGGGCCGCAAGACCGATCCCGGCCCCCATTTCGACTGGGATCGCCTGGCGGCCCTGACCGGCGGCGGCTGATTGCGCCCCGCGTCCCGCCGGGGGCGCGGATCAGCAGTGCAGGATCAGCAGAATCAGGCCCCCCAGCCCGAACACCAAGCCGGTGAACACCATGAAGGGCCGCCAGTGGGTGGAGATGTGCTTGCGCTTGCGTTCCAGGTTATGCCAGTACTCGCTGATGGCGCCCAGCATGCTGACGGCGAAGAAAGGAGCAATGATGGCCAGGGCCAGGATGCTCCAGTCGGTATTGCCCCAGCGCTGGCATTGCATGGGTTTGAGACTCATGGCGGAGTCCCAGTCCTTGACGGCGAACCAGAGCAACAGGCCACCAACGCCGAAGACCACGCGCTCCACCCCATCAATGCCCAGAAATGGCGATTCTCCAGGGTGGCGCGCAGTTCGGTCCAAGTATTCCGGGTAGGTTTGATCCCCCGCCTGGCCATCCCTCTCCTCTTGGGGCGTTTCAGCCCAGTCTTGCCCGCTGGCTCCGAAGTTTATCCAGGGTCGAGCCGAAATCGGCCAGGCGCTTGCGTTCCTGTTCCACCACCGCGGCGGGGGCCTTGTCCACGAAGCTGGCGTTGGAAAGCTTGCCAGTGGCCTTGGCGATCTCTCCTTCCAGGCGGGCGATCTCCTTGTCCAGTCGGGCCTTCTCCGCCTCCCGGTCCACTTCCACGTGGAGCATGACCCGCCAGTCGCCCACCACGGAGACGGGTGCGTCCCCCTCGGGCAGGGCGGCCACCGCCTCCACCCCGGACAGGCGCCCCAGGGCGGCA
>CAZYEY010000107.1:0-7844 GCA_964646585.1 uncultured Thiobacillus sp. | reverse complement strand
GGTGAGCAGGTCGGTGACCCGCACCTTGATGCCGCCGTTGCCGCCCACGTGCAGCTCGTAGCCGGATTCCACGCACACCACGCCGAAGTCCTTGATGGTGGCTTCGGCGCAGTTGCGCGGGCAGCCGGATACCGCCAGCTTGAACTTGTGGGGCATCCAGGAGCCCCAGGTGAGCCGCTCCAGCTTCACCCCCAGGCCGGTGGAATCCTGGGTGCCGAAGCGGCACCACTGGGAGCCGACACAGGTCTTCACGGTGCGCAGGGCCTTGCCGTAGGCATGGCCCGACACGAACCCGGCGGCGGAGAGGTCCGCCCACATGGCCGGCAGGTCTTCCTTCTTGACGCCGAACAGGTCGATGCGCTGGCCGCCGGTGACTTTCACCTCGGGCACCTTGAACTTCTCCGCCACGTCGGCGATGGCGCGTAGCTCCCTGGGGTTGGTCAGCCCGCCCCACATGCGCGGCACCACCGAGAAGCTGCCGTCCTTCTGGATGTTGCCGTGGGCCCGCTCGTTGATGAAGCGTGATTGCGCGTCGTCCCGGTATTCCGCCGGCCAGCGGGCCAACAGGTAGTAGTTGATGGCCGGGCGGCAACTGGCGCAGCCATCCGGGGTGCGCCATTCCAGTGCCTTGAATACTGCCTCCATGGACTTGAGTTCCTGGTCGCGGATGGCGGCGATGACCTCGTCGTGGCTGTGCTCGGTGCATTTGCACAGGGGTTTCCTGGAGGGCGCGGCGGAATAGTTGCCGCCCACGGTGTGGGCCAGCACCGCTTCCACCAGGCCGGTGCAGGAACCGCAGGAGGCGGAGGCCTTGGTGTGGGCGCGCACCTCATCCAGGGTAAACAGCTTGAGATCGCGGATGGCGGCGACGATGGTGCCCTTGCACACGCCGTTGCAGCCGCAGATTTCCGCGCTGTCCGGCAGGGCCGCCACCCGCTCGGCGGGGCCGTGGCCGGAATCCCCCAGATGATGCTGGCCGAACAGGATGGTCTTGCGGAACTGGGAGATGTCGGTGCCCTCCCGCAGCAGATCGAAATACCAGGCGCCATCCAGGGTGTCGCCGTAGATGCAGGCGCCCACCAGCCTGTTGTCCTTGATCACCAGCTTCTTGTAAGTGCCGGCGGCGACGTCGGAGAACACCAGGGATTCGGTGCCCGGACCGCCCATGAAATCGCCGGCGGAAAACAGGTCGATGCCGGTGACCTTGAGCTTGGTGGAAGTGAGTGACCCCTGGTAGCGGGCCACGCCGTGCTCCGCCAAGTGGTTGGCGGCCACCTTGGCCTGCTCGAACAGGGGCGCCACCAGTCCGTAGGCGATGCCGCGATGGCTGACGCACTCACCCACGGCGTAGATGCGGGGGTCGAAAGTCTGCATGGTGTCGTTCACCACTACGCCGCGGTGGCAGTGCAGGCCGGCGGATTCCGCCAGGGCCGTGTTGGGACGGATGCCCACGGCCATGACCACCAGGTCGGCGGGGAGGGTCTCCCCATCCTTGAACCTGACCGCGCAAACCCTTCCCGATTCGCCGCGCACCAGTTCCTCGGTCTGTTTCTTCAACAGGAACCTGAGCCCCTTGGCCTCCAGGCTCTGTTGCAGCAGGCGTGCCGCCGGCTCGTCCAGCTGCCGCTCCAGCAGCCAGTCGCCGATATGCACCACGGACACGTCCATGCCCCTCAGCTTGAGGCCGTTGGCTGCCTCCAGGCCCAGGAGACCGCCGCCGATGACCACCGCGTGCCTGTACCGGGTGGAGGCGGCGATCATCCGGTCCACGTCGGCGAGGTCGCGGAAGCCGATGACCCCATCCAGGTCGGCGCCGGGGATGGGCAGGACGAAGGGCCTGGAGCCGGTGGCCAGCAGCAGCCGGTCGTAGTCCGCGCGAGTGCCGTCCTCGGCCTCCACGAAGCGGTTGCGACGGTCGATCTTCACCACCTTCTTGCCGGTGTGCAGGGTGATGCCCTGGGCCGCGTACCACTCCCGGCTGTTCAGGATGATCTGCTCCACCGTCTGCTCGCCAGCCAGCACCGGCGACAGCATGATGCGGTTGTAGTTGGGATGGGGTTCGTCGCCGAACACGGTGATCTCGTAAAGATGGGGCGCCGCCTTGAGCAACTCTTCCAGGGTGCGGACCCCGGCCATGCCGTTGCCCACCAGGACCAGTTTCATCCGCGCCGCCCGGCTGCCCGAAGGCACGGGTTCCGCCTCCCGGGGGGGCGGCGAAGCGTGGGGATCGTTCACATATGCCATGGGAAACACCTCGAAAACGCCAGGCAAAAAAAAACGGCGGCCGCCCCGGTAGGGGAACGGACGCCGTTGTCCAATGATCGCTAGGCGAGGAAGCCTGAAAATGCTTTAGCAACACCCATGCCAGATTGGAATTCCATTGGAATCAGGGCATTGCAGGCAGCCAGGAAACGGAGGCGCACCGGATGAGTGCACTTCCGTGCCTGGCGCACCGGGATGAGGAGTGGCGGAGTGGGCTCCGCCCAGGAAAGGGAATCAGCCCAGCCGGGCGCGGACCCGGGCGATGGCCGCCCGCACCTGGGCGGGCGCGGTGCCGCCGATATGGTCCCGGGCCTGGAGGGAGCCTTCCAGGGTCAGCACGCCATAGACGTCTTCCGCCACCAGGCTGGAAAAGCCCTGCAATTCGTCCAGGGGCAGGCCCGCCAGGTCGCAGCCTTTCGTCTCGGCTGCCCGTACCGCCCGGGCCACGGCCTCGTGGGCCTCCCGGAAGGGCAGGCCCTTCTTCACCAGGTAATCGGCAAGGTCGGTGGCGGTGGCGAATCCCTCCACCGCCGCCTGGCGCATGCGCTCGGCGCGCACCTTCACGTGCCACACCCGCTCGCCCGTGGCCTCGTCCACGTGGCTGCCCATCATGTCGGCGAAGATGGCCAGGGAGTCCAGCAGGGTGTCCACCGCGTCGAACAGGGGCTCCTTGTCCTCCTGGTTGTCCTTGTTGTAGGCGAGCGGCTGGCCCTTCATCAGGGTGAGCAGGGCGATCAGGTGGCCGTTCATGCGCCCGGTCTTGCCGCGCATCAGCTCGGGCACGTCCGGGTTCTTCTTCTGGGGCATGATGGACGAGCCCGTGCAGAAACGATCGGCGAGATCGATGAAGCCGAAGCGGGGCGTCATCCAGATCACCAACTCTTCGGACATGCGCGACAGATGGGTCATGATCAAGGCGGCGGCAGCCAGGAATTCGATGGCGAAGTCCCGATCGGACACGGCATCCAGGGAGTTCTCGCAAACGCCGTCGAAGCCCAGTTCCCGGGCCACGAATTCCCGGTCGATGGGAAAGCTGGTGCCCGCCAGGGCGGCCGCGCCCAGGGGCAGGCGGTTGACCCGCTTGCGGCAATCGGCCAGGCGCTCCGCGTCCCGGGACAACATCTCCTGCCAGGCCATGAGGTGGTGGCCGAAGGTCACCGGTTGGGCGGCTTGCAGGTGGGTGAAGCCAGGCATGACGGTATCCGCGTGCAGCTCGGCCAGATCCAGCAGGGCCAGGCGCGCGGCGCGGACCAGCGCCTGGATGCGGTCGATGGCATCCCGCAGCCACAGGCGCACGTCGGTGGCCACCTGGTCGTTGCGGGAGCGGCCGGTGTGCAGGCGCTTGCCCGCGTCCCCCACCTTCCTGGTGAGGGCCCGCTCGATGTTGAAATGGATGTCCTCGTCATCCAGATTCCAGGCGAACCTGCCCGCCTCGAAATCGGCCAGGATTTCCGAGAGGCCCCGGCGGATGTCGGCCAGATCCCGCTCCGACAGCACGCCCACCTTGTGCAACATGGCAGCGTGGGCCAGGGAACCCTGGATATCGAAGGGGGCCAGGCGCCAGTCGAAGGGGATGGAAGCGGTGTAGCGCTTCACCCTTTCGGACACCGGCTCGGAAAAACGGCCGGACCAGGCGGCAGGGGCGGGAGCATTGCTTTGGCTCATGGGGGGATGGCAAGAAGCCGATTGGTTTTTGTAAGGTGCGAATTATGACAAAGGAGACCCAAACCGCCCTGCCGGATTTCCGCAACCTGGGGGTGCTCTTACGGGTGGCCCTGGCCGTCCAGGGCCTGGCCCTGTTGGCTGCCCTGACGGCCGCGTCCGGCCTGGCGGACACCTTCAGGGTCTTCCTGGGCTTCGCGGCGCGACTGGAACCGCCTCTGCTGGCCACCTTGCTGATCCTGTTCCTGTTCTCGCCAAAGCTCGCCACCCTGCCCCGCCGGCAGGCCCTGGCCGCCTGCGTGGCCCTGGCCATGCTGTGCGCAGGCAGCTGGCACGCCCTGTTCATGGACGGCTATCCGGAAATGGGCAACGGCGGCCTCCTGCGCGTCCTGCTTCTCGCCGCCGCCCTGGCGGTAGGCATCCTGATCCTGCTGGACTGGCGGGCCCGGCGCCTGTCCCCGGCCCTGGCGGAAGCCCGGCTCCAGGCCCTGCAATCCCGCATCCGCCCCCACTTCCTGTTCAACAGCCTCAACAGCGTGCTCTCCCTCATGCGCTCGGACCCGGGCCGGGCCGAGATCGCCCTGGAGAACCTGGCCGAGCTCTACCGCATGCTCATGGCGGACAACCGGGAACTGTCCACCCTGGGCAGGGAGCTGGCCCTGGCCCGCGCCTACCTGGACCTGGAAGCCCTGCGCCTGGGCGAACGCCTGGCCGTGGACTGGCGGGTGGAGAGCGCGCCCAGCCAGGCCGCCATGCCCGCCCTGGTCTTGCAACCCCTGCTGGAGAACGCGGTCTGCCATGGCATCGAGCCCCATCCGGAGGGCGGCCGCATCGGTGTCGACATCTTCACCCGCAACGATCAGCTCCACGTGGTGGTCCGCAATCCGGTCCGGGCCGGGGACCCGCGCCCCCGGCGGGGCAACCGCATGGCCCTGTCCAACATCCGCGAGCGCCTGGCCCTGCACTTCGATGCCGAAGCCCGCCTTTCCGCCCATCCGGTAGGCGGGGAGTTCGTGGTGCAGATGGTGATGCCGCTCCGGGAGATGACCCATGGCCGCGCCCCTTAGGATCATCCTGGCCGACGACGAGGCCCTGGCGCGAGCCCGCCTGGCGAGCCTGCTTTCCGATCTGGCCGACGAGATCGCGACGGAGGTGGTGGCGGAAGCCTCCAGCGGCGAGGCCGCCCTGGCCCGGGCGGCAGACACGCCTGCGGACCTGATCCTGCTGGACATCCAGATGCCTGGCCTCAACGGTCTGGAGACGGCCCGCCACATCGCCGCCCTGCCGCAGGCGCCCGCCGTGGTCTTCGTCACCGCCTACGACGAGCACGCCCTGCGCGCTTTCGAGCTGCGGGCAGTGGACTACCTGCTCAAGCCGGTCCGGCTCGATCGTCTGCGGGACGCCCTCGGCCGGGTCAAACCCCGGGCCGCGGACGCCACTGACACGCCCCTGCCACGGCGCAGCCATTTCGCCGTGCAGGAGCCGGGCCGCCTCTGGCGGGTACCAGTGGCCGACGTCCTCTATCTGCGCGCCGAACTGCGCTATGTCACCGCCCGTACCCGGGAACGGGAGTACCTGCTGGACGAGCCGCTGACCAAGCTGGAGGAGGAGCTTGGCGGGGAGTTCCTCCGCATCCACCGCAATTGCCTGGTGGCCCGCCGGCACCTGATCGGCTTCCAGCGCCAGGCCGGCGAGGGCGAGGGCCATTGGCTGGCGGTGCTGCGGGACTGGCCGGAGAAGCTGCCCGTGTCCCGCCGCCAGGCCCACGTGGCGAAAAGCTTCGCGGCTTGACCCCCCATGGGGCCAGGCCCCAAACACCCGAGTCGGGAAAGCCTCTGGGAGCGGCCGTTCTGCCGGAAGCCTCAAAGATTGAACGGGTTTTTCCAGGCCGCCGCCCGCACCTTTTCCAGGCCCTGGTTGATGGCCTGGTCCAGATAGTAGCCGTAGTAGTCCACGGTGGTGAGGCCCACCAGGGGCTTGGCGAGCTGCTTGCCGGCAGTATCGAAGACCATGACGGTGGGCACCATGCGGACCCCGGCCTCCCCGGCGAACCGGCGGTGGGACAGCTTCCGGCCTTGGAAATCCTTCAGGTCCAGGGCACTGGACACTTCCACCTTGCGGATCACCAGCTTGGACTGATAGTCCGCGTTGCGGCTCATGGGAATGAGGAATTCGTTGAGCACGGTCTGGCAGTAGGAGCAGAAGGCGCCGGTGAAGATCACCAGCACCACGCCATTCTTGTCCTGGGCGGCCCTGGCGTCCTTTTGCAAGTCCCGGGCATGGGGCACGCCCTCTTCGGCCAGAGTTGGCCAGGAGGCCCATGCTACAATCGCCAGCAACCACGCAACCGCTTGTTTCATCGTCGATTTCCTCGCATCAGCCAAAGCATTGTGAAACCGGCGCCGGCTTTGAGAAATAGTCCAAACATGCTGAAAAAGATCGTCATCGCCACCCGGGAGAGCCAACTGGCCCTTTGGCAGGCGGAACACGTGAAGGCCCGTCTCATGGCCCTCCACCCCGGCCTGGAAGTGGAATTGCTGGGCATGACCACCCAGGGCGATCAGATCCTAGATTCTCCCCTCTCCCGCATCGGCGGCAAGGGCCTGTTCGTGAAAGAACTGGAAGTGGCCATGGCCGAGGGCCGTGCCGACCTGGCGGTCCACTCCATCAAGGACGTGCCCATGGATCTGCCGGAAGGCTTCGAGCTGGCGGCGATTTCCAGGCGGGAAGATCCCCGGGACGCCTTCGTCTCCAACAAATATCCCAGCCTGGAGGCCCTGCCTCCCGGCGGCCGGGTGGGCACCTCCAGCCTGCGCCGCCAGGCCCAGCTCCGCGCCCGCCTGCCTCACCTCAACATCGACACCCTGCGTGGCAACGTCAACACCCGCCTGCGCAAGCTGGACGAGGGCCAGTACGATGCCATCCTGCTGGCAGCCGCCGGGCTCAAGCGGCTGGGCTTCGAGAACCGCATCACCGCCGTGCTGGAGCCCGAGGAAAGTCTGCCCGCCGTGGGCCAGGGCGCACTGGGCATCGAGATCCGCTCCGGCAACCCGGAACTGGCGGCGCTGCTGGCGCCCCTGAACGATCCCGAGACGGCGGCCTGCGTCCTCGCCGAGCGGGCCATGAGCCGGCGGCTGCAGGGTGGTTGCCAGGCGCCCATCGGCGGCTACGCGGTGGTCCGCGACGGCCGCCTGTTCCTGCGCGCCTTTGTCGCCGATCTGGAAGGCATCCGCTTCTTCCGCGCCGTGGCGGAGGGCCCCATGGACGCCCCGGAGCACGTGGGCCTGGCCGCCGCCGAGGATTTGATCTTGCAAGGCGCCGACCGGTTGCTGGCGGAACTCGTCCACCGCACCCAATGACGGCCGGCCGGCCCCTCGCGGACGTGGGGGTGCTGGTCACCCGTCCCGCCGCCCAGGCGGTCAAGCTCCTGGCCCGCCTGCGGGAACTGGGGGCCAGACCTCTGGCGTTCCCCGCCCTGGAGATCCAACCCCCGTCCCATCCCGGGGCCTTGGCCTCGGTGCTTGATCGCCTGGCGGAATACGACCTGGCGATCTTCATCAGTCCCACCGCCGCCGAGCGGGGTCTGGCCGCCGCCGGTCCCTGGCCGTCCGGCCTGGTCACCGCCGCCGTGGGCGCGGGCACGGCCCGCGTCCTGGCCGAAGCGGGCGTGCCTCCCACCCTGGTGCCGACCGGGGGCGCCGACAGCGAACACCTGTTGGCCCTGGCCGAATTGGGGCAGATGGCCGGGCGGCGCGTCCTCATCTTCCGGGGCGAGGGTGGCCGGGAACTGCTGGCCGATACCCTGAAAGCGCGGGGCGCGCGGGTGGATTATGCCGACTGCTACCGGCGCGGCCGGCCCGACGCCGACCCAGCGCCCCTGCTCCAGGCCCTTGCCGAGGGGCGGCTGGACGCAGTGACCG
>CAZYEY010000106.1:0-7557 GCA_964646585.1 uncultured Thiobacillus sp. | reverse complement strand
CCTCCCTCGGTGGGTTCGGCGGCATCGTCCGAGGTGTATAAGAGACAGTGGTGGCCCCTCCCGCCAACCGCTTTGGCCGCGTCTCCCCCACCACCGCGGCAGATGTGCTGGCTGAACTGGGCGCGGCGGTGGACCTGATCCTGGATGGCGGTCCCTGCGCAGTGGGGGTGGAATCCACCATCGTCGGGCTGCTTCAGGATGGCCCCGTGCTGTTGCGCCCCGGCGGCATCACACCAGACCAGGTGGAAGCGGTGCTGGGGCGAGGGCTGGCGCGCCCGGATTGCGGGAAAACGCCACGTGTGCCGGGCGCACTGGCCAGCCATTACGCCCCTGCCACCCCCCTGGTGGTATCGCCTGCCGGATCCCTGGCGGTCCGCGCCGAAGAATTGACACAGCGCGGCCAACGGGTGGCGGCCCTTGTCCTTGGGCGCCCGCCAATGCCCCTCCCGGTTGCCCATGTTGAGGCCATGCCGACGGCCGCAGCCGACTACGCACGGGGTCTCTATGCCGCCCTGCGCCGACTCGACACCGCAGGCTTCGACGTCATTCTGGTCGAGGCGCCGCCGCAAGGCATGGAATGGCTGGCGGTGCACGACCGTCTGACGCGTGCGGCGCATCCACCTGCCGGGTCAGCCTGAGGCGCATACAGCCCTGGAGTGCATCACCCATCGAACCGACGAAGTTAGCACAGTGCTGTGCCCATGGCCTCCGCCCGTCAGGGATGGGGGAACGAGGGCGCCTCACCGCTAACCTTCCCTAGGCTGCCAAGAGTGCGTTGAGAGCCGCCGCAAGCAAGGACAAGGCAGCGAGGGTGACGCCCAGGCAGTTGGAGATCACGGTGTTTGCGTGCCGAGGTCAGCCGTCATCGCCCAGAGTGGGACATTGGAAAAAAGCCGCGGCGTGCCTCGCACAGGGCACGCCGGGAGGTACGCCTGGATTCAGCAAATGAGACGGCATGACAAAATGCCTTGCCAAGCGCCTACATTCATATAAAATCGCCACCTTTCTACGCGCTCGTAGCTCAGTTGGATAGAGTACCTGGCTACGAACCAGGGGGTCGTGGGTTCGAATCCTGCCGGGCGCGCCAAACGAAACACCAGGTCACGATCTCGTGACTATTCCTGAGGTTCATTGGCCTTCCGAACATCTATCGGCGGGCCATTTTTTTCGCATGCGTTAGCTCAGTTTGCGCAGCAACCATGCTGCATCCGTGAGTGGATGACCGGTATCGCACACCACCCGCTCCAAATTGGTGGGCGCGCACTGCCGACAGGCAGGTTGGTTACAGCACGAACCCGGATTGTCCATCGCGACCAGTGGGGACATGGCGTCCTGGGAGCGACTGGCCGCAGCTGCTTCTCGCCCCCTGGCCACCGCAACGTCGTGAAGTTTCAAAGGGCCATGACCCCGATCCGGGTCTCCTGTCAGGCGAAGGCATTTCACCCGCTTCCAGCCTCTCAACGACGTCTATCTAGTCCGCGCTTACCGATCAAGATTCCCGGGATATATTCACGGCCGGACATTCCGTCCGAATCACAGAGGAGACACGTCCATGAACAAGACCATGCTGACCCTGGCCCTCGCGGCCTGCTTCTCCACCCCCGTTCTCGCAGCCAAGCCGGTCTGGCCCGATGTCGTCGTGCATCTGCATGGCGCCGGCCAGGCATTCATCGTCGATACCAAGACCGATGCCGTGGTCGCCACCCTGGACACCTGCAAGGGCGGCACTCTGGGCGCCACCACGCCGGATGCCAAAAAGGTCTACGTGAGTTGCGCCGCCGACGGCCAGAAGGACATGGTGGTGATCGACCTCGTCGGCCGGTCGGTGGCCAAACGCGTCGAGACCGGCAACCGGCCCAAGCACGGCATCGTCAGCCCGGACGGCAAGTGGGTGGGCATCAACCACTGGGGTCTGGACGGCGGCAAGCTGCGCCACACCTTCATGAGCACCGCCGACGATGCCATCGTCAAGGTGCTGGACCTGGAAGTGGCCGGGAGCCCCAAGGGGGTGACCTCCATGCACAACGCCTGGAGCAATGACTCGCGCCTGTTCTTCGCCGTGGACCGGGTAGACAACCGCCTGGTGGTGATCGACACCAAGGACTGGAGCATGAAGACTTACCCCGTGCCCAGCGCGCCCCACTACGCGGTGCCCAGCCCGGACGGCAAGGAACTCTGGCTGGTCCACGAAGGCAGCGACGCCGCCGCCCCCGGCATCCTGGTCTACGACCTCACTCAGCCGGACATGCCTGTCATCGCCAGAATGGACATGCCCCTCATCGGCGAGGAAGTAGTGGAGGCTCACCACGGCAACTTCACCCAGGACGGCAAGCTCTTCATGGCGCTGAACCGTGGTCCCGGCAAGGACTCGCGCGGGCGCGAGGTGGCTTTCTTCGACGCCAAGAGCAAGCAGCTGGTGCATCGTTTGAGCACTGCCAGCAACGGCGTCGGCCACACCTACAACACCCCGGACGGCAAGCTGGCCGTCGTCACCAACTACGGCAACAACGTCATCAGCGTCATCGACGTCGGCGCCCTCAAGACCGTGAAGGATCTGAAGATCGGCGCCGGCCGCATGGGTCACGTGGCCTTCACCAAGGATGGCGCCTGGGGCTACGTCTCCAACGACAAGGACGGCAACCTCTACAAGCTGGACATGAAGAAGCTGGCCGTGGCGAAGAAGATCGAGACCGGCAACAAGCCTGGCGGTGGCCAGGTGCTCAACGTCTGGACCAACGTGTTCGAGGAACTGCCACGCTGAGAAGAACCGTCCCCTACGAGGCCGCCCTGGGCGGCCTTTTTTCCTGGAACAGCCGGGGCATCCAGGCCAGGTAGACCAGCATCCCCATGAGTTCCACCAGGGATTGCAGCACGATCACCACGGCCACAGCTTCCCAGCCCGCCGGCAGGGTTAGCGCGAAGGGCAGCACCACGAAGGAATTCCGCGTACCCAGGGAAAACGCCAGGGTGCGGCCCTGTCCTGCCGGCAACTGGAACAGCCGGGCGAGCCACCAGGCCAGGGGCGCCGCCAGGAACAGGAAGGTGACGAACAGGGGCGCCACCACCGGTAACAGATTCAGGGCGGCAAGCACCGCGCCGACTTGGGCGCCGGCGATCAGGAACACCACGACGGCCAGCAGGGGCACCGGCCACCAGGCCAGACGTTCCCGCCAGCCGGCCCGCGCCGGACGAGCTTCGATCCAGCGTTCGGAGAGTGCCGCCAGCGCCAGGGGCAGGCCGACGATGAAAAGCGTCGGCCAGATCTGTTCCAGCCCCAGGGTGCCGGTCAGATCATTGCCCGCCATCAGCCAAAGATAGAGCGGCAGCAGCAGCAGTTGCAGGAAAAGGTTCAGCGGCGTCACCGCGATGGCGCGTGGCACGTCGCCTCCGCCCAACTGGCTGAAGGTGATGAACCAGTCGGTGCAGGGCACCAGCAAGACCAGCAGCACCCCCAGGCGCAACGCCGGATCGTCGGGCAGGAACTGGACCAGGCCCCAGATCAGGACGGGCAGGATGATGAAGTTGCCGACAAGCGCGGCAGCCACGAATCGATGGTCGCGGAAGGCGTCGGCCAAGTGCAGCAGGGGCACCTGCACGAAGGTGGCAAAAAGCAGCGCCACCAGGGCCGGCCACAGCAGGGCCGAGAACGCGGGACCGGCTCCGGGCCAGGCCGAGCCCATCCCCAGACCCAGGCCGATGGCCGCCAGGTAGATCCAGACCTGGTGGCGTTCGAGGGTGAGGCGATTCAACATGGGCTCTCCTTGCGGGCATTCCGTGAGTGCATTTTCAGTGCAGCGGCGTGGTTGCTCGCCAAGGGGCTGCGAATCATGTGGCTTGGGCCTTGTCCGTCAAGGAGCCAGGGCGAGCGGTGGGATTTTCACCCAACACCGCCGACAAGCGGATTCGACGCCCCGCCTCTCGCTTCTCGTGATTTGTCGCAATCCATTCAAACGTTGTCGCCAATGTCGCGATGATGACCAGTTCAGCTATCTGACGTAACGATAAAAACATTATGAATCAATTTGTTAGAGCCTAAAGTCAGGCTGGCACGAGGGTTGCCAAGGGGAGGAAAAGCGGGGTTTTCCGCTCCGCGTCTTTCCTCACGAGGTTTCAGATGCAAGGCCGACCTTTCAGCATGCCAAGCGATATGCAGTTGCGCGACACAACGGTGGTTTCCCTCGACCCCGGCGCAGACCCCATCGCCGTCGCCCTGGCCGGTGTATTGAAGTCGATCGGGGAAGATCGACTGCGGGCGGATGCCTCAATGGGGCTGACTCCCTCCAGCTTTGCCGCGATGACGGCCCGCTACTTTCCCGGGGGGCTGACGGCCCGGAGAACTCCGCAAGATGCCCAGGCCGTGCCGGACGAATTCGACGACCTGGTGGCCCTGTTCCTGGAACACCGCGCCCATGACGGGCCCGAGGTCGAATGGCTGGCCCATGCCATCGCCTGCGGCTGCATGGGGGGCGATCACCTCTATCAGGACATGGGCCTGCCCAACCGCCAGGCCCTGTCCGACCTGCTGCGCCGCCACTTCACCGCCTTGTTCGAAAAGAACACCGGCAACATGAAGTGGAAGAAATTTTTCTACAAGCAGTTGTGCGACCGGGCGGAGGTCAAGGCGTGCAGCGCGCCCTCCTGCCAGGTGTGCTCGGACTACCGGAACTGTTTCCTGCCCGAGGAGCCGGTTCTCGTCCCCGCCAACCTTTCGTCCGGGGAGTAGCGCCATGAACGCGATGGAAGACGCCTTGCCACCGTTATGTCGTGACGATGCCGAACGGCTTCCCGGACGGGCTGGCGGCCTGCCCTTCGGCCGGGGCAAGCGCTGGGACCACCTGGAACTGCTGGAACGCATCGACGCCTCCGGCTCCATCTCCGCCGCCGCCAACGCCATGGGCATGAGCTACAAGGCCGCTTGGGCTGCAGTGGAGGCCATCAACAACCTGTCCGAACAGCCCGTGGTGGTGCGCCAGCCCGGCGGCAAGCACGGCGGCGGCACCACCCTCACCGAATACGGCCGCCGCATCGTGGCCGCCTACCGCCGTCTGGAGAAGGAGCGGGAGCGCGTGCTGGCGCACCTCAACCGGATCCTGGACGACTTCGATCAGTACTACCGCGTCATCCGGAGATTCAACATGCAAACCACCGTCCGCAACCAGTTCCTGGGCAAAGTGAAGGCCATCAAGACCGGCCCGATCAACGCCGAGGTCATCGTCGACATCGGCGGTGGCGACGAGATCGCCGCCATCGTCACCCAGGAGGGCGCCGAGCATCTGGGCCTGAAACCCGGTGTCGAGGTCTACGCCCTGTTCAAGGCCTCGTGGGTCATTCTGGCCGCCGAGAACGGCCTGCGCGCCACGGTGCGCAACCGCCTGTGCGGCACCGTGGCGCGGCTCCAGGAAGGGCCGATCAACACCGAGGTGGTGGTGGAACTGCCCGGCGGCAAGCTGATCGCCGCCATGATCACCCAGGAGGGCGTGGCCAACCTGGGTATCCAGGTGGGCAGCCGGGTCTGTGCCCTGTTCAAGGCCGCCCACGTCATCCTGGCGGTCGCCGACTAACCACTGCCCACCCAATCACCCCAGCCCCCTAACCCGAAAGGAATCGCCATGAAACTGCTCACGAAACTCGCCACCGGCACCGTCCTGGCGCTGGCCCTGATCGCCCCGGTTCACGCGGAAAAGCTCACCATCGCCGCCGCCGCCGACCTCAAATACGCCATGGCCGAGGTGGTGGACAAGTTCCGCACCAGCCGGCCGAATGACCAGATCGAGGTGATCTACGGTTCCTCGGGCAAGTTCTTCACCCAGATCCAGAACGGCGCCCCCTTCGACCTGTTCTTCTCCGCCGACATCGAGTACCCGCGCACCCTGGAGAAGGACGGCCAGGCCGCGAGCAAGACCCGGCCCTACGCCTTTGGCCGCATCGTGCTGTGGAGTCTGAAGCCGGAACTGGCGAAGACGGCGCTGAAGGACCTGCCCAAGGCACCGATCCGAAAGTTCGCCGTCGCCAACCCCCATCACGCCCCCTATGGCCTGCGCGCCAAGGAAGCCATGGAGCATCAGGGCGTCTGGGCGGCCATGGAGCCGAAACTGGTGATGGGTGAAAACATCGCCCACACCGCCCAGTTCGTGGACAGCGGCGCGGCCGATGCCGGCGTGGTGGCCCTCTCCCTGGTGCTGGCGCCCAACATGAAGGACAAGGGCGCCTGGACCCTGATCCCGGACACCTGGCATGAACCCCTGGAGCAAGGCTACGTCATCACCAAGCGGGCCGCCGCCAACCCTGTGGCCAAGGCTTTTGCCGACTACATGGCCACGGAACCGGCCCGGGTGATCATGCGCCGCTATGGCTTCGTGCTGCCGGGCGAAGAGGGGAAATGACATGTCCGACGCCGACTGGATCGCCCTGATCACCACCCTCAAGCTCTCCGGCGTCACCACCCTGGTGTTGCTGGTGCTCGGCACCCCCATCGCCTGGTGGCTGGCGCGCACGAAGAACAAGGTCTCGGTGGCGGTGGAAGCCGTGGTGGCCCTGCCCCTGGTGCTGCCGCCCACCGTGCTGGGTTTCTACATGCTGGTGGCCTTGGGGCCCAAGGGTTTCATCGGCGGCACCCTGCAGGACCTGGGCTGGCATCACCTGGCCTTCACCTTCACCGGCCTGGTGCTGGCCTCCACCCTGTATTCCCTGCCCTTCATGGTGCAACCCCTGAAGGACGCCTTCGCCGCCGTGGGGGATCGCATGACCGAGGCTGCCGCCACCCTGCGGGCCGGCCCCTGGGACCGCTTCTTCAGCGTGGTGCTGCCGCTCGCCCGGCGGGGCTTCCTCACCGCCACGACGCTCACCTTCGCCCACACCGTCGGCGAATTCGGCGTGGTGCTGATGGTGGGGGGCAACATCCCGGGCGAAACGCGGGTGCTGTCCATCGCCATCTACGACCACGCCGAGGCCATGGACTATGCCAGCGCCCACGTGCTGGCCGGCGGCTTGCTGGCAGCCTCGTTCCTGTTGCTGTTCACAGTCTATTTCCTCAATCGTCGCTATCACGTGGTGCATGTATGACTACGAACGATGAAACCATCCAGGCGCGCTTCAAGCTCGCCTACCCCGAGTTCACCCTGGACGTGGATCTGGAACTGCCCGGCCGGGGCGTCACCGCCCTGTTCGGCCACTCCGGTTCCGGCAAGACCACATTACTTCGATTGATCGCCGGCCTGGCCCACGCGCCGGAAGGCCGTCTGGTCATGAAGGGCGAGGTCTGGCAGGACGGCCGCACCTGCCTGCCCACCCATAAACGCGCGCTGGGCTACGTGTTTCAGGAGGCCAGCCTGTTTCCCCACCTCACCGCCCGGGGCAATCTGGACTACGGCATGAAGCGTGCCGCCGAGCGACTCGACAAGGCCGCCCTGGACCACGTCATCGACCTGCTGGGCATCGGCAGCCTGCTCGACCGCCGCCCCCATCAGCTCTCCGGCGGCGAACGCCAGCGGGTGGGCATCGCCCGTGCCCTGGCCCTCAAGCCCCGTCTGCTGCTGATGGACGAGCCCCTGTCGGCCC
>CAZYEY010000105.1:0-16444 GCA_964646585.1 uncultured Thiobacillus sp. | reverse complement strand
TTGCAGTGAATTTGCCACTAATCAAAAAAGAAATTACTAACACAAACAAATATCCAAGATAAATTACTTTTAGAGAATAATTCTCAACCTGAAATTCCTAAATTTGTATTTTCAAGCATAAGACGGCATACGAGATCTAATACGGTCTCGTGGGCTCGGAGATGTGGTTAAGAGACGGGCGTGGATGATTTCCGCCTCCGCTTCGGCCAGCAGGAGCTGGTGCCCATCATGATCGGCGGCATGGGCGTGGACATCTCCACCGTGGAACTGGCCCTGGAAGCCGCGCGCCTGGGCGGCGTGGGCCACATCTCCGACGCCATGGTGCCCACGGTCATCGATCGGCATTTCCAGACCCGCTACGTCAAGGACAAGCTCCAGCTCTACAAACACAACGTCAAGAACCTGGCGGACAAGTCCCTGGTGAAGTTCCACCTGGGCGAACTGGAAGAAGCCACCCGTCTCCACGTGCGCCGGGCCATGGATGCCAAGAAGGGCCCCGGCATGGTGTTCATCAACTGCATGGAAAAGCTGACGATGAACGCCCCCAGGGAGACCCTCAAGGTGCGGCTCAACGCCGCGCTGGACGCGGGCATCGACGGCATCACCCTGGCGGCGGGCCTGCACCTGGGCAGCTTCGGCCTCATGGAGGAACACCCTCGTTTCCGGGATGCCAAGCTGGGCATCATCGTCTCGTCCCTGCGCGCCCTTCAGCTCTTCCTGCGCAAGAATGGACGTACCAACCGGTTGCCCGACTACGTGGTGGTGGAAGGCCCCCTGGCCGGTGGCCACCTGGGCTTCGGCCTGGACGACTGGATGAAGCACGATCTGGCCGGCATCGTGGCCGAGATCCAGGCCTGGCTGAAGGCCGAGCACCTGGACATCCCCCTGATCCCCGCCGGGGGCATCTTCACCGGCACGGACGCCACCGCTTTTCTGGAGCGCGGCGCCGCCGCCGTGCAGGTGGCCACCCGCTTCACCGTCACCAAGGAATGCGGCCTGCCCGATCCGGTCAAGCAGGAGTACTTCAAGGCCGACGAGGAAGACATCGAGGTCAATGGCGTCTCCCCCACCGGCTACCCCATGCGCATGATCAAGAGAAGCCCCGGAATCGGCGCCGGCACCCATCCCAACTGCGAATCCTTCGGCTACCTGCTGGATGCCAACGGCCGCTGTTCCTACATCGACGCTTACAACCGGGAAGTGGCCGCCCACCCGGGCGACAAGAAGATCAAGGTCATGGACAAGACCTGCCTGTGCACCCACATGCGCGACTTCGACATCTGGACCTGCGGCCACTACACCTACCGCCTAAAGGACACCACGGTGAAGCAGGCCAACGGCGACTACGCCCTGCTCTCCGCCGAGCACGTGTTCAAGGATTACCAGTTCAGCAAGGAAGGCCGAATCACTTTGCCGGAATGATCCCCGGCCCGTGGAGTTCCGGGGGATTCAGATGAACGGTGATCCAAGACACCCTTGCCACAGGCAAGGGGCATCCAACAACAGCTCTCCGGGTCGGCCTGGCCTCAGCTTCGCTCGTCCAGCCATTTGCCGATGGCAGGGGGCACGGTCTTCTGGGCCTTGCCGCTGACGTAGATGCCGATGTGGCCGCCGGGGAAGGACAGTTCGGTGTAATCCTGGGTGCCCAGCTTGCCGCGCATGGCCCGGGAGGCGTCGGGCGGCACCAGATGGTCCTGCTCGGCATAGACGTTGAGCACCGGCATGGTGATGTTCTCCAGGCTCACCGGCTCGCCGATCTCCAGCCCGCCCTTCAACAGCTTGTTCTGTTGGTAGAAGTCCTTGATGAATTGGCGGAAGGCTTCGCCGGCCTGGTCGGGAGAGTCGAAGATCCACTTCTCCATGCGCAGAAAGTTCTTCAATGCTTCCGGGTCGTCCAGGGTATCCAGGAGGCCCAGGTACTTCTGGCCCATGAGTTGGTAGGGCTTCAGGTTCAGAAAGGTCCAGTTGAGCATTTCGCCGGGGACGTTGCCCAGGGTGTCCACCACCAGGTCCGCATCCACTTGCTGCACCCAGTGGGAGAGCATGTTGTCCGGGGTCTGGAAATCCACCGGGGTCACCATGGTGATGAGATTTTTCACCTTGTCCGGGTGCAGGGCGGAATAGCACAGGGAGAAGGTGCCGCCCTGGCAGATGCCAAGGAGATTGATCTTGTCCAGACGGTGACGCTCGCGGATGACGTCGACGCAGCGGTCCAGGTAGCCGTTGATGTAATCGTCCAGGGTCAGGTAGCGGTCGGCCCGGTCTGGATACCCCCAGTCCACCAGGTAGACATCCTGACCGGCATCCATGAGGGCCCGCACGGTGGAGCGGTTCTCCTGGATGTCGGTCATGTAGGGCCGGTTCACCAGTGCATAAACGATGAGCAAGGGGATCTTGCCGACCACCGCGTCCTGATTGGGGTTCTGGAAACGGTAGAGGGTCAGCTTGTCTTCCTGGTAGACCACGGTCTTGGGCGTGACGCCGGAGGAAATCTCGCCCACTTCCATCAGGTGCTTCATGCCGTGGGAGAGCTTCTCGCCATAGGCGGCGAGCTCCCGCAGCACGGCGTCGGGGCGCATGTCGAAAGGCAGCATGGTTTCGTCTCCTGGATTACTTGGACTTGGCGGCGGGCGTCCGCCTGGCGGGAGCGCGTCTGGCCTTGGGTTCCTCCTCAGCCTCCACCCTGCCTTGCAACAGGGTCTGGCGCAGGGCCTCGAGCTGGGCTTGCAGGCCCTTGATCTCCTTGCGCATCCTCAGATTGTCCCGGCGCAATTCCTGCTGCCGGCACTGGAGGGTGCTGATCTCGGCGTGGGTGGGCATGTGCATGGCTTCCAGGGTCTGGTCCACCATGCGAGACATTTGCTGCTTCATGGCCAGCAGGGTGTTCACCAGGCGGCCGTATAGTGCCTGGTATTCCTGGGTCATGACGAAGTCGGCGTAGGCGGCTTCGCTCATCTCCACCCACTGGTCATACAGTTCGCGCAGGGACGTGATGGGCTTGCCCTCCCTGGCGCGTTCCAGCAGCGATTGCTGAAACTTCCTGGCGGTCTCCATACCCAGCTTGGCGAAGGCGCCCTGATAGGCCTGCATCGCAGCCATGTAGTCCACCTGGCGCTGGGCCAGGATCTGATACTGCTCCTGGGCTTCCCGGGTGTAACCGACGGCGGGAATGGAGAGGAATTTGTTGACCTGGTCTTTCACCGCGTGGATCCCCTCCGGGTGGAAGGCATGGGTGAAGTCGCCGGGCATGGGCATGACATTCGCAGCCAGCCGGTTCCAGGTATCCATGGGCAGATCCCAGAAGGTGGTCAGGCCCTTGAACTGGTTCTGGGGGGAGAAGCCGTCGGTACGGAAAGCGGCGCCAGCCTGGGCGCAGTCGGACCACATCTTCTGCAGGGAATCCAGCCAGCCATTGATGGCATCCATGCCGCCGTCCTGACTGTTCTGGGCACCGGTCATGAAGCGCTCCGCCAGACTGAAATAGCCTTTGCTCACATCCATCAGACGGTCGAACACTTCCCGGCCCACCGGCGGAGTCATGGGCGCCAGCATCTGCCACCACTGGTTGAGACCGTCTGCCCAAGGACTCTTTGCCGCCTCGGGCGCCTTCATGCCACGTTGAGCCATGTCGGCCCAGGCGTTCCAGTATTTCTGCTGGGCTTCCATCCAGCCAGCCATCCAGTTGTCGCCCACGGTCCCCTCCTTCGCGGTTGAAGCGGCTTAGTCCATCCATTTTTGTGCGACGCAACAAATATTGTCAAGTGCAGTGCACAAAAACGGATAGAATTTCCAACGGGGGAGGAAGCATTCCTCATTCGTCAGGAGACTTCCATATGTTCAACGATGTGGTCATTGTGGCCGCGGGTCGCACGGCTGTCGGATCCTTTGGCGGCACGCTGTCCGGCATTCCCGCCAGCCAACTGGGCGCCCATGTGATCCGGGGCCTGCTCGCCCGAGCCAATTTGCAGCCGGGGCAGATCGACGAGGTGATCATGGGCCAGGTCCTGCAGGCCGGCGCCGGGCAGAATCCGGCACGGCAGGCGGCGCTCGCCGGCGGGTTGCCGGACACGGTCTCGGCCCTCACCATCAACAAGGTCTGCGGCAGCGGCCTCAAGGCCGTGCACCTTGCCGCCCAGGCCGTTGAATGCGGCGATTCCGGCATCGTCATCGCCGGCGGCCAGGAGAACATGAGCCTGTCGCCCCACGTGCTGCCCAGGTCCCGCGAAGGCAAGCACATGGGCAACTGGGAACTGGTGGACACCATGATCCAGGATGGCCTGTGGTGCGCCTTCAACGACTGCCATATGGGCATCACCGCTGAGAACATCGCCGCCAAGTATGCGTTCAGCCGCGCCGAACAGGATCTGTTCGCGGCCACCTCCCAGCAGCGCACCGAGGCCGCCCAGAACGCGGGCCATTTCGACGCGGAGATCCTCCCCATCGAGATCCCCCAGCGCAAGGGAGATCCCATCGTCTTTGCCAGGGACGAGTTTCCACGCGCCGGCGTCACTGCCGAGTCCCTCGCCAAGCTCAAGCCCGCCTTCAAGAAAGATGGCACGGTGACCGCCGGCAACGCCTCCGGCATCAACGATGGCGCCGCCGGCGTGGTGGTGATGTCCGGGGCCCAGGCCAGGGCCCTGGGCCTCACGCCCATGGCCCGGGTGGTGTCCTTCGGCAGCGCCGGGGTCGATCCGGCCATCATGGGCACCGGCCCCATTCCCGCTGTGAAGAAGTGCCTGGACCGCGCCGGCTGGTCCACCAAGGATCTGGACATGATCGAGGCCAATGAGGCCTTCGCCGCCCAGGCCCTGTCGGTCAACAAGGAACTCGGCTTCGACCCGGTCAACGTGAACGTGAGTGGCGGCGCCATCTCCATCGGCCACCCCATCGGCGCTTCCGGCGCCCGCATCCTGGTGACCCTGCTCTATGGCATGCAGCGCGCCGGCGCCAACAAGGGTCTCGCCACCCTGTGCATTGGTGGCGGTCAGGGCGTGGCCCTGGCGGTTGAACGCATCTGACGAGAAGGAACCGGCAATGAGTGGATTGAACGGAAAAGTGGCTCTCGTCACCGGAGGCACCGGTGGCATCGGCACCGCCATCTGCATCAAGCTGGCCCAGGCCGGCTGCAAGGTGGTGGCCACCTATGTGCACGAAGAACATGCCCAGGAATGGAAAAAAAAGATGGCCGACGCCGGCTACGACATGGCCATCATCCCATGCGACGTCTCCAGCCTGGATGACTGCAAGGCCATGGGCGACAAGCTCAACGCCGAATTCGGCGGCGTGGACGTGCTGGTGAACAACGCCGGTATCACCAAGGACGGCACCTTCCGCAAGATGAGCGCCGACCAGTGGAACGCGGTGATGAGCGTCAACCTGGACTCCGTGTTCAACGTCACCAAGCAGTTCATCGATGGCATGCTCAACAAAGGCTGGGGCCGGGTGATCAACATCTCCTCCATCAACGGCCAGAAGGGCCAGTTCGGCCAGACCAACTACTCTGCCGCCAAGGCCGGCATGCATGGCTTCACCATGGCCCTGGCCCAGGAGACGGCCCGCAAGGGCATCACGGTCAACTCCGTCTCGCCCGGCTACATCGGCACCGAGATGGTGATGGCCATCCCCGAGGAGGTGCGCAACCAGATCATCGCGCAGATCCCCGTGGGACGCCTGGGCAAGCCAGAGGAGATCGCCGCCCTGGTGACTTTCCTGGCATCGGAGGACGCGGCCTTCATCACCGGCGCCAACATTGCTGCCAACGGCGGTCAGCACATGTGCTGATGCGGCAATCGAAACAGGCCGGCGGGTGATCCCGCCGGCATTTTCCCAGGGTGCTACGCCATGACGACTGAACGCCTGATCAAGAAATACCCCAACCGGCGCCTCTACGATACCGAGGAAAGCCGCTACATCACGCTGGCCGAGGTGAAGGATCTGGTCATGCGCGCCATACCGTTCAAGGTGGTGGATTCCCAGACCGAGGATGACATCACCCGCAACATCCTTCTGCAGATCATCCTGGAACAGGAGGCCAGTGGCGCCCCCATGTTCACTTCCGCCATGCTGGAGCGGTTCATCCGCTTCTATGGGGATACCGCCCAGGCCGCCTTCACCACCTTCCTGGACCAGAGCCTGGATCTGTTCGTGAAGCAACAGCGCATGTTCACCGAGCAGATGCAAGGCATGTGGGGCGGAAATCCCATGGAGTTCTGGATGAAGCTCGGCCAGCAGAACATGGGCTTCTGGAAGGACATGGAAGAACTCACCCGCCGCTCCGCCGGGCCTGACGCCAAGAACGGCGACAAAACCAAGCCGTAAAACAATTTTTTTCTTTTGGGTGTTGACACCACGGGTTTGGCTTCGATATTGTGCAACGCATCAATTGCTGCATTGCACAACCACCGATCCCACTTTTCCCATCCAGGAGAAACCCATGCAAAACGAAATCATCGAACTGATCGAGAAGTCCAGCGAAACCGCCCTGGAGTCCGCCCGCAAAGTCAGCGAACTGAACCAGCGCACCTTCGCCAGGCTGTTCCAGCAGCAAGCCGACCTGGCCACTTTCTACATGGACGCCAGCGCCCGCGGCCTGGAACTCATGACCAAGTCCAGGGGATACCAGGACCTGCTGGCCGGTCAAACCGCGCTCATGCGCGAGTGCGGAGAACGCAACATGGCCGCCCTGCGTGACTGCATCGCCTTCGCCAACGAATCTGGCAACGAGTATGGCGCTTTGATCCAGGAAGGCATGAAGCTGGCCAGGGAACAGGCCGCCAAGGCATCCAGCCTGGTGAAGCTGCCCGTCTGAGCGACACAGCCGTCCTCCTGCGCTCCTTCGGCGCCTGCGTGGCTTCGGCCTCGCGGGCGCTTTTCATTTCAGGCGGGCTGGGCCGAGAGAATGCGGTCCAGGCGCACCACCGACTCCACACCCTGAGCATCCCGATAACTCAACCACTCCGCACCATTCCGGGTGGCCACATCGGTGGGCAGAACCGTCAGGGCGTGTTCCACGCCCGACTCATCACGGAACACCATGCGCATTCTCTGGCGCCTCAACACTGCGAATTCCAGGCGTTCGTGCTCGGCGCAGGCGATGGGCACATAGTCGCCCATCAACGCACCCGGAGATTCTCTTTCGCCCAGGGGATCATGGCCTGGCCCATGGCGGTGCCGATGCGGCGGGCGAGACGCTCGGCCAGGCCTTCATGGGGCGTGAAATCCACGATCTCCTCGGCCTTGACCACTTCCCGGGCCACGTAGTCCAGACTCCCCAGGGCATCGGCCAGCCCCAGCTCGATGCTGCGAGCGCCGCTCCAGACCAGACCGCTGAACATGTCCGGGGTTTCCTTCAAACGCTTGCCCCGACCCTGGCGCACCACATGGATGAACTGCTCGTGGACTTCCCCCAGCATGGCCCGGGCATGGGCTTCCTGTTTGGGCTCAACGGGAGAGAAGGGGTCGAGGAACCCCTTGTTCTCGCCAGCGGCGAGAAGGCGGCGTTCCACACCCAGTTTCTTCATGCTCTCGGTGAAGCCAAAACCGTCCATGAGCACCCCGATGGAGCCGACGAGGGACGCCTTGTCCACGAAGATGCGATCGGCGGCGGCGGCGATGTAATAGCCCCCCGAGGCGCAGATATCGTCCACCACCACATAGAGCGGAATCTTGGGATGCTTGGCGCGCAGGCGGCGGATTTCGTCATGGACCTGGCCCGCCTGGACCGGGCTGCCGCCGGGACTGTTGATGCGCATCACCACCCCCTTGGTGTGCTTGTCGTCGAAAGCACCATTGAGGGCGCCGATCAGCGAATCGGCGCTCATGCCATTCTCGCCACCGATCTCCCCGTTCAATTCCACCAAGGCGGTATGGGGACCGGTGGACTTGAAAGTATCTCCCTCGTAGCTCATCACGGTGAACAGCAGGATGAACAGCCAGACGAAGCCCAGGAACTTGAAGAACACGCTCCAGCGCCGCGCCTTGCGCTGTTCCTGCAAGTGGGCCAGCAACAGGCGCTCCAGGGCGCCCCGTTCGGGATTCTCTTCGTCAGCCATTCAGGATTCCTCGCGATAGATGCCACCGTCCCGCTCCACCACGGCCACGGGCACCAGCCCCCTGCCCTCGCAGCGGCCGCCCATGCAGTCGCCGGTAGCCGGGTCATAGAGGGCGCCATGGGTGGAACAGATCAAGTATAGCCGCGAGTAGTCGAAGAACTCTCCGGGCTGCCAATCCAGCTCGATGGGCACGTGACCGCAGCGGTTGAGATAGGCGCGAACCCGCCCTTGCCAGCGCACGGCGAAGGCAGGAAGGCTTTCACCGCCACGCTCCACCTGGAAGCGCACACCGGCGCCCCCCTCCTCCAGATCGCCGGAGGCGCAGATCAGGCGTTGCTGCGCAGCCATTCCGCCAGTTCGGCGAAGCTGTGGCAGACCGCCAGGGGATTCAAGGCCTCCAGTCCCGCCGGCGGATGGGCGCCATAGGCAGCCCCCAGGGCGGCAATGCCGGCATTGCGGGCCATTTCCAGGTCATGGGTGGTATCGCCGATCATCAACGCCCGCTCCGGCTCTACCATGAGTTGGTCCAACAACTCCTCGATCATGGCCGGATGGGGCTTGGAGTGGGTCTCGTCGGCAGTTCGGGACGCATGGAAGAACGCCCCCAGGCCGGTATGGGCAAAGGCCCGTTCCAGGCCCCGCCGCGCCTTGCCGGTGGCCACGGCAAGCAGATGGCCGCGCTCGCGCATCTCGGCGATCAGTTCCCGGGCGCCCTCAAACAGGGGGATCTCCGCATCCTGGCCAAGGTAATGGCGGCGGTAGTGGTCCGCCAGGGGCTGGTGCTGGTCCTCGGGCAGGTCGGGAAAGAGGGTCTCCAGGGCCTGGCGCAGACCCAGTCCGATGATGTGGCTGGCCGCCTCCCGGGTGGGCTCGGGCAGGCCCATGTCCCGGCTCGCCGCCTGGATACAGGCGACGATGACCCCGGCGGAATCCATCAGGGTGCCGTCCCAGTCGAAGATCAGCAGTTCGAAGCGTGCGGCGATTTCCGGCTCCAGCGAGAAAATGAAGGCGAAATGACAAAAGCCGGCACGAGGCCGGCTTACGGGTTCTGGTGGGCAGTACTGGGATCGAACCAGTGGCCCCCGCCGTGTGAAGGCGGTGCTCTACCGCTGAGCTAACTGCCCGGTGCGTCGGGCCGCGAAGCTCGCGGCTCAACCCGAGGCGGCGCATTCTAATGAGCCCACCGACGCCGGTCAAAGGCTTTTTGCATTCCGCAAGGCTTAAGGCGAAAGGGGGGCATCCAGTAGAATTGCGGCTTTCCGTCATCCTTCCGCGCCATGGTTCGCACCCGTTTCGCTCCGTCGCCCACCGGCTACCTGCACATCGGCGGCGCCCGCACCGCGCTGTTCTCCTGGGCCTTTGCCCGCAAGATGGGCGGCGAGTTCATCCTGCGCATCGAGGATACCGACCTGGAACGCTCCACCCAGGCCTCGGTCCAGGCCATCCTGGACGGCATGGCCTGGCTCGGCCTCGACTGGGACGAAGGCCCCTACTACCAGATGCAGCGCATGGAGCGTTACAAGGCGGTGGTGGACCAGCTCCTGGAGGACGGCCACGCCTACTACTGCTATGCCAGCAAGGACGAACTGGAAGCCCTGCGCGAGGCCCAGAAGGCCCGGAGTGAGAAACCCCGCTACGATGGGCGTTGGCGACCCGAACCCGGAAAAAAACTGCCACCACCGCCTGCCGGCATTACGCCAGTGATCCGCTTCCGCACCCCCCGGGAAGGCGAAGTCACCTTCCAGGACATGATCAAAGGCCCCATCACCGTAGCCAACGCGGAACTGGACGACCTGGTGATCATGCGCGGCGATGGCGTGCCCACCTACAACTTCGGCGTGGTGGTGGATGACTGGGACATGGGCATCACCCACGTCATCCGCGGCGACGACCATGTCAACAACACCCCGCGCCAGATCAACATCCTCAAAGCCCTGGGCGCCCCCATCCCCAGCTATGCCCATGTGCCCATGATCCTGGGCCAGGACGGCGAGCGCCTGTCCAAGCGCCACGGGGCCGTGTCGGTGCTGCAATACCGGGATGAGGGTTACCTGCCCGAGGCCCTGCTCAACTATCTGGCCCGCCTGGGCTGGAGCCACGGCGACGATGAAAAATTCGATCTCGCCCAGTTCGTCGAGTGGTTCGACGTAGGCCATGTGAGCCATTCCGCCGCCCGTTTCGACGCCGCCAAGCTCGGCTGGCTCAACCAGCAATATCTCAAGGAGGCCGACAACGGCCGCCTGGCCCAACTGGTCCGGCCCTTCCTCCAGGCCCAGGGCATCGACCCGACGGGCCGAGCCGAACTGCCTGGTCTCATCGGCCTGGTCAAGGAACGGGTCAACACCATCGAGGAATTGGCCGACGGCCTGCACATCTACTTCCGCCATACCCTGGCGGCGGTGGAGGAACTGCGCGCCAAGCTGCCCAGGGCCGCTCTGCCCGCCTTCGAGAAACTCCAGGCCGACCTGGCCAGCGTCGCCTGGGAGGCGCCGGCCCTGAGCCAGTTGCTCAAGGACACCGCCGCCGCCTTCGGCATGAAGATGGGCCAGATCGGCATGCCCCTGCGCCTCATTCTTTTCGGCACCGCCCAGACCCCGTCCATCGATCAAGTGCTGGCCCTGCTTGGTCGGGAGGAAACCCTGCGCCGCTTCGCCGCCGCCTGGCCCCACGTCCAGGCTGTGGTCGAATAGTTCACCATCCGACCCATCCCATGGCCACCCAGAAACCGAAGCAAGCGATGTCACAAAAAATGAAGCTGATTGGCTCCCTGACGAGTCCCTTCGTACGCAAGGTCCGCATCGTCGCGGCGGAGAAGTTCGTGGAATACGAGTTCGTCGTGGACGTGCCCTGGGAGGCGGATACCCAAGTCCCCGAGTACAACCCTCTGGGCAAGGTTCCCGTCTGGGTTCTGGAGGACGGGAAGACCCTGTTCGACTCCCGGGTCATCGTCGAATACCTGGAGAACGTGAGCCCGGTGGGACACCTGCTGCCCAAGGACGCCCGTCCCCGCATCGCGGTGAAGCGCTGGGAGGCCCTGGCCGACGGCATCTGCGATGCCGCCGCCCTGGTGATGGCGGAAAAGAAACGCCCCAACAATCGCCAGGATCCGGACTGGATCCGCCGCCAGATGGGCAAGGTATCCGCCGGCCTCAAGGCCATGAGCGAGGATCTGGGCCAACAGACCTGGTGCACCGGTGATTTCTTCTGCCTGGCCGATATCGCCGTGGGCTGCGCCCTGGGCTACCTGGTCTTCCGCTTCCCCGAGATCGACTGGCGCCGCGACCATCCCAACCTGTCCGAACTGTATGACCGGCTCATGCAGCGGCCGGCCTTCAAGGACACGATTCCAGTGGGTTGATCTGGCGCGTCCGGCCGCCTTGGCCATAATCAGGACATGCAACCGGACCCGCTCGCCGCCCTTTTCCCCTTCCTCACCAGCCTTGCCCTGGGCCTGTTGATCGGCTTGGAGCGGGAGCGCTCCCCCGCCGCCAAGGCGGGCTTGCGTACCTTCTCCCTGGTGGCCCTGGCGGGCACCGTGGGGGCCCTGCTCTCGGAGAAGACCGGCGCCCCCTGGGTCCTGGGTGGCGGCCTGCTCATCCTGGGCGGCATGATGGTGGCCAGCTACTTCAAGGATGACGAGGCGGAAGACCCGGGCACCACCACCATCGCCGCCGTAGTGGTCTGCTATGGCCTGGGCGCCATGGTCTGGTACGGCATGGAGCAACTCGCCGTCACCCTGGCCATCCTCGCCACCGCCCTGCTCTACTTCAAGCCTGAGTTGCGCGGCGTCTCCCGCAGCCTGACCCGGCTGGACCTGGTCTCCATCCTCCAGTTCGCGGTGCTCTCCTTCGTCGTCCTGCCCATCCTGCCGGACCAGGATTACGGCCCGTACAAAGCGCTGAATCCCTACCAGATCTGGTGGATGGTGGTGCTCATCTCCGGCCTCTCCCTGGCGGGCTACGCTGCCCTGCGCATTGCCGGCCAGCGTCACGGCACCTTGCTCACCGGTCTGTTCGGCGGCATCGCCTCCAGCACAGCCACGACCCTGGCCTTCTCCCGCCATGGCCGCGACAACCCCCAGCTCACGGGGATGGCCGCCCTCATCATTCTGCTCGCCAACTGGGTGGTGCTGATCCGACTGTCCCTGGTGGTGGCGGTGCTGCAACCGGGCCTGCTGGGGCCCATGCTGACCCTGCTGGGATGCGGTGGCGCCGCGGGCCTCGTCCTGGTGTACCTCTACTGGCACCGGCTCAACGAAAAGGCCGACGCTCCCACCCTGGAGATGAAGAATCCCACGGAAATCCGCGCCGCCTTGAGCTTCGGCCTGCTTTATGCGGGGGTTCTGTTCGCCGCCGCCTGGCTGGCGGACTGGGTGGGCAGCCAGGGGGTCTACGCCGTCGCCCTGGTTTCCGGCCTCACCGACGTGGACGCCATCACGCTTTCCAGCCTGCGTCTGTTCGGCCTGGGCAACCTGGGGCCGGACCAGGTGGCCACCACCGTGCTGCTGGCCCTGCTCGCCAACATCCTGTTCAAGAGCGGGCTCGCCAGCGTCATCGGCGGCGCCGCCCTGGCCCGCCAGGTGTTGCCCGGCATGGCCGCCGTGGCAGCGGGCTTGGTGACGGGCTGGCTGCTGGCCTGACCCGGACGGCCAAGGCGCGCATCAGACCCGTTCGTTCATGCGCGCCAGGCGGTTGCTCAGTTCCTCGGACAGGGCGGAAAGCAGCTTCACGCCGATAGCCGGGGCCCGATGCAGCAGTCCTTCCCACTGTTCCCGCTGGATCTCCAAAAAGCGCGTGGGGCGGGCGGCACGGACACTGGCGGAGCGGGGGGCGCCGCTGACCAGGGCCATCTCGCCCACGTGCCCACCCTTGCCGAAACGGGCCAACACCATGTCGTTCTTGATGACCTCCAATTCGCCATCGAGGATGAGATACAGGCTGTGCGCCCAATCCCCCTCCCGGATCAGCATGTCTCCGGCTTCGGCCCGGCGCAGGACGCTGGATTCCAGCACCCGGGCCAGTTCGCTCATGTCCAGATCCCTGAACAGGAACATGCCTTTGAGCGCATCCAGCTTGGCCAGCGCGTCCCGGCCGCCTGCGTCGGCGTCGGACAGGATTTCCACCACCACCGCGTTGCTCCAGTCACGCTGGTTGCGTGCCAGGGTGGCATCCACCAGGGCGCGGACGAGAGCGTCCCGGGCCATGGTCTCCACCACCTTGTCCGGCGCCTCCACGGCGCCAGCTGCGCTGAGAACGAACCGGTCGCCAGGCACCAGTTCGATGCTGAGGGTATCCGGCAATACCGCCTCCTGCATGCCCACCGCCCGGGTCAGCACCCGGCTCATGGGATGATCCACGGCGCCGGCCGGCTCCAGAAGGCCCATCTCCACCAGTTCCATGGCCACGCTGTGGTCCCGGGACAGGCGATGGAGCCGGCCCAGGCGCGCCATGTGGACGCTGCTGTGGCCCACATGGGCGATGTGGGCGTGGTCGCCAACGACCCAGACCAGGGACAGGGCGGCGCTCATGCCCCGATCCTCTGGCGCGGCGATGCCCGCCTCGTGGACGGCCCGGGAGCACTCCTGGACCACCTCCCGGAGCAGGGTCAGGGCCGCCTCACCCCGGGTCGGCCCCGCCGCCCGGATCCGCTCCGCCGCCCGTTCCAGGGCGATCTGAGCCGCCCGGCCGCCGGAGGGGTGGCCGCGCACGCCATCGGCAAGGGCATAGAACCCCAGTTCATCGTCGGCCATCACCCGGCCCTTGTTGATGGTCACCCCTTGTCCACAGCCGCCCGCCGTCGCGCCAAAGCTCTTCATCTCGCCACCTCGCCGATTTCGTGGTGGGGCGAGTATTTCCGCTTCACGGCGGCGGCACAAGCGCGTCCGCCCAGCCGGGATCACTCGAATCGGCCGGCATCCAGCTTCCATGGCAAGGCCCTGTCCACATCCTCGAAGCGCAGGATGCGCTTGCCGCCATGGTCCCGCAGGAACTCCCGGGCATCGGCCTGGCTGGCCAGGGGCACCAGTTCATGGCCCATGGGCCCGGTTACATCGGAGCCTATGACGTACCAGGCCTGGCGGGCATCGATGCGGCTCAGGCCGTAATACTCTGTGACGCCAATGCGGGCGATGTCCTGGGGCCGGTGGCCCTTGGCATACCGGGGCACGTCGAAAAGATACTTGAACAGATCCTTGGCCCCGTCGAAGTGATGGGCATGGCCGTCCTTGTAGACCACCGTGGCGATCCAGGCCGGATACTTGCTCACCACCATGCCGCACACCGGGCAAAGATCCCTGGGTCCGGGATCGGGAAAAGCGATCGGCCCGGCGCCGGACACGACAGCCGGCACCAGCGCGAGCAGCAGCACCACGTGCCGGGCCAGGCGTCCGGTCCAGGCAGGGATCCCGGCCATCAGCCGACCTGCTTCATCATATGCTTGCGCCGCTCCTCCCGCTTCTTGCGGATCATGAGGGTGTCCTTGGCCAGGTCCGCGTAGCTGGCGGTGAGGGCCGCGGCAAAGTCGCCGATCTCGCCGCCGTCCCTGGCCTGGGCGGCTTCGGCTGCCGCCCTGCTGCCATAGGACACCTTGCTGCGCATGGTCATCACGCCGGGGGCCTTGCCGCCGATCAGATAGGTGGCCTGATCCACGCTGATGAGGGGCTTCACCGCCTCGCCGCTGGCGTTGTCCGGGGCATAGATGGCCTTGGGTTCCCGGTCCAGGTTGATGGCCAGGGAAATGGACAGGCAATGGATGGAACAGGTGCCATCCACCAGATCGTCAGCGTACTGGACCAGGTGCCGGGCATGGTGGTACTGGGCGCGGTCCATGCCGCAATAGGGACACTTGGGATACTTCTTCAACTCGTCCACCAGGGGCGTGGCGTCCTTGGGAGCCTTGGGAATGAACTGATGAGGGGTGCCGTCGCCCGCGCACTCCGTGGCCCGGGCGGGTGTGGACATCAGGGGTGTGGCGGCAGCGGCCAGCAGAGGCAGTTTGAAGAGATCACGACGTTTCATGGTGGTACTCCCTTTCAGCAAAAAGCCGCATCACAGATGCAGCATGACGGAAAAAAACCGGCCCCCGGCCCAGACGGCCTGCAAGCCGAGCAGCATCACCGCTCCTCCGGCCAGCCAGCGCAGCCAGACCAGGGATTGCCGGCCCAGGCCCTGGGCGAGCAGGGCCACCAGGGCCATGGCCGGCACGGTGCCCAGGCCGAAGGCCAGGAGCCAGGCGGCACCGGTCAGGGGATCGGGGGCCGTGGCAGCCTTCAGACTCAGGGAAAAGACCAATGAACAGGGCAGCAAGCCATTGAGGAATCCGGCCAGGGACCACCGGGACATGCCGCCTGGCACCACCCGGGGCATCGACACCCAACCTGCCGCCCTGGCCCCCGCCAGAATCACCAGCAAGCCCGCCACAATGTAAAGCACCCCCTGGACACGCCCCACGCCCCCGGTGAGCACGACGGCCTGACCGAGGAACGCCGCCAGCCCTCCCACCAGGGTGTAGGCCAGGACGCGCCCGGCGTGATACCCCAAATGGGGCAGGATCAGCCCCACCCGGGCCCCGGCCAGGAACAGCCCGCCGGCCACGGGGCCGCACATGACCCAGCAATGGCCCGCGCCGGCCAGACCGGCAAGGAAGGCCAGGGGAAGGGTCAGTTCGGACAAGGGCTCAGGGTTCATGGAGCAAGGACTGGGTCCGGGTTTCGAACAATTCCGCCGTGGCCTCGCCCACGATCTTGCCGCGCAGGATTCCGTGTCGATCCACCAGCCAGGTCACCGGCAGGGCCTGGACACCGTAGGCCCGGGCCGTGGCCCCATCCGGGTCCAGCAGCACCGGATAGGCGATGCCGATGGATTCGGCGAAGCGCCGGGCCGTGTCCCGGTCCTGGGCCACGTTCACCGCCAGAATCTCCAGACCCTGGGCCTGGAGCCGGGCGTAGACCGGCTGAAGTTCGGCCATCTCCTTGCGGCAATAGGGGCACCAGTCCGCCCAGAAGCGCACGGCCACCACCTTGCCGGCCAGATCGGCGGGCAAGGCGATCCGGGCGCCATCCAGGCGCTCCAGGGCGAAACTTGGCGCGGTCTGGCCATTGACGGGAGCCGGCGGCCGATCCTCCGCACAGCCGGAGAGCAGCCAGGCCAGCGCGAAACCGATACACAGCCACCTGGCGACACCATTCCCCTTATTGCAACAGGAGCGCCAAGGGGGATTGCCAACCTCCGTGAAAGCCGCCCCGCTCATCCCAACACCAGATTCGATCGCCACACGTACCCCCAGGCCACCAAGCCAAACCCCCCGATCCCCACCATGGCCACCCAGGCCAGCTGGCGCGCCGCCCGGGGCGCCAGCTGGCCTGGGTGGCCATGGTGGGGATCGGGGGGTTTGGC
>CAZYEY010000104.1:0-2832 GCA_964646585.1 uncultured Thiobacillus sp. | reverse complement strand
CTCCGGGGCGCCCGGGTGCACCGCGTTCCCGCCGCCGGCATCAACGCCGCCCGCCGCAAGCTGTGTGTTCGGGAAAACCAGCCGAGCGCCGACAGCCCCCAGGGCGCCCTGTCCGCTCCCCCACCTGCCCCCGAACCCGCCGCCTACCCGGCCATGGAAAGGCTGCTGGCTGTGGACCCGGATGGGCTGACGCCCAAGCAGGCCCTGGAGTTGCTGTATGAGTTGAAGGGCTTGATGTGAAGGGGAAGCGGAGCCGCCCCTCCTCGCCCGGCTCGAACCCGCTTTCAGGCTGACCGGGCCTGTGGGCCCGGCTCAATCCCCAAAGCTGGTGCCCACCCCCCGGGCGCTTTCCACCCAGGGATGCCCGGGGGGCACGGTCTTGGCCTGGCCGGCCACTTCCTCCAGGGCCACCGGCTCCGTGGCCTCGCCCCGGGCGGCGACCATGAAGCCGTAGCGGCCGTCCCGGATCAGGTCGGCGGCGGCGGTGCCCAGGCGGGTGGCGAGCAGGCGATCGGCGGCGGAGGGGGTGCCGCCCCGCTGCAGGTGGCCCAGGATGGTGACCCGGGCTTCCAGGCCGGTGCGCTTTTCCAGCTGGTGGGCCAGGCGCAAGGTGCGCTCGGCGTAGACCAGTTCCGGCTCGGCGGCCATCTCCCTGAGCTTCTTTTCCTTCTTCCTGCCGCCGGTGGCCAGGCGGGCCTGGAACTCCTCCCGGGACAGGGCCCCCTCGGCCACGGCCACGATGCTGAAGGGCTTGCCCCCCGCCTTGCGGGCCTTGATGGCCTGGGCCACCCGTTCCACGTCGTAGGGAATCTCGGGGATGAGGATCACGTCGGCGCCGCCGGCCACGCCCGCGCCCAGGGCCAGCCAGCCGGCCCGGTGGCCCATGATCTCCACCACGATGATGCGGTGGTGGCTGTGGGCGGTGCTGTGCAGGCGGTCAATGGCGTCGGTGGCGATGCCCAGGGCGGTGTCGAAACCGAAGGTGACGTCGGTCTTTGCCACGTCGTTGTCGATGGTCTTGGGCAGGGTCACCACGTTGAGGCCCGCCTGCTTGAGGCGCAGGGCGTTCTTCTGGGTGCCGCCGCCGCCCAGGCAGACCAGGCAGTCCAGGCCGTTGGCGTGGTAGTTGGCGACAATGACCTCGGTCATGTCCTGCAAGCTGCCATCCACCAGCATCTTGTGGGGCTTTTCCCGGCTGGTGCCGAGGATGGTGCCCCCCACGGTGAGAATGCCGGACAGGGCGCCGCGCTCCAGGTCCAGCGTGCGGTTTTCCATGAGGCCGCGAAAGCCGTCACGGATGCCGACGATGCGCATGCCATGGGACTGGCAGGCCTTGCCGACGCCACGGATGGCTGCGTTGAGGCCGGGGGAATCCCCCCCGGAAGTGAGGATGCCGATGGTCTGGGTCATGGGGAATCTCGATCCCGGGAAAGCGGGGATTTTATGCTTTCGCCCGAGTCGCATCGAACCGATCTTCGCCCTCTGTCGCAACCGGCGCGGGCCGCTGCCTCGTCGTCACGTTGGGAGCCGCTGGAGAGCCTGTCCCCGGCGGGAATGGGGATACCAATGAGGTGGAGATCCGAAGCCACGGCACGCGCTATGCTCGCAAGGATGCAGACTCTCCCCAATGGAACACGGAAGGACCGCCCCATGAAGACCTTGCACCTGGACGCCGACGAACTGGCCCTGGATTTCGACCAATGCCTCAAGCTGGCCAACGTCGCCGCCGACCACCTGCTGAAAGAGCGGGGGGGCGCCATGCTGCTCTCCTTCTGGGACAGGGACCGGGGCCTGGAGTCGCCCCACGGCGTTTCCGAATGCCATTTCCAGTGTCCCATCCCCGGCTGGCAGGACTATGCCGCCAACCGGGGCGGTGTCCTCATGGTCGATTTTGGCCGGGGTCGCTTCGTGTTCTGCTATCGGCCAGCGGGGGCCGACTGAGATCCTGGCCCGGGGGCTGGGGATCCCGTGCTCCGGCCTGGCGGATCACAGTGAGGAAGGACTCGCCGTAGCGTGCCAGCTTGGCCTCGCCCACTCCAGGCAGGCGGGCGAATTCCGCCAGGCTTTGGGGCCGCTCGGCCACCATGGCCGCCAGGGTCGTGTCCGCGAACACCACATAGGGCGGCACCCCCTGGGCCTGGGCCAGTTCCCGGCGCTTGGCGCGCAGGGCCTCGAACAGGGGATCGCCGGCCACCCGGGCGGCGGGGGTGCCGGCCTTGGCCTTGCGGCTCTTGCGCTTGGTTTCCAGGTGCCGGCGGCCCAGCAGCAGGCTTTCCTCGCCCTTGAGCAGGGGCCGGCAGGATTCGTCCAGGGTCAGGCCGCCATGGCCTTCCGCGTCCACGCGGAGATAGCCCCGGGCCACCAGTTGCCGGAACACGGCCCGCCACTCCTTTTCGGCGAGTTCGGAGCCGATTCCGAAGGTGGAGATCCTGTCGTGACCGAAGCGGCGCATGCGCTCATCGTCACGGCCCAACAGCACGTCGATCAGATAGTTGACGCCGAAGCGCTGGCCGGTGCGGTGCACGCAGGACAGGGCCTTGCGCGCCGCCTCGGTAGCGTCCCAGGTTTCCGGAGGCTCCAGGCAGTTGTCGCAGTTGCCGCAGGGTTCCGGCAACTCGTCGCCGAAGTAGCCCAGCAAAGCCCGGCGCCGGCAGGAAGTGAGTTCGCAGTAGCCCAGCATGGCATCCAGCTTGAGCCGCTCCAGGCGCTTGCGGCCCTCGTCCGCTTCCGAGCCGTCCACCATCTGCCGCAGCAGGATCACGTCCGCCAGGCTGTAGCGCATCCAGGCTTCGGCCGGCTCCCCGTCCCGCCCCGCCCGTCCCGTCTCCTGGT
>CAZYEY010000103.1:0-18036 GCA_964646585.1 uncultured Thiobacillus sp. | reverse complement strand
GACGCCAAGGGCGAGCCCTGCGGCCCGGGACAGGTGGGCAGCGTGGTGGTGACCACCCTGCACAACTTCGTCATGCCCCTGATCCGCTACCGCCTGCGCGACTTCGCCGAGGTGGGCCCTCCCTTCCCTTGCGGCCGGGGGCTGCCGGTGCTGCAGCGGGTGGGGGGCCGCCAGCGCAACCTGCTCACCCTGCCCCATGGCCGTCGCCCCTGGCCCCGCTTTCCCGTGTCGAGCTGGAACAAGGCTACCCCCGCGGTTCGCCAGTTCCAGATCATCCAGCACGATCTGAATCGCATCGAGGTCCGTCTGGTCTGCGCCCGCCCCCTCACCCAAGCCGAGGAAGCCGCCCTGGCCGCCATGCTGACGGAGGAACTGGGCCACCCCTTCCAGTTCGACTTCACCTATCTGGCGCGGATCGAGACCACGCCCAACAACAAGTACGAGGATTTCGTGTCCCGGCTGGAAAGCTGAGAGGAGGCCAAAGTGAGCGAACAAACCGCCTGGGGCACCCTGTACGGCGGCAATCCACCGGCGGCGGTGGCCACCGATCCCCTCATCATCAACGTCTGCCTTTCCGGGAACGTGGCCACCCGGTCCGTCAATCCCCACCTGCCCCTCGGCGTGACGGAAATCGTCGAGGACGCCCTGGCCGCGATCGAAGCAGGCGCCAGCATGCTCCACGTCCATGCCTACGAGGACGATGGCCGCCCCACCTGGCGGCCCGAGGTATTCGGCCGCATCTTCGAATCCATCCGCCGCCACCGCCGGGACGCCGTGCTGGTGGCCACCACCAGCGGCCGCCTCCATGGCGAGTGGGAAAAGCGCGCCGCCGTCCTGGACCTGGACGGCGATGCCAAGCCGGACATGGCGTCCCTGACTACCGGCTCCCTCAACTTCCCCACCCAGGCCTCGGTGAACGCGCCCGACACGGTGATCCGGCTGTGCGAGCGCATGCGCGAGCGGGACATCCTGCCCGAGTTGGAGGTCTTTGACCTAGGCATGCTCAATTACGCATTCCACCTCCAGCGCAAAGGACTGCTGCCCCGGGACTGCTACGTCAACCTCATGCTGGGCTCCCTGGGCACGATGCCAGGCCGCATGCTGGACCTGGCGAACCTGGTCCGGGAGATTCCCCGCAACTGGACCTGGGCCGCTGCCGGCATCGGCCGCTATCAGTTGCCCGTCAACACGGCGGCCATCCTCATGGGCGGCCACGTCCGCGTCGGCCTGGAAGACAACCCCTATTACGACTACGCCACCCGGGAGCCCGCCCGCAACCGGCAACTGGTGGAACGCCTGGTTCGCCTGGCCCGGGAACTGGGTCGCCCCATCGCCACCGGCGATGAAACCCGCGCCCGCCTCAAGCCCGCCTCCCGGGACAACTGGGCCGCCACCCGCGCCACCCTGCGCCGGATGCGCCCTGAGGACATGGAAGCGGTGCTGGCCCTTTTGAGTCGCTGGAACATGGCTCCCATCCAGGCCAGCGCCGCCATCCCCTCGCCGGAACGGGACCGGCTGGAAACGGAGAACACCCTCGTCGCCGAACTGGGCGGCCGCCTGGTGGGCGTGGCCAGCTATCTCCTGCAGGGAGAACACCTCGCCGAAACCGCCAGCCTGGCCGTGGACCCGGACTACCTGGGCTGCGGCATCGGCTTCCAGTTGCAGTCGGCCCGCCTGGAAGCCCTGCGGGCCAGGGGGATCAAGCGCGTCCACAGCGAATCCGACCGGCCGGAGGTCATCCACTGGTATGTGAGCAAATTCGGCTATCGCGTGGTGGGCAGGACCCCCAAGAAGCACGCTTTCGGCCGCCTGGATTGTGATTACTGGACGGTGCTGGAGCTGGATCTGGCCTAGCCGTACCACCCGGCGCCTCTCCGCTCGTTCTGGATGCGGACGGAAGAAGATGCCGTGTACAACCGCTCCCCGGAAACACGCCCGCCTCCAACGAAAAAAGCCCGGTCACCCGGGCTTTTTTTCTACTGGACGAAAGCGACTTACCGCTTGCCCGCCAGCCGCATCCAGGTTCCCACCACCGTATCCGGATTGAGGGACATGGAGTCGATTCCCTGCTCCACCAGCCAGTCGGCCAGATCCGGGTGGTCGGAGGGGCCCTGGCCGCAGATGCCCACGTACTTGCCGTTGCGCTTGCAGGCAGCGATGGCTTCGGCAAGGAGCTTCTTCACCGCCGGGTTGCGCTCGTCGAAGCTGGCGGCCACCAAGCTGGAGTCCCGGTCCACGCCCAGGGTGAGCTGGGTGAGGTCGTTGGAGCCGATGGAGAAGCCGTCGAAGCGCTGGAGAAACTCGTCGGCGATCAGCACATTGGCCGGGATCTCGCACATCATGACGACCTTCAGGCCGTCCCTGCCCCGCTCCAGATCGTTTTCCCGCAACACGGTCAGCGCCGCGTCGGCGTCGTGCAGGGTGCGCACGAAGGGCAGCATGATCTCCACGTTGGTCAGCCCCATGTCGTTGCGCACCCGCTTGATGGCCCGACATTCCAGCTGGAAGGCGCGCATGAACTGGGGGCTGGCGTAGCGGCCGGCGCCCCGGAAGCCCAGCATGGGGTTCTCCTCGTGGGGCTCGTACTGGGGCCCGCCGATGAGGTTGGCGTATTCGTTGGACTTGAAGTCGGACATGCGCACGATGACCCGCTTGGGCCAGAAGGCGCAGGCAATGGTGGCGATGCCCTCGGTGAGCTTCTCCACGTAGAAGTTCACCGGGTCGCCGTAGCCATGGATCTTGGCGTCGATGGCGGCCTTCACGTCCTCGGGCATCTTGCGGTATTCCAGGGCCGCATTGGGGTGGATGCCGATGGCATTGTTGATGATGAACTCCAGCCTGGCCAGGCCCACGCCCTCGTGGGGCAGGGTGCAGAAGTGGAAGGCCTGCTCCGGGTTGCCCACGTTCATCATGATCTTGACGGGGATCTCGGGCATGGCCTGCATGACCACTTCGCGCTTCTCGAACTGGAGCAGGCCCTCGTACACGTAGCCGTCCTCGCCCTCGGCGCAGGACACGGTGACCTCGGCGCCATCGGGGATGGTCTGGGTGGCGTTGCCCGCGCCCACCACCGCCGGCACGCCCATTTCCCGGGCGATGATGGCGGCGTGGCAGGTACGCCCGCCCCGGTTGGTGACGATGGCGGATGCCCGCTTCATGACCGGTTCCCAATCCGGGTCGGTCATGTCGGCGATGAGCACGTCTCCGGGCTGCACGTGGTGCATCTGGTCGATGGATTGGATGACCCGGGCGCGACCCTGGCCGATCTTGCTGCCGATGGCCCGGCCCTGGGCGATGACCGGGCCTTTTTCCAGCATCCTGAAGCGTACCTGGACGTTGCCGGCCCGGGATTTCACGGTCTCGGGACGGGCCTGGAGGATGTAGAGCTTGCCGTCGTGGCCGTCGCGGCCCCATTCGATGTCCATGGGGCGGCCGTAGTGTTCCTCGATGATCATGGCGTAGCGGGCCAGTTCCAGCAGTTCATCGTCGTTGAGGGCAAACTGGTGGCGCATGGTGGGCGGCACGTCTTCCACTCGGGTGGAGCGTTCGGCTGCGGATTCGCTGGCGAACACCATGCGGATGGCCTTTTCGCCCAGCTTCTTGCGCACCACGGCGCGCTTGCCTTCCCGCAGCTTGGGCTTGTGCACGTAGTACTCGTCCGGGTTGACCGAGCCTTGCACCACGGTCTCGCCCAGGCCGTAGGCGGCATTGATGAAGACCACGTCGCGGAAACCGGACTCGGTGTCGATGGTGAACATCACCCCGGCGGCCCCCAGGTCGGAGCGGACCATGCGCTGGATGCCGGCGGACAGAGCCACCGCATCGTGGGAGAAGCCACTATGGACCCGGTAGGCGATGGCGCGGTCATTGTAGAGGGAAGCGAAGCAGCGCTTGACGGCGTCGATGAGGTTGTCGGCCCCCTTGATGTTGAGGAAGGTCTCCTGCTGGCCGGCGAAGGAAGCGTCCGGCAGATCCTCGGCAGTGGCGGAAGAGCGCACGGCGAATTCCAGGTCTTCCTCCGCCTCGGCGCACATGAGCCGGTGGTTGTGCCGGATCGCCGCCTCCAGGCCAGCGGGCAGCGGCGTTTCCAGCATCCAGGCGCGAATCTCGCGACCGGCCTCAGCCAGGGCGAGGGTATCGTCCACGTTGAGGGTCTTGAGCCGGGTGGCGATCCGATCGGCCAGGTCGTTGGTGGCCAGAAATTCACGGAAGGCGTCGGCGGTGGTGGCGAATCCGCCGGGGACGCGGACTCCCTTGTCGGTGAGGTTGTGGATCATCTCTCCCAGGGAGGCGTTCTTGCCACCGACCTTGTCCACGTCGTGCATGGACAGTGTTTCAAAGCGCGCGATATAGTCCATTTCATTCCTCGAAACGTTGACTGAAGCGCCGCTTCCTTCCCCCAATGACCCCAGCGCGACCAGTCTTCTTCATTTCCGACCACACGGGGATCACCGCCGAGATCATCGGCAAGAGTCTCCTCTCCCAATTTCCCGACGAAGCGTTCGCGCCGGTGAGTTTACCCTTCGTGGACTCGCTGGAAAAAGCGAATTTTGCAGCGCAGCAAGTGCGGGAAGCCTTCAGGGACAAGGCGATCAAGCCATTCGTGTTTTCCACCCTCACCGATCCCGGCGCCCGCGCCGCCCTGGACAGTTGCGGCGGTCTGGTCATGGACATCTACGGCCATTTCCTGGGCATGATGGTGGGCGAGATCGGCTATCCCCCCGAACCCCTGAGAGGCCGCTTCCATGGCATGGCAGACCCCAACTCCTACCGTTCCCGCATCGACGCGGTGAACTTCGCCCTGGCGGCGGACGACGGCCTGGGCCTGGAGAAGTACGAGCGGGCCGACCTGATCCTGGTGGGCGTCTCCCGCAGCGGCAAGACACCGACGTCCCTGTACATGGCCATGCAATACGGCCTCTGCGTGGCCAACTACCCCCTCACCCCGGAAAACTTCGAGCAGCCCGGATTACCCAAGGCCCTCCAATCCTTCCGGCCCAAGCTGCGGGGCCTCACCCTGACGCCGGAACGGCTGGCTTCCATCCGCTCCGAACGCCGCCCCAACAGCAGCTACGCCGCCCTGGAGACCTGCCGGCAGGAGCTGAGACATGCGGAACTGTTGATGCGCAGCGAGGGCATTCCCATCGTCGATGCGTCCCAGCGCTCGGTGGAGGAAATCGCGGCCATGATCAAGCACTCCCTGCCGGGGGGCGTGCCCCGGGTGCTCTAAGCCGAGAGCTGTCGGACGCGCTCGAACAGGCAGACGGCGGCAGCGGTCGCCACATTGAGGGATTCCACCCGCCCCGGCATGGGGATACGGAAGGGCCGGGCCGCCGCGCACAGTTCTGCGGACAATCCGGCGCCCTCGTTACCGAAGGCGAAACCCACCCGCCCCCGCAAGTCCAGCGCGTACAGGCTTTCCGTCGCCCCCAGGCTGGCGGCGTGGATGGTGCCGGCGAATCCACGCGCATAGTCGGCCAGATTGATGCCCTCGTGTATGGCCACCTGGAAGTGGGCGCCCTGCCCGCCGCGCAGGCATTTGGGCGACCAGGCCTCGGCACAGCCCCGGGACAGACACACGGCGGCCACCCCGGCGGCGGCGGCCACCCGGACGAGGGCCCCCAGGTTGCCCGGATCCTGGATGTTCTCCAGCAACACCACGGATTCCGCCTCTCCAGCCACTGGCCGGGGTAGGGTGATGACGGACAGTAGGCCCTGTGGGGTATCCACCGGGGAAAGCTCCGCGAACAGGGGCTCCGGCAACACCAGGGCGGGCAGGCCGGGAAGACGTTCCTGCCATTTCGCCAGGGGGCCTTGGGCGGCCGGCTCGGAAAGGACCAGGCGCTCCGGCCTGATCCCGGCGGCCAGGGCGGAATCCAGCAGATGGGGACCGTCCAGCACGGTCCTGCCGGCCTGCCGGCGGGCGCGGCGGTCAGTGGCCAGGGCCAGGATTTCCCGGAAGGCGGGATTGTCCCGGGAGGTGATGGATTTCAGCGGCATTCGCCCAGGGAGCCTGGCGCGCAGACCCGACCATCCACCCAGGTGGCCTTGTCCAGCCGGGCACGATCCAGACGGACCCCAGGCAGGCGGCCATCCTTGAGCACGGCATATTCCAGACTGGCGTCGGTGAGATCGGCACCAGTGAGATCGGCACCCATCAGGCTGGCCCCCTTGAGCTCCGCGCCCCGCAGGCTGGCACCGGCCAACACGGCATAGGCCAGGTCGGCGCCAGTGAGCTGGGTATTGTCCAGCCTGGCTTTGGCCATGCGGGCATTTCGCGCTTTCAGGCCCGCCAGGGCCAGGCCCCGTTTGTCACAGCCACTCCAGTTGATGCCATCGGAGGGGGAGGCCGTGCAATCCGCAGCCTGGGTGATGCCAGCCTGGATGGGCTTCTCCCGCTGTCCCCACCAGACGCCCAGGCCCACCAGCAGCAGCAACAGGATTCCGAGCAGAAGAGGCACCAGTGAAGTACGCCTGCCCCGCGCCTCCTGCAGCAGGGCTTCGGTACGCTGGTGATCCCGGGCGATGGCCTGGCGGGTGCGTTCATCCTGGCTGGTATCCCGGATAGGCATGGCCTCGATGTCTTCGTTCCCCAGCCAGCGCTGCCGGGCCTTCTGACGTTCCTCCCGCCAGTCGGGGTCGCCGGCATCGCGCGAGGCCCACTTGCGGGCGGATTCCTCGAATTGGCCGCTTTCCCGGATGGTCAGCCAGTCCTTGCCGTTGAGGCTGATTTCCCAATCCGGATCCACGCTGCCCGCTTCCAGCAACTCCGCCACGCGCGGAACGGGATAGGGGCCGTGGACACGATCACCCTGCTTCAGGTACCAAAGGGGTTGGGTCATGCGGCTGCCACTTCTGCTTCGACCAAGTGGATTGTCCCCAGTGCCACCGCAAAAAAAAAGCCCGGTCGGGTGACCGGGCTAAATCCACCAAAGGAGGAGGATGGAGGAGACAACACTGATAACGCTCAGGGAGTAAGCGCGGACATCAGTGTCATAAGCATTGTCTAATATGGTTATTTTCCGCTCAATCAATCCGGGTTCTGTCCTGATAACTAAACATCCTGGTCGGGTTTTTTGTTGTTTACGTACTACACCGGGTTGGCTACCCTGCATGAATATGATCCGCGCCATCCCCATCGCTTCCACCCCGGCCAGCCTGGGCCCCACGCGGGGTGGGATCCTTGCCCCCATTCCCAAGCCAGCATCACTTTTCCGATCATGACCTGCCTCCCACTCTCCCAGATTCGGACCCTGGCCTTCGTTGGCCATGGCGGTTCCGGCAAGACCACCCTCATCGAAACTCTGCTCGCGACCGCCGGGGCCATCCCCGCCGCCGGGAGCGTCGAACGCGGCAACACCGTATGCGATTACGACCCCCAGGAGAAAGCGCATCTCCATTCCGTCAAGCTGGCCATCGCCCACCTCAACCAGCAGGGTACCCTGATCCATCTGCTGGACACCCCGGGCTATCCGGATTTCATGGGCCAGGCCATGTGCGCCCTGGACGCTGCCGACACCGCCGTGGTGGTCCTCGACGCCAGGAAGGGCATCGAACTCACCGCCCACCGCATGATGCACTGGGCCCAGACCCGCAAACTGTGCCGCATGATCGTGGTAAACAAGATCGACAATCCCGAGGCCGATCTACCCGGACTGTTGGCGGACATCCAGGCCGCCTTCGGCCGGGAGTGTCTGCCCATCAACCTGCCCGCAGGCAAGGGTTCCCGGGTCACCGACTGCTTTTTCAATCCCGCCGGCGACTCCGACTTCTCCAGCGTGGAGGATGCCCACCGGGCTCTGGTGGACCAGGTGGTGGAAGTGGACGAGGAACTGATGAACCTCTACCTCGAACAGGGCGAGGTGGCGCCGGAGCAGCTTCACGCTCCCTTCGAGAAGGCCCTGCGGGAAGGCCACCTGGTTCCGGTGTGTTTCGTCTCCGCCCAGAGCGGCGCCGGTATCAGGGAATTCCTGGACATTGCAGTGAAGCTCCTGCCCAACCCTGGCGAGGCCAATCCGCCCCTGTTTTTCAAGGGCGAGGGCAAGGAAGCCCAGCCTCTCCGGGCCGAGCCGGACCCGGCCAGGCATGTCCTGGCCCATGTCTTCAAGGTGGAGGTGGACGCTTACGTGGGTCGCATCGCCGCCTTTCGGGTGCATCAGGGCACGGTGGTCGAAAACGGCCAGCTCTACATCGGTGAGTTGCGCAAGCCCTTCAAGGTGGCCCACCTCTACCGACTCCAGGGCAAGACCCTGGTACCCGTCGAAGCCTGCGGTCCCGGAGACATCTGCGCGGTCACCAAAGTGGATGACATCCGCTTCGACTCGGTGCTCCACGACGCCCCCGAGGATGACCACATCCACATGAAGCCCCTGGATTTCCCCCATGCCGTGTTTGGCCTGGCGGTGCGGCCCAGGAAGCAGTCCGATGCGGACAAGCTGGCCGATATCCTGCATCGCCTGGCCGCCGAGGACCCAGCCCTCCATGTGGACCACGACCCCAACACCCACGAAGCGGTCATCCGGGGCCTGGGCGAGACCCACCTGGGCAGTATCCTGGAGAAGATGCGGGAGCAATTCCGCCTGGATGTGGAGACCCATCCGCCCACCATCGCTTACAAGGAGACCATCACGCTGGCCGCCGAGGGACATCACCGGCACAAGAAGCAAACCGGCGGAGCCGGCCAGTTCGGCGAGGTCTTTCTGAAGATCGAGCCCATGGAGCGGGGCGCGGGCTTCCAGTTCGTGGACGCCGTGAAAGGTGGCGCCATCCCCGGCACCTTCATCCCCGCAGTGGAAAAAGGCGTGCGCCAGGCCATGGCGCAGGGCAGCGTGGCCGGCTTCCCCCTGGAAGACGTGAGAGTCACCGTCTATGACGGCAAGACCCACCCGGTGGACGGCAAGGAGATCGCCTTCGTCACCGCCGGCAAGAAAGCCTTCCTGGAGGCCGCCGCCAAGGCCCGGCCCATCATTCTGGAGCCCATCGTCAACATCGAGCTGACCACCCCGGAAAGCGCCGTGGGCGATGTCAGCGGCGATCTCTCCTCCCGCCGGGGCCAGATCACCGGCCATCAGGCCGGCCGGGGCGGCATGATCACCGTGGTGGGCCAGGCCCCCCTGGCGGAACTGGACAGCTTCCAATCCCGGGTCAAGTCCCTCACCGGTGGACAGGGCTCCTACACCCTGGAGTTCAGCCACTACGAGCAGGTGCCGCCCCAGGTGCAGCAACAACTGGCGGCCCAGTTCAAGCCGGCCCAGGAAGAAGACTGAGCCTGCCTGTCCGCTGAGGGACACAAAGCCGATTCACGCTTCACTCATCCGCCCTCACCAGCAGGATCGCGATTGCGAAAACGCCTGGCCTGGATTCCCAGTTTCCGCATTTTCGAGCGCAGAGTATTGGGATTCAGCGCCAAGCGCCGGGCAGCCCCGAAGGGCCCTTCAACACGGCCATGGCACTGGGCGAGGGCGGCTTCGATATGAAGCCGGCCTGCCTCCTCGAAGGAGGCCAACCGCGCCTCGGACATCGGACGGGGTCCGGTCTCCATGGTGGCTACAGGCATTGGTGACGGCACCGCCCCGAGCGCCCGAGCCACCTCCAGTCGACGTCCATCGCCCAGGATCGCAGCACGCTCGATCACCGAGGCGAACTCCCTGACGTTCCCCGGCCAGGGATAGGCTGCCAGAAGAGCCAGATCGGAGGCATCGGGCATGCGCGGCGGAAGGCCCAGGCGTTCAGCGGCGCGCAAGGAGAAATGGGCAGCCAGGGCGGGGAGGTCCTGGAGCCGCTCTCGCAGGGGTGGCAAGGGAATCGGGAAAACCGCAACGCGAAACCACAGATCCTCCCGGAACTCCCCTGCGGCCACGGCTCTTCGCAAATCCCGGTTGGTGGCGGCCACCAGCCGCACATCCACCTTCAGTGCGCGCTCCCCGCCCACCCGCTGGAAGCTGCCATCCTGGAGCACCCGCAACAGGCGCACCTGGGCGGCCAGGGGGAGTTCCCCGATCTCGTCCAGGAACAACGTTCCCCCGTCCGCCCGTTCGAACCAGCCTTTGCGGGTACTCGACGCGCCAGTGAAGCTGCCACGCTCGTGACCGAACAATTCGGAGTCGATGAGTTCTGGCGGGATGGCGCCGCAATTCACGCGCAGGAAAGGGCCGCCAGCCCGCCGGGAGTGGCTATGCACAACGCGAGCCACCACCTCTTTGCCCGTCCCGGTTTCCCCCAGGATCAGTACCGGCGTGTCAGAACGAGCCACTTGGACGACCGCGGCCATCACCTCCCGCAGACCGTTCTCGGCGCCGACGATGGCCTCGTTGAGACCGGGCCGCTTGAAACGCCACCCCCGCCTTTCCTCGATGAGGCGATGAACCAGGGGACGGGCAGCCGGACCCAGCAGATCACCCAGGCCAGACAGGAAGCTCTCCAGGTCCGCCTCATCGCCGGTCCATTGGGCCGCTTGCGCTTTCAGCGCCGCAATCGCATCAAAAATCCGCTTTATTTCAATGTTTTTCAATTTTTCAAAGTTTTTCCACTAAATGAGATAGTTCAAGCTAGCCCAGAATCAGAACCTCTTCCAGCCTGAAGAAAAAAAGAACCCAGCCCAAATTCAGGCCGCTCGCAACACATTGATTGAAAAGGCTCCGTGAGGCTCGGGCAAGCCGGGACAAGACCGCCGGCAGGTCTCACCAGAGTTGGCACGGGTGCTGCAAAGGGGCTTGCATCACGACAGGAGCCCATCATGCCCGCCCTGACTATCACTTCCGCCCTCCCCCCTCTTTCGAGTCGTCGCACACAACTTTGGCTGCTGCTGGTTCTCGGGGTTCTCGGACTATTGACCCTCCTCCACTACCTGCCAGGCTTGGAGGACCGTGCTCGAACCTTCCTGGGCATCCCGACCCTCACCATGATGGCCATCTTCCTCGCGGCGCTGGCTTGCGAATACATGGATTCCAGCCTGGGCATGGGGTATGGCACCAGCCTGACGCCCATGCTGATGCTGGCCGGTTTCGGGCCCTTGCAGATCGTGCCGGCGGTGTTGATCAGCGAGTTGATGACCGGTCTTGCCGCCGGCCTGCTGCACCAGCGGGACGGCAACGTGGATTTCCTCAATGACGCCCGCGCCCGCCGCACCACCCTGCTCTTGGGCAGCCTGTCCGGCATCGGCGCTCTGCTCGCGGTCTGGGTCGCGGTCAGCATTTCCAGGTTCTGGGTGGGCATCTTCATCACCGCCATCATCCTGTCCATGGGCGTGGTCATCCTGCTGACCCGCAACCGCCAGATTCGATACCGTGCCGGCGGCATCGTCACGGTGGGTGCCGTCGCCGCCTTCAACAAGGGCCTGTCCGGCGGCGGTTACGGCCCCCTGGTCACCGCCGGCCAGGTGGTTTCCGGCCTGCCCGCGAAGCACGCCGTGGCCGTCACTTCCGTGGCTGAATCCCTCACCTGCCTCATCGGTCTGCTGGGCTACCAGGCCATGGGCAAGGCCATCGCCTGGGAACTGGCCGTGCCGCTGACCTTGGGGGCTCTGCTGTCCGTCCCCATGGCCACCCTCACCGTGAGCCGGTCCTCGGAAGCCGTCCTGCGAGGTGTCGTCGGACTGTGTACGCTGATTCTGGGCATGGTGGCCCTGATCAAGCTAATCTGAAAGTGGCGTTGATGAAGCCCTCTTGCGCGAGAAGTCCGGATTCGACGCCGTAACCCCCTCCCCATCCCTCCCCACAAGCGGGAAGGGCGTCTTTCCCCAAGAGGTGGCTTCCTCCCCCGCGCCGGGGAGATTGGGGGGAGGAGGCCCTGCTCAGCGCTGGGCGATCGCCCGCTTTAGGGCGTCGGCCAGGGCGCCGCCGGCAGGTTCGGGCGGCTTTTTCACGGTCACGCGGTCCCGGGGGCCAACGGCGGCGTTCACGCCGGGCGGCGGTGGCGCATCCTTGAGCCGCATGGTCAGGCCGATGCGCCTGCGTGGGATATCCACCTCCAACACCTTCACCTTGACGATGTGCCCCGCCTTGACCACGTCACGGGGATCCTTCACGAACTTCTCGGACAGGGCGGAGATGTGGACCAGGCCATCCTGGTGCACGCCCACGTCCACGAAGGCGCCGAAGTTGGTGACATTGGTGACCACGCCCTCCAACGTCATGCCCGGCTTCAGATCCTTGAGGTCGTGGACGCCATCCTGGAAGGTGGCGGTCTTGAATGCGGGCCTGGGATCGCGGCCGGGCTTTTCCAGTTCCTTCAGGATGTCGCGCACCGTGGGCAAGCCGAAGCGCTCGTCCACGTACTTCTCCGGGCTCAGGCGCTTGAGCACCTCGGTGTTGCCGATGACACTCTTCATGTCCAGTTTCAGGTCGGCCAGGATGCGCTGCACCAGCGGGTAGGCTTCCGGGTGCACGGCGGACATGTCCAGGGGGTTGTCGCCACCGGGCACGCGCAGGAAGCCGGCAGCCTGTTCGAAGGTCTTCGCCCCCAGGCGGGGTACCTGCTTCAGGGCCTCCCGGTTGGGGAAGGGACCGTGGGCGTCCCGGTGGGCGACGATCTGGTTCGCCAGGCTGGCATTGAGACCGGACACCCGGGTCAGCAGGGCTGCGGAAGCCGTGTTCACGTCCACGCCTACCGCGTTGACGCAGTCCTCCACCACCGCTTCCAGAGCCTGACCCAGCTTGGCCTGGCCCAAGTCGTGCTGGTATTGGCCGACGCCAATGGCCTTGGGCTCGATCTTCACCAGTTCCGCCAGCGGGTCTTGCAGGCGCCGGGCAATGGACACGGCACCGCGCAAAGAGACGTCCAGGTCCGGGAATTCCTTCGCCGCCAGGGCCGAGGCGGAATAGACCGAGGCCCCCGCCTCGCTCACCGTCACCTTGGTGAGACCCAGTTGCGGATAGCGGCGCATCAGGTCACTCACCAGCTTGTCCGTCTCCCGGCTGGCGGTGCCATTGCCGATGCTGATCAACCGGGCTTCATGGGTGGCTACCAGGCGGCCCAAGGTGTTCAGCGCCCCCTCCCAATCGTTGCGGGGTTCGTGGGGATAGATGGTGGCGGTATCCAGGAGCTTGCCGGTGCGGTCCACCACCGCCACCTTGACGCCCGTGCGGATGCCCGGGTCCAGGCCGATGACCGCCCTGGGCCCGGCTGGCGCGGCCAGCAGCAGGTCTTTCAGATTGCTGGCGAAGACCCGGATGGCCTCGGTTTCGGCCCGCTCGAACAGGGCGTTCATCAGATCCAGTTCCAGATGCAGGGAGAGCTTCACCTTCCAGGTCCAGCGCACCGTGTCCATCATCCAGCGGTCTCCGGCCCGGCCTTGGTCGGACAGACCCAGGTGGGCGGCGATCATGCCCTCGCAGGGACTGCTGCCCTTCGCTGCGGCTTCTGCGGTGAGTTCCTCAGGCAGCTTGATGGCCAGGCCCAGCACCCCTTCATTGCGCCCCCGGAACAGGGCCAGGGCCCGGTGGGAGGGCATGTCCCTCCAAGCCTCGTCGAATTCGAACCAGTCGCGGAACTTCTGGCCCTCGTTCTCCTTGCCCTCCACCAGGCGGGAAACCACCCGGCCCCGGTCCTGCAGGTAGGCCCGCAACTTCTCCAGCAGGGCGGCATCCTCGGCGAACTGCTCCATGAGGATCTGGCGGGCGCCGTCCAGGGCCGCCTTCACGTCCGCCACACCCTTGTCGGCGTCCACATACGCGGCGGCTTCGGTTTCCGGATGGCGGTCGGGGTCCGCCAGCAGCATATCCGCCAGAGGCTGCAATCCCGCCTCCCGGGCGATCTGAGCCTTGCTGCGGCGCTTGGGCTTGTAGGGCAGATAGAGGTCTTCCAGGCGCTGCTTGGTCTCCGCCGTGCGCAGCTCGGCTTCCAGTTCCGGCGTCAGCTTGCCCTGTTCGCGGATATTGGCCAGCACCGCCTCCCGCCGCGCCTCCAGTTCCCGCAGGTAGCCCAGGCGCTCTTCCAGGTGGCGCAACTGGGTGTCGTCCAGCCCGCCGGTAGCCTCCTTGCGATAGCGGGCCACGAAGGGCACGGTGGCGCCATCGTCCAGCAGAGCGACGGCGGCGAGAATCTGATTGGGATGGACATTGAGTTCCTGAGCGATGCGGCTGGCGATGGAGGAAAGCATGGCGGGTGGACCGGATTGAGGGGCGGAGCAGGATGGACAAATCACTCCCGCCTGGCAAGCCTTGACAGGTGAAGGAAGACTTGACCGGCATTGCAATCCAGTGGATGTCGATATTTCTTACACAGGCTACGCATGGCGCCCGATAACCCAATGTAATAAAAGGTTATTCATTTCTGGCAGAAAATTGTTGCGCCAAGCAATTCGCATAACCAGGGAGACCCATCATGGCCGGCACAGCCCAGCGCGCAGCCCTTGTCTGTTTGTCTATAAGCTTACTTGCCTTGGGGTGCCCTGCCCGGGCGGCCCAGCTTCCTGCCGGCAGCTACCATGCCACCGGGCGGGACTGGTACTGCGGCGCCTTCAGCTCGACCCATGGCACGTTTTCCTCGGCCTGGCGGGCACTGGCACGTTACACGGACGGCTGTCCCGTCGCCGGCGCTGTCACCACGAACACATGTTCCGGCGCCCTGGCCACCGGGTCTGGTAAAAGCGGCTCGTGTGCCTACATCAGAACCAAGCAGCCCATCCAAAGCGATAACGTGGGGGGCTATATCGACTGGAACAGCGTCTGTCCTTCCGGCACCAGCTTCCGGGCCGCCAGCGGGCTTTGCGAGGACGGGGCCTACGACGCCCTGAAGAACAACGAGATTGCCTGCGGCGGCGTCTGGGGCGGCAATCCCATCCACCTGGGCACGGGCGGCAAGCACCAGATCGAGGAAGACTATGCCGGCCAGGGCCCTGCCGCCCTGCGCCTGACCCGCCGCTATGGCACGACCATGCCGCGCACCGGCCAGATTGGAGAAGGGTGGCGCCATGCCTATGACCATCGCCTCGTCCCGGGCACCGACGGCGGGATACCGTTTGCCCGGGTGGAGCGTCCCGCCGGCAATGAGCACCTGTTCCGTCTGGTGAACGGCGCATGGAAGCCGGATGCCGACATCAATGCCCGTCTGGAGCAACTCCCGGACGGCTGGCGCTATACGGCAAGCGACGGGAGCCAGGAACGGTATGACCCGGAGGGCAGGCTGCTGTCCCTCCAGTCCCCCGCCGGTCATGTCACCACCCTCACCTACAGCGACGGCACGGGCAGCCCCCCTGGCGGGGGACCTATGCCGGGACTTCCACGCCGCTGCCTCCCGGCCTGTTGTTGCGCGTGACGAACCATTTCGCTCTCTCGCTGGCGTTCGAATACGCCTCCGCCCTGGAGGTCTCGTCTGTCACCACCCCCGCCGGCGGCCGGATCGCCTATGCCTACGATGCCGATGGCAACCTGACTTCCGTCACCTACCCCGACGGCTCCAGCAAAACCTACCACTACGAAGACCCCAACCACCCCCACGCCCTGACGGGCATCACCGACGAGAACGGCCAGCGCTACGCCACCTGGACCTACGACGCCCAGGGCCGGGCCATCCGCAGCGAGCACGCCGGTGGCGCCGAACGGGTGGACCTCACCTACAACCCGGACGGCAGCACCACCGTCACCGACGCCCTGGGCACCGCCCGCACCTACGGTTTTGCCACCGTACTGGGCGTGATGAAGGGCGCCGGCCTCTCCCAGCCCGGCGGCGCGGGCTGCGGCCCGGCTTCCTCGGCCATGACTTACGACGCCAACGGCAACGTCGCCACCCGGGACGACTTCAACGGCCACCGCACGCGCTACTGGCATGACCTGGCCCGCAACCTGGAAACCACGCGGGTGGAAGGCCTGGCCGTGGCCAATGGCAGCGAGCAGGTCCAGCCCGAGACCCGCACCTTCACCACCGCCTGGCATTCCGCCTGGCGTCTGCCCACGGTGGAGAAGACCTACACCGGCGGCGCCGACAGCGCCGGCACCCCCCTGGGCGCCCTGGTGAAGACCGTCTCTTCCACCTACGACGCGGCCGGCAACCTGCTCACCCGCACGGAAACCGACAACGTCCGCAACGCATCCCGCACCTGGACCTACACCTATTTCAGCCTGGGCCGCCCCGCCACGGCCGACGGCCCCCGCACCGACGTGGCCGACATCACCACCTACGCCTACTACCCTGACGACGACGCCGACCCGGCCCGGCGCGGCCGGTTGTGGAAGGTCACCAACGCCTTGGGCCACGTCTCGGAAATCCAGGCCTACGACCTGGACGGCCATCCCACCCAGGTGCGGGACCCCAACGGCCTGGTCACCACCCTGGCTTACGACCTCCGGGGCCGCCTCATCCGCCGCACCGCCGGCACCCAAACCACCGCCTATGACTATGATCCCGCCGGCAACCTCACCGGCCTGACCCTGCCCGACGGCAGCGTCACCGCCTTCAGCCATGACGCCGCCCACCGCCTGACGGGCATCCAGGATGCCCAGGGCAACCGCATCGCCTACACCCTGGACGGCCTGGGCAACCGGGTCGCAGAGACCGTGTACGACGCCCAGGGCAATCCGGTGCGGCACCTGGACCGGGCGTTCGACACCCTGGGCCGGCTGTGGAAGGAAGTCCGCCGCGTCAACGGCCAGGCCGCGGTCACCGAATACGCCTACGACGCCCTGGGCAACCCCACCCTGCGCGCCGATCCCCTGAACCACGCCATCCGCAACACCTACGACGCCCTGGACCGCCTGTCGCGCAGCGAGGACGCCCTTCAGGGCCGCACCGACCTGGCCCGGGATACGACGGACAGCGTCATAGCCGTCACCGACCCCAAGGGATTCTCCACCTCCTACGTGGCGGACGCTTTCGGCCAGGTGCGCCAGGAGACCAGCCCGGACCGGGGCACCACGACGTACACCTACGACGCCGCCGGCAACCTCAAGACCAAGACCGACGCCCGGGGCGTGCTCACCACCTACACCTACGACGCCCTCAACCGCCTGACCCGGGTGTACTGGAGCCCGGACATCCATACCGACTTCCAGTACGACGCCGGCCCCCATGGCGTGGGTCGGCTGACCGGGATGACCAGCCTCCAGGCCGCCACCACCTGGACCTACGACACATATGGCGCGGTGACCGGCAAGCAGCAGACCGTCCAGAAACGGCCAGGCAGCGTGAATCTGGCCCTGCTGTACGCCTTCGATGCCGCCGGCCGGCTGACCCAACTCACCTACCCTTCCGGCAAGGTCGTGGCCTACGGCTATGACCAGGGCCGCCTGGCCCGGATCAGCGTCAACGGCCAGCCGCTGCTCTTTGGCGTGGCTTACCACCCCTTCGGTCCTGCCGAATCCTGGACCTGGGGCAACGGCAGCCCCTATGCCAGGCGTTTCGACGCCAACGGCTGGCTGCAAGACTACCCCCTGGGCAACCTGATCCGGCGCCTCGATTACGATGCCGCCGGCCGCATCACCGCCTACACTCACCCCGGCCAGCCCCGCTTCGACCAGGCCTTCGCCTACGACGCCCTGGGCCGCCTCACCGCCCAGACCACCTATCAAGGCAATGCCGGCTGGACCTATGACGCCAACGGCAACCGCACCCGGTTCATCAGCGGCAATGCACACTACCCCTATGCCCTGGCCGCCGGCAGCAACCGCCTCATGCGCGTCGCCGGGCCAGTGGCCAGAGCCTACTCCCATGACGCGGCGGGAAACGTCACCGGCGATGCTTCGATCCGTTTCCTCATCGACAGGGACGGCCGCGTGCGCGAGGCGTCCGGCGCCTGGGGCTCGGCCCGGTATCTGGTCGATGGCCTGGGGCAGCGGCTGGAAAAAGTGCGCTACTTCCCCAATGCCATCCCCCATCGCCAGGGGACCTTGGACGCCACCTACTATGCCTATGACGAGGCCGGACGCCTCTTGGGGGAATATGACCAGACCGGCCAGCCCCTGCAGGAAACCGTGTTTCTGGGCAACACCCCCGTTGCCGTGCTGAAGGGCAATGCGCTCTACTACGTTTACGCCGACCATCTGGATGCCCCGCGGCTGATCACGGACACCCGGAACCGCACCGTCTGGAGATGGGACAACG
>CAZYEY010000102.1:0-8160 GCA_964646585.1 uncultured Thiobacillus sp. | reverse complement strand
CCCCCAGCCCGGCCTGATTCCAGTTCATCATCAGGCCGGCCGCTGTGGTGCCGGTGTAGGTGTGGGTGGGCGAGGCGGGGTCGAGCAGCGTGATGCCGTAGTCGCCGGACTGGAAGTCGTCCTGGGTTTCGCCAAGCTGGATGCTGCCGCCGTCTTCCATGACCAGCGTCCAGGGGGAGTGGTCATGGGCACATCGTGCGATAATTCGCCCAATCGATGCCTCCTAGCACACATGTCCGGTAACAGTCTCGGCCTCGTTTTTACAGTCACCTCTTTCGGCGAATCGCACGGACCGGCGATCGGCTGTGTCGTCGACGGCTGCCCGCCGGGCCTGGCTCTGACCGAGTCGGACATCCAGCGCGATCTGGACCGGCGCAAGCCCGGCACCTCGCGCCATGTCACCCAGCGCCGGGAGTCGGACACGGTGGAAATCCTGTCCGGGGTGTTCGAGGGTCGTACCACGGGTACGCCCATCGCCCTCCTGATCCGCAACGAGGACCAGCGCAGCAAGGATTACGCCAACATCGCAGGCACCTTCCGGCCCGGCCATGCCGACTACACCTACAACCAGAAGTACGGTTTCCGCGATTATCGCGGCGGCGGCCGTTCCTCGGCACGGGAGACGGCGGTGCGCGTTGCCGCCGGGGCCATCGCCAGGAAGTGGCTGCGCGAAAAGTTCGGCACCGTCATTCGCGGCTACCTGGCCCAGCTCGGGCCCATCCTGGTGCCCTTCAAGGCCTGGAGCGAGCGGGACGCGGTGGGGAATGCCTTCTTCGCCGCGGATGCGAGCTACCTGCCCCGGCTTGAGGCCTACATGGACGAATTGCGCAAGGAAGGCAACTCGGTGGGCGCCCGCATCAACGTGGTGGCCGAGAACGTGCCCGTGGGCCTGGGCGAGCCGGTCTACGACCGCCTGGATGCGGATCTTGCCCACGCGCTGATGAGCATCAACGCGGTGAAGGGGGTGGAGATCGGCGACGGCTTCGCCTGCGTGGCCCAGAAGGGCACCGAGCACCGGGATGAGATGACTCCCGAGGGTTATCTGTCCAACCACGCCGGCGGCATCCTGGGGGGCATTTCCACGGGCCAGGACATCACTGCTTCCATCGCCATCAAGCCCACCTCCAGCATCCGCATTCCCGGCCGCTCCATCGACGTGGACGGCAATCCCACCGAGGTGGTGACCCACGGCCGCCACGACCCCTGCGTGGGCATCCGCGCCACCCCCATCGCCGAGGCCATGCTGGCCATCGTGCTCATGGACCACGCCTTGCGCCAGCGCGGCCAGAATGCCGACGTCCGCTGCCCGACCCCCATCATTCCCGGTTCAACCCGCTAAGCCCGATCCAGCAAAGGAGCGAAAAATGATCGAAAGCCACGATCTCTTCCACGAGTTCCCGGAGCACGCCGATACCATTCGCAGACTGGTCATGTCCAATGACCAGTTCGTGAAGATGATGCGGGACTATGACGACATCGACCACAAGATCCTGCGCATCGAGCAGCGGGTCGAAGCGGCCTCGGAACACTACGAGGAGGAACTCAAGAAGATCCGCGTCAGCCTCAAGGACAAGCTTTACAAAATGTTGGTGGCGGCGAAGTAGTCCAGCCAGTATCGCGAGCGGCCCGGAGTCATCCTCCGGGCCGTTTTGTTTGCGCCCCGTGCCTACGATGAACCCAGTCCCCTACTGGCGCCTTTCCGGTTTCTATTTCTTCTATTTCGCCTTCGTCGGCGCCATGGCGCCATTCTGGGGCCTGTATCTGCGCTCCCTGGAGTTCAACGCCTTCCAGATCGGTGTGCTTATGTCCCTGCTCCAGGTCATGCGCATTTTCGCCCCCAACATCTGGGGCCACATCGCCGACCATACCGGCCGCCGGGTGGCCATCGTCCAGTTTGCCGCCCTGGTCTGTCTGGTGGCCTTCGTCGGGGTATTCTGGGCGACGAGTTTCTGGCCCCTGTTCCTGGTCATGAGCCTCATCAGTTTCTTCTGGAGCGCCTCCTTGCCCCTGGTGGAGGCCACCACGCTCACCCATCTGGGCGAGCGCGCCGACCGCTACGGCCGCATCCGGCTTTGGGGTTCCATCGGTTTCATCGTGGTGGTGGTGGGTCTGGGCGCGGCCCTGGATCATGCCTCCATCAAACTCGTGCCCTGGGTCGTGTTCGGCCTGCTGGTGGGTATCGTCTTGACCAGCCGTTTCATTCCGGAAGCGGACATCGCCCAGCGGGACCACGTCCACATTCCCATTGTCGAGGTGCTGCGCCGACCCCAGGTGCTGGCCCTGTTCGTCGCTGCCCTGCTCATGGCGGCGGCCCACGGCCCTTATTACACCTTCTTCACCATCCACCTGGTGGAGACCGGTTACAGCAAGAGCTTGGCGGGCTGGCTCTGGGCCCTGGGGGTGGTGTGCGAGATCGGCATTTTTCTCGTCATGCCCCGGGTGTTTGCCCGGATGCGGCCAGAGACCGTGCTGCTGGCTACCCTTGTGATCGCTGCCCTGCGTTTCCTGCTCATCGGCTGGCAAGCCGGCAACGTGCCCTTGTTGTTGCTGGCCCAACTCCTGCATGCCTTCACTTTCGGCGCCTATCACGCATCCGCCCTGGCCCTGGTGCACCGGCATTTCACTGGCAAGAACCAGGCGCGGGGCCAGGCCCTGTACAACAGCCTGGCCTTCGGGGTGGGGGGCACTCTGGGCAGCCTCTATTCCGGCGCTGCCTGGGATGCCCTGGGAGCCGGAGCAACCTTCAGTCTGGCAGCGGGATGCGCGGTGTTGGCGGCCATGGCGTTCGGTTGGCGGGGGCGAGGGATCCCATGAAAAACGTCTCTGCCTCGTATCGGGGTCTTGGCCATGACAAGCATCGTCCATCCTGGTGACTGTCCTGGCCTGATGTGCAGCGCGCCGGCTCTCCGTTCTGTCATAGGGGGTGATGATTTCAGTCAGCGATGGCTCGGGCTTCACCATGAGGATGAGCCCGGCACGCCACAAGGTGGACACCCGCCCGGAAAATGTCTGTAAACCGCTGTTTGGTGGTGCCGACAGTCTGACTCGAACAGACGACCTATCGCTTACAAGGCGATTGCTCTACCAACTGAGCTATGCCGGCAGCAGGATGGACTGCAATGTTACTTGACGACGCGGAGCTGGGGCTTGCCGCGGGGGCGCGCAGGAGGAGTCGGCTCCCCAGGGGGAGGGGCGTCTTCGGTTTCGCCGCTGTCCTGATCCGGGGTGGGCAGTAAGTGCTCGAAGCCCATGCCTTCGCCGGTTTCCTTGGCATAGATGGCGAGAACGTTGCCCACGGGAATTTGAATGTCGTGGGAAATTCCACCGAAGCGTGCCGAGAAAGTGACCCAGTCATTGTCGATGCGGATATTGCGCACCGCGCTTGGACCGACATTGAGGACGATCTGTCCGTCCCGGACGTAGGCCTGGGGAACCTGGGTGCGATGATCGACCCGGACGGTGATATAGGGCGTGAGGTTGCAGTCCACGCACCATTCATAGAGGGCGCGCAGGAAATACGGTTGCTGGGAAGGCCCGCTCACCACGCCCTCACTTGCGCATGGCTTTTTCTACCGGCGTCAGGGCCTCGATGAAGGCGGGCCGGGAGAAGAGGCGCTCGGCGTATTTCAGCAACGGGGTGGCCTGCTTGGGCAACTGGATGCCGAAATGGTCCAGGCGCCAGAGCAGGGGGGCGATCGCCACGTCCAACATGGAGTACTCCTCGCCCAGCATGTACTTCTGCTTGGCGAAGATGGGCGCGATCTGGGTCAGATTGTCACGCACCAGGGCCCGGGCTTTTTCCGCTGCCTTGGGGGAGCCATGGACGATATCCCCAAGATGGGAAAACAGGTCGCTCTCGAAGTTGTGCAGGAAGAGCCGGGCGCGGGCGCGCATGACTGGATCCGCAGGCATCAGCTGGGGATGGGGAAATCGTTCGTCGATGTATTCGTTGATGATGTTGGACTCGTACAGGGTCAGATCCCGCTCCACCAGAATGGGCACCTGGTTGTAGGGGTTCATCGCGGCGATTTCGTCCGACTTTTCCGAGAGGTCCACGTCCCTGACCTCGAAATCCATGCCCTTCTCGTGCAGGACAATGCGGCAACGTTGACTGAAGGGGCAGGAAGTCCCCGAATACAAAATCATCATGAGCGTTCAACCTTCGTGCTTCAGTGCACGTCCTTCCAGAATTCCTTCTTGAGATAGAAGGCCACCACGTAAAACACGCCCAGGAACAGCAGCACGGCCAGGCCGATTCCCATGCGGGCGCTCTTGGCGGGTTCGCCCATCCAGGCGAGATAGTTCACCAGGTCACCCACCAGGGCATCGTATTCCGCCAGGGTGATCTTGCCGGGCTTGACCAGTTCCAGCCGTTCCAGAATCTGGTGCTCGTGGCCATCGGCGGATTTCTCCGTCCGATAGACGGGGGCCATCTGGCCCTGGAGTTCATGCAACACGTGGGGCATGCCCACCTTGTCGAACACGGTGTTGTTCCAGCCTGTGGGGCGGGTGTCATCCCGGTAGAAGCCACGGAGATAGGTGTAGACCCAATCGGCGCCGCGGGAGCGGGTGATGACGGACAGGTCCGGGGGCGGCGCGCCAAACCATGCCTTGGCATCGGTGGTCTGCATGGCCACTTTCATGAGTTCGCCGGGTTTGTCGGCCGCGAACAGCAGATTGTCCTTGATTTGCTGTTCGCTGAGGCCAAAGTCCTGCATGCGGTTGTAGCGCATGTAGCCGGCACCGTGGCAGTTTAGGCAATAGTTCACGAACACCCGGGCGCCCCGTTGCAGGGACTCCTGGTCGTTGGCATTCACCGGAGCCTTGTCCAGGTGAACCGAGCTGCCGGAAGCGAGCGCGACGGTGGGCAGGGCGAGGAGCAGAAGAAACAGTTTTTTCATTTGTTCGTCACCCTTTCCGGAACCGGCTTGACGGAATCGTTCTTGGTGTACCAAGGCATCAGCAAGAAGAAGGCGAAATAGACCACGGAGAGGATGCGGGCGATCCAGGTGTAGAGCGGGGTCGCCGGCAGGATGCCGAGGATGCCCAGGCCGATGAAGGCGATGACGAACAGAGTGAGGGCGATCTTGAACTTGGGACCCCGGTAGCGGATGGACTTCACCGGGGACTTGTCCAGCCAGGGCAGGGCAAAGAAGATCAGCACCGCCACGCCCATCAGCGCCACGCCGGGGAACTGGGAGCCCAGAACTGGGGGCACCGCGCGCAGGATGGCGTAGTAGGGGGTGAAGTACCACACCGGGGCGATATGCTCGGGGGTCTTCAGCGGGTCGGCGGGGATGAAGTTGTTGGCTTCCAGGAAGTAGCCGCCCATCTCCGGCGCGAAGAAGACGATGGCGGAGAACACCATCAGGAAGACCACCACGCCCAGGATGTCCTTGACCGTGTAATAGGGGTGGAAGGGAATGCCATCGAGGGGATGGCCGTTCTCGTCCTTGAGCTTCTTGATCTCCACGCCGTCCGGGTTGTTGGAGCCCACTTCATGGAGCGCCACCAGGTGGGCCACCACCAGGCCCAGCAACACCAGGGGCAGGGCGATGACGTGAAAGGCGAAGAAACGGTTCAGCGTCGCGTCGCCCACCACGTAGTCGCCCCGGATCCAGATGGACAGATCCTCACCAACGAAGGGGATGGCGGCGAACAGGTTGATGATCACCTGGGCGCCCCAGTAGGACATCTGGCCCCAGGGCAGCAGGTAGCCCATGAAGGCCTCGCCCATCAGCACCAGATAGATGATCACGCCGAAGATCCAGATCAATTCACGGGGCTGGCGGTAGGAGCCGTAGATGAGGCCCCGGAACATGTGCAGGTAGACCACCACGAAGAACATGGAGGCGCCGGTGGAGTGGATGTAGCGGATCAGCCAGCCGTAATCCACGTCGCGCATGATGTACTCGACGGAGGCGAAGGCCATGGCCGCGTCCGGCTTGTAGTGCATGGTGAGGAAGATGCCGGAGACGATCTGGATCACCAGCACCAAAAGGGCCAGAGAGCCGAAGAAGTACCAGAAATTGAAGTTTTTTGGCGCGTAGTACTCGGACAGGTGCGCCTTGTAGCTGGCCGTGAGCGGGAAGCGCTCATCGATCCAGTTGAGCAGTTTTTCCATGTGTGATGTCCCCTCTTCGAAATCAGGCCGCGCCCTGGTCCTCGCCGATCAGCACCTTGGTCTCGGACAGGTACTTGTGGGGCGGGATGACCAGATTGGTGGGCGCGGGAGAACCGTTGAACACCCGGGCGGCCAGGTCGAAACGGGAACCGTGGCAGGGGCAGAACCAGCCGCCGGGCCAGTCGGCGCCCAGGTCGGCGGGGCCGACTTCCTTGCGGAAGGTGGGGGAGCAGCCCAGGTGGGTACAGATGCCGACCACGATCAGGTATTCGGGTTTGATGGAGCGGGTGGGATTCTTGCAGTAGTCGGGCTGCTGGGCAGTGTTCTCGGAGGCCGCGTCCGTCAGCTTGTCGTCGTGCTTGGGCAGCATGTCCAGCATTTCCTTGGTGCGGTGCACCACCCAGACCGGCTTGCCACGCCACTCCACGTCGATTTTCGCGCCTGGTTCGATCTTGGAGAGGTCCACTTCCACTGGGGCGCCGGCTGCCTTGGCCCGGGCGCTGGGGTTCATGCTGAACACGAAAGGCACCGCGACACCAAGCGCGGCCACGCCCCCCACTGCCGAGCTCATGGTCACCAGAAAGCGGCGTTTCGAGGAATCCACGCTTGTTTCGCTCATAAAATCCGTCCTGCCTGAGGGATGAAATTTTGATGGTCCGGCTTGGTGGAATACCGGATATCCCGGTTGGGTTCGCAGCAAGGCCAGCATAACAAAGTCCAGCATTTTACAGATAAAAGCGGATGGACTTAAAGCCTTGTTCACAGGCTGGGTTTTCCCGGATGTCGCTGCGTTAGAATCCCTGGGCCATGACCCATAAAGATTTTTCATGCGCAAGGCCTGGCTGATTCTGGCCCAGTGTGTCGCCGCCCTGGTGTTGGTGGCTGCCGCGCTGCTTGCCCTGGACCGTTTCATACCCGGACTGTTGCCCTTCGACGGTGGTGCCATCACCATCCGAGAGGTGGCGGGAGGGATCGGGGGGCACCCGGCTTCCACCTTCGCGGAGGCGGCGGCGAAATCCCGGCCTTCCGTGGTGAACATCTTCACCAGCAAGCAGGTGCGGGCGCCACGCAGTCCCTTTATGGACGATCCGGTGTTCCGCCGTTTTTTCGGCGACCCTTCCCAGATGAACAACCGCCCCCAGCGGGTCTCCAACCTGGGTTCGGGAGTCATTGTCAGCGAGAACGGGTTCATCCTGACCAACCACCATGTCATCGAAGCGGCGGACGAAATCCAGGTGGCCCTGCCGGATGGCAAACCCTGGAGGCGGAAGTGGTGGGCACGGATCCGGAGACCGACCTGGCCGTGCTCCGGGTGAAGCGGAAGGGGCTGCCGGCAGTCACCTTCGCCAAGGCCGATACCTTGCGCGTAGGCGATGTGGTGCTGGCCATCGGCAATCCCTTCGGGGTGGGACAGACGGTGACCATGGGCATCGTTTCCGCCCTGGGGCGCAGCCACCTGGGCATCAACACCTTCGAGAACTACATCCAGACCGATGCCGCCATCAATCCGGGCAATTCCGGCGGCGCCCTGGTGGATGTGGCGGGGAACCTGGTGGGCGTCAACACCGCGATCTTCTCCCGGTCCGGAGGCAACCTGGGCATCGGCTTCGCCATCCCCGTCTCCATCGTGCGTCAGGTCATGGAGCAGATCATCGCCCATGGTGCCGTGACCCGGGGCTGGGTGGGGATCGAGGTGCAGGAGATCACCCCGGAAATCGCCGAATCCTTCAACCTCAGGACCACCGAGGGCGCGCTCATCGCCGGGGTGCTGCGCGGTGGGCCGGCGGACCGGGCCGGCATCCGTCCCGGCGACATCCTGGTGGCGGTGGAGGGCAAACCGGTCCGGGATTCCTCCTCCCTGCTCAATCTCATCGCCGCCTTGCCCCCCGGCAAAGTGGCCCAGTTGAACCTCATCCGGGACAAGACCCAGATGGGGCTGCCGGTCACCGTGGAGAAACGCCCCGTCCAGCGCCGGCAGACCCGGGAGTGACCGCGCCGTGACCAGCTTGCCGGCCCGTGAGGGCACGGGGGTAGGG
>CAZYEY010000101.1:0-5225 GCA_964646585.1 uncultured Thiobacillus sp. | reverse complement strand
AGGCATGCATCCGCACCGCGATGTTGTCGATGACAGGGTGGGGCCGGCCCTTGGCCACGGCATACCTGAGCACCATGGCCACGCCGGACCCCAGGACGAGGGCGGCGAAGATGGCCTGGGTCAGGGTGAGGGCGTCGGGGGGAATGGGATACATAGCGGGCAATCGGAAATTCAGGCAGATGAAACGCGAGTTCCGTCAGACGTTCAACACCGGCCGTTCGAACTGGCCGTCAACCGTTACCACCACCAGGCGGACAGCGTCAGCACGCAGACTTGTCCAATCACGATGACGGCGAGACGTTTCGCCAAACGCGCTGTTCCGGCCGCCCGTGCCGCCAGGGGGCGGGTAGCGCCCTCCTCCTTCCACCCCAGTTCGACCAATGCCCGGTCCAGGGCGGCGAGGTCGTCGCCGTTGGCGTCCTGCTTTTGCGCCAGCCGCTGGAACAGAACCCGGTCGATTTCCAGCCGCGCGCCCAGGTAGAAGGCGGGCAGGACGAGCAAAGCGGCAAGGGATGCGAGCGCCCGGGTGGACAGGCTGGCGGCACCGGTCAGCAGATGCAGAGCGAACAGGCCCCAGGCCAGGGCGGCCAGGGTCAGCAGCCGGCCGGCGCGGCAGGCACCCAGAGCGAGCTGGAGTTGCCAGGATGCGGAGTTCATGGCGCCACCGGCTGGATGGTGGCCCACCAGGCGGCCAGCGTGGCGCGATGATCAGAGTTGAGGACGATGGTGGGCCCGGCCCGGCGGATCAGGGTCTCGGCGGCTTCCGGCGTCGCGGCGCGGCCCTCGGCCAGCAGCCAGGCGGCCACGGCCAGGGCGCTGCGGGAAAAACCCAGGGCGCAGCACACCAGGACGGGGCCGTTGGCCGCGGCCCGGGCGGCGCCGATGGCCTGGGCGGCCTGTTCCAGTTGCGCCGGCGAAGGGGGGACCAGGTCCAGCATGGGCACGTTGAAGTAGGGCCGGCCACCTGTCGGGCACGGCAGTTCGGCGCTGACATCCACGATGGCGGCGATGCCCAGGCGATCCAGATCCGGTGTCCTGGGCAGCCGGCCCAGCAGCAGGCCCGGGACGACCCCGGTGGCGGGGGGCAGCCTTCGGGTCCAGGCCCGGGAATTGAGCCAGGCGCCCAGGACATAAGGCGCCAGCAGGCCCAGGGCGGCAGGCGCGAGGCAGCCATCCGGACGCTTCTGGAAGACTCGCGGCCCCAAGGCGAGGTAGGCAGCGGCTACCAGGGTCAGGGCCAAGGCAGGCCAGAGCAGCCAGAGGGCGGCGCCGCCCGCAAGCGCGAGCAGGACCAGGACCGCCGCGCCCAGGGCGTAGTAGCCGGCCAGACGGCGGCGGACCGGGTCGAGGGTGAGGCGCGCCCCCGCCAGGGGCGACGGCCCCTCATCCGGCCACAGCCACAGACAGAGGCCGCCCAGGGCCAGGCCGGTGGGCACGTCGATGAAATGATGCTGCCAGGTGGTGAGGACCGAGACGCCGATCAGGGCGAAGGTGACATGGGCCAGCCAGCGCCAGGCCCTGGGCAGGGCCCGCAGATAGACCACCCACAGGATGGCCATGAGGGCGATGTGCAGGGAGGGCATCTGGTTGAAGGGCTTGTCGAACTGGCCCAGCAGCTCGAACAGGCTGCCGAGGAAACCCTCCACGGGCGGCCGCTCGAAGGAGAAACGCAGGGGGAAGAGCAGGAACCCACCCACCGCGATCAGCTGGGCGGTGAGCAGGCGCCGGGCATGGGTGTCGAGCTGGGCTTTCGTGGCGCAGAGGAACAGGGAAATGCCATAGAGCAGATCGATGATCCAGTAGGGCACGATGGTCCAGGGCAGGAAGGGAATGTGGCGCTCCCAGTCGAACACCACCACGCCCACGTCGGATCGCAGGCCGGTCACCCAGGTGGCGAAGCCGTAGCTGGCGAAGAAAAAGGGGCCGAGGAAGAGCAGCCAGGCAAGGGCGCGGGGCCAGGGGCGGGATTCCGTTTGTGTCACGGGCCGGAATGCCTCAGACCCGCCGCGCCAGCGACACCGTGAAGATGCCCCATTCGTCCACCCACTCCTCCACTTTCACGAAGCCGGCCCGGGCCACCAGGGCGTCCATCTCGGCCTGGGTGCGCCGGCGCATGATCCAGGGCTGGTGGTCCCGGTGGCTGGTGAGGGTGCGGGCGATCATCTCCAGCTGCGGGTGCCAGGGCTGGCCGGTATAGACGAGGTAGCCGCCCGCCGCCACCGCCCGGGCCAGGCCGGCCAGGGAGCGGGCCACCAGGTCGTTGTCCGCAAAGAGTTCGTAGAGGCCGGAGACGATGGCCAGGTTGGGCCGCTGGTCGGACTGGGCCAAGGCGGCCAGGGAAGCCTCGTCGAAGGCGTCGCCGGCCTCGAAGCGGGCGATGGGCCCCAGACCCCGCTCGGCGATGAGGGCCCGGCCCGCGTCCACGTTCAGGGGGCTGTAATCCCGCAGCAGAATGGAGGCGGGTTGCCGGGACAGCGCCTGGACGGCATCCAGCACGTAGCGGCCGTGGCCCGCGGCGATGTCCAGGATGTGGGCCGGCTGGCCGGCTTTCGCCAAGGCATCCTCGGCGGCGGCGATGGCCATGCCCAGGTGCTGCTTGCGCACCCGGATGCCACGCCAGCCCACGGCGTCCAGATAGCCCCGGTCGATGAGCCTGCCCAGGCCAAGAGCGCCCCGGGCCTGGTTGCGGTAGACGTAGTCCAGGGTGGAGCCGGAGTCGAAGCCGGTATTCAAGCCCAGGCGGATGCCCTCGGAGAGCCGGCCCAGGGTGCGCATGGCCAGCCGGATGAGGGTGAACTTCAGGTTCTTCGCGGACAACGCCGGCAGGGGTGATTTCAGGCGCCGTTCCTCGTCGTGGGTGTAGCCCGCCTTGTGGGCGTTGAGCAGGTCATCGGCGGGCATCAGGTCTTCCGGCGCCTTGGTGAATAAATGCCGGATGAAGGCCCGTACCTTGTCCAGGGCCAGGTGGCGGTCCTTCTCCCCCAGAATGTCGTGGAAGAAGCCGGTCAGCACGTGGTACTCCTTCACCCTGGAGCCCAGGTCGCGGAAGAAGGCCGCCTGGGGTTCCGGGTAGACCACCCAGTCGCTGTCGGAGGCCAGCACCTGCACCGGCAGACGGATGGCCCGGGCGTCGGCGATGACCCGCTCGGCGGCCTCGTACAGACCCAGCAGGATGCGGGCCGAGATGTCCCGGGTGATGAGAAGGTCGGCGTCGTAGCTGGCGATGCGCTCCGGGTCGTGGGTGAGAAACCTGGCCTTCACATAGGACGACACGAAGAAGTTGCCCCGCAGCCGGTACCACAGGGCCAGGGCCTGCCGCGCCAGAGGCACGTAGAGCTTCACCCTGAAGGCCGGCGCCGCCAGCACCAGGCCGCGCACCGGTGGGGCGTAGTCGTGGGCCCAGGTGGCCGCCAGCACCGCACCCACGCTCTGGGCCAGCACCACGATGTTTCCGAGGGGGATGCCATATTCCTCGCTGACATGGCGGATGAACACGTCCATGTCCTTCACCGAGGCGGCCAGGCTGGGGCTGTCGCCCCGCGCCCCTGGCGACTTGCCGTGGCCCCGGGCATCCCAGGCGAAGCAGGCGATCTCCGGCAGTTCCAGTTCGTCCACGATGTGCTGAAGCCGGCCGGAATGCTCGTGGCCCCGGTGGAACAGCACGATGGCCTTGTCCGTGGCGCTGGCGGCGGGCCAGTGGCGGTAGAACAGGGCGGTACCGTCGTGGGAGGTGAAGTGGTTTTCCTGGGCAGCACGCATGGGCCGATTCTCCCGCTGTTGTCGTCTGGGATGGGGATTATCGCCAATCCGCCTGACGTACTGGTATGCGGTGCGCGTCCATGAAAGACACGATCCCTCAACTGGAACCGGAAGCCTCCTGGGGGCGTGTCGGGAAACTGTAGCGAAAGCGGGGATGATGCAGGGGCGTGGCGAGATCTGGCGGGGAGACATCGGGCAGCCACGAAGCGCCGACTCGCGGCGACGGAACCTGAAGACGCCTACTGGCCATAGGGTCTAACGCAGGATCGTCGGGCACTCCCGGTATACTCCGTCCGATCTCAACACAAGGGAATTTCCCATGGAACTCGAACTTACCGGCAACGGTTATCTGGTAGACCCCTCCATCTGGACGGAGGAAATCATGCACGAACTGGCCCGCCTGGACGACAACTTCGAACTCACGGATGAACATGTGAAGTACATCCTGTCGGCTCGGGAAGTGTTCAGCGAAACCCAGACCGTGCCGCCCATCCGTGAGTTCGCCAAGATGCACGGCATGGATCGCAAGGCCCAGAAGCTGTATGACCTCTTCCCCCGGGGCCCCATGAAGATGATCACCAAGTACGGCGGACTGCCCCAGCCCACCGGGTGCGTCTGAACCTTCGCCGGCGCCTGCCGGCCCCAGCGCCGGCAGACGGCTGCGGACCGGGATGGGTGTCAGGTTCCGGCACCCCGGCAATTCCGCGATAACTTTCCATGCATCCCAGCCTCTCCCGCGCCCTCGAACAGATCAACCACATCGTCCTGGGGAAAGATCGGCAGGTCCGTCTGTGCCTGGCCTGTCTGCTGGCTAGGGGGCATCTGCTCATCGAGGACGCGCCGGGGGTGGGAAAAACCACCCTGGCCCATGCCCTGGCGCGCACTCTGGGCCTGGATTTCCACCGCATCCAGTTCACCAGCGATCTGCTGCCGGCGGACATCCTGGGCGCCGCCATCTACGACCGGGAAAGCGGCCAGTTCAGCTTCCACCCCGGCCCCATCTTCGCCCAGGTGATCCTGGCCGACGAGATCAACCGGGCCAGCCCCAAGGCCCAGAGCGCCTTGCTGGAAGCCATGGAGGAAGGCCAGGTGAGCGTGGAGGGGGAGACCCGGCCCCTGCCCTCTCCCTTCTTCGTCATCGCCACCCAAAACCCCGGGGACCAGATCGGCGCCTTTCCCCTGCCGGAATCCCAGCTCGACCGCTTCCTGCTGCGCATCCGTCTGGGCTTCCCGGAGGCCCAGGCGGAGCGTGCTCTGTTGAGGGGGGAGGGTCGCCGCGACCTGCTGGCCGCCCTGACGCCGGTGCTGACCCCGGCCGAGTTCATGGAACAGCAGCGGGCCGCAAAGGCAGTGCACGTCTCCGATGCCCTCCTGGATTATCTGCAAGCCTTGATTGCCGTCAGCCGCAACGATGGCCGCTTTGCCGCCGGCCTGTCGCCCCGGGCCGGCCTGGGCCTGCTGCGGGC
>CAZYEY010000100.1:0-6623 GCA_964646585.1 uncultured Thiobacillus sp. | reverse complement strand
TGCCTGGTTATCGGTTTTTTTTGTTCAAGCAGAATACGGCATACGAGCCCGAGTACGGTCTCGTGCGCTCGCAGATGTGTAGCAGAGACCGCTCCCCCACGTTGCCGGCGGGCAGAGCCCGGTTGGTCTGGGCGATGCGGCTGGCCATCTGGTCCGGGGTCAGACCCAGGCGCTCCATCTCCCTGGCCGGCACGGTGATGGCGATCTCCTCCTCCGGCAAGCCCAGCAGATCCACCTTGTCGATGCCCCGGGCCAGCAGCTCGGCCTCGTACTGGCGGGCCAGGCGCCGCAGCTCCGGCAGGCTGCCGCCGGTGAGCAGCACCCGGGCGATGGATTCGTAGCGGATGACCCGCGCCACCTCGGGCGGCTCCGCATCCTGGGGCAGGTTGCGGAACTGGTCCACCGCCTGCTTCACCTCGTCCACGGCGGTGATGGGATCGGTTCCTTCCTTGAACTCGATGGAGATGGAGCTCACTCCCTGGCTGGAGGTGGAGGTCAGATGCTTGATGCCGGAGACGGTCTTGAGCTTCTGCTCGATGGGGGTGGTGATGCCTTCCTCCACGTCCTCTGCCGCCGCGCCCCGCCACTCCACGCGCACGGTGACGAAGTCCAGGTTGAAGTTGGGGAAGAACTGGACGTTGAGCCGGCCGACGGCGAAGAAGCCCGCCAGCATCAAGATCAGCATGAACAGGTTGGCCGCCACCGGATGGTGGACGAAGGTGCCCAGGAGGTCGTTGCGTTTCATGGCGGCGTCAGTGCTTCACCGCTTCCACTTTCAACCCGCCCACTGCGTTGGGCAGGTGGGTGGCCAGGAGCACGTCGCCGTCCTTCAAGGCGGTGGATTTGACCAGCAGGCGCGGCGGCTGGCCGCCGGCCTCGCCCAGGACCTCCACGTCCAGGGCCTTCAGGCGGCCCGCCTCCACCCGGTAGACCTGGCGGCCGTTGTAGAGGGCCGTGTAGGGCACGGCCACCGCCTGCTCCACGGGGGCGCGGGCCACTTCCAGGCTCACCAGTTCCCCCACCCGCAGGGCCGGGGCGGGGCCATCCAGGGCGAAGAAGGCGTCCAGGCCCCGGGCATCGGCGGCGCCGGCGGTGCGGGTCAGGCGCAAGGCGAGCTTCTCGCCGCCAACGCTGGCACTGGCCTGAACCTTTCCGCCCCGGGCCAGGCTGGCGAGGAACTCCTCCTGCCGGGAGGCGGGCAGCTTGGCACGCACTTCCAGGCCGGCGGCGGGATAGAGGCTGACCAGACTCTGACCGGTGTTGACCTGGTCGCCCTCGGCCACTTCCACCTTGGCGACGAAGCCGGCGAAGGGGGCCGTCACCCGGGCCCGGGCGGCGGCCAGCTCGGCCTGGTCGAGATTGGCCCGGGCCTTGAGCAGCCGGGCCTTGAGTTGCTGCAGTCGGGCATCGTGGTCGGCGATGGCCAGTTCCCGGCTACGCAGGCTGATGTTCTGGCGGGCCAGGTTGGAGCGGCTCTGCTCCACCGCCGTCTGGGAATAGAAATTCTCTTTCTGGAGCTGTTCGAAGCGCTTCACGTCGGCAGCGGCGGATGCGAGAAGCAGCTTTTCCTGCTCCAGCTGATCCAGGTCCGCCTTGTGGCGCAGTTCCTCGCTCCGGATGGCGGCTTCCAGTTCCAGCACCTCGCCCCGGGCCTGATCCACCCTGGGCAGAAAGTCGCGGGGATCCAGTTCCAGCAACACCTGGCCCGGCGCCACCCCCTGGCCTTCCCGTACCCGTACCTTCAGCACCCGGCCCACGCCCGGAGCGGCGGCCTTGGTCTGGTCCGGGCTTTCCACCCGGCCGTTGAGGGTCAGCACCGGGCTGGCCTTCGCCAGCGCCACCGTCAGGGTCTCCACCCGCCACACCGGCTCCTTGGGCGGCACCACCGGCGGCTTGGGGCGGGTCGCCTTGAGGGCGGCGAATCCACCGATGCCCAGGGCCAGCAGCAGGATGGGCAGGAAGACCTTCTTCTTGTTCATGACGCGGCGCGAAGAATGTGGGTGACCCATTATCCCGTCGCCACCCCGGCATGAACAGCCTGGCAGCCTGTCGGACTTGGGGCGGCGGTGGGTGTCTGGCGCCCATTTCAGCAGAACCATGCCAGGGGGCCCCGCTGAAATAGCCCTTGCTTTGCTGGCTGCCAACCCGGCGGAGGCCCCTCAATCGGGATTTCCGCATCGCGGCCGCGGGCCGGGACCGCTGCCTATTTCGACGTCACCCGCGCCGCCAGCCAGGTCAATGCGCCCGCCGCCAGCATGAGCCCCAGGGCCGTGGAAAGGTCGTTGAGCCGCTCCGGCGCCGCCAGCAACAGCAGTCCCAGCCCCAGCATCATCAGGCCCGACAGCAGCTTGAGGAGCCGCCCTTCCCGCTCGGAGAGCTTGCGCGATCCCATGGTGCGGACGAAGGCCAGGACGATGAGGAGCAGGGGTAGGACATAGATGACGTTGTAGAGGGCCAGATAGGCCAGATGCTTGGCCGGGTTCGCCACCTGCATGGTCAGTACCCGGGTGTAGACCATGGGAAAGCCGGCGGTGCACAGCAATTCGTAAAAGTTGGCGGCGACAGCCATGAGAACCGTGGCGGCGAGCATGGCCGGGAGGCTGCCGGCGGCCAGGATCTCCCGGCCCCGGCGGAAGAGGTCGGCCTTGCGGGACTCCGGAATGGACAGGGATACGCCCGCCTTGAAGGCGAAGAAATCCTTCACGTTGACGGCACCCAGGATGGCCGCCAGGGCCCCGGCGGCGGCGGTGACCCAGGGCAGCCCGCCCATGAGCTTAAACAGGCCCAGCCAGGCGGCCATGAAGGCGAAATACATGAGGCCGGAGATGAGCACGAAGGTGCCACCGATGAGCAACATGCGGCGCCGGTCCCGCTGGTGGACCAGGAGGGAGAGCAGGAACAGCAGCACGAAGAAGGCGCAGGGATTGAAGGCATCCATGCCGGCGATGAGCACGGTGAGCACCGGCAGGGAAAAGCGGGTGGCCTCCAGGTTGCCCACCAGGGGCAGGTGCAGGGTGGTATCGGGGGATTGGCCGCTCCAGCCCTTGGTGGCCAGGGCCGGATCAGCCCGGCAGGCCTCCAGCTCGGCCAGCAGTTCCCGGCCGGTGACCTCGCCGTCCCAGCCCACCCGCATGCGGCCGCAGTAGAGGAAGGCGGGCACCGAATCGGCCTGCTGGCCCAGGTCGGCGGCCATGGCCAGGTAGCGCCCCACGTTCTCCCGGCTGCGGGACAGTTCCAGGGAATGGAGGGTGATCCAGGCATGGTCCCGGGCCAGGGCCTCCACGTGGGGACGGGCCTCCAGGCAATGGGGGCAGCGGGCGGACCAGAAGAAATAGAGATGGACCCGGGGCGGGCCCGAGGCTTCCGGCGTGGTCCAGGCATAGGGGGCGGCGGCATGGACCCCGGGCGCGGCCAGCAGCAGGGCCCAGAGGCCGAGGATGGCCGCCAGCAGATGCGCCGCGAACCGGGAATGCGAAGCTTTGCGGTGGGCGAACATCGCGCCCACCTCAGGATTCCGGGGTAAAGCGCAGGGAAACCGAATTGAGGCAGTAGCGCAGCCCCGTGGGCGCCGGACCGTCCTCGAAGACGTGGCCCAGGTGGCCGTCGCAGCGGCGACAGCGGATTTCCGTGCGGATCATGCCGTGGCTGAAGTCTTGCAGGTAGCGGATGTGGTCCGGATCGATGGGCTGGTAGAAACTGGGCCAGCCCGTGCCGGATTCGAACTTGGCCTCGGACCTGAACAGGGGCAGGCCGCACAGGCGGCAGTGGAAGACGCCGCGTCCTTTCTCCTTCAGCAGGCCGCCGCAAAAAGGCGGCTCGGTGCCCTGGTTCAGGATGACGCGGCGTTCCTCGTCGTTGAGCCCTTGGGCCAGGGCTGCCTTTTCCTCGGGCGTCGGCGGGGTGAGATCGTGGCCGGAGGCGGAACGGATGGGTTCGGACATGGGGAATCCCGTCCTCAGTGGTAAGTCAGCTCGGTCCAGCGGCGCTCCTGGATCATGCGCTGCTTCACCGTGTTCCACTGGTCCGCCGAGCCCGCGACCTTGGCCATGGCCTGGTCCAGGGCATCGGAAATCTTCTTCATGCCCGCCAGGTAGACGTGGGTCTTGGATTCCTGCATGAGCTTCCAGATTTCCGCCGCGTTGACCTCCACGCCCTTGCCCAGGGCATCGGCGGCGTCGTCGAGGACGCCGGCGCTCAGGGCCTGGATGGCCTTGAAGGTCTTCTCGTCGTAATACTGGGTGAGATCCTGGTTCTCATCGTTCATGTAGAGCAGCTCGGCGCCGGTGCGGGCGCCGTAATACAGCCGCACCTTGCCCTTCCAACCCTTCTGCTCCTCGTAGATGCGGCGCAGGAAGGCGCGGAAGGGCGCGACGCCGGTGCCGGTGCCCAGCATGAGCAGGTTGCTGGAAGGATCGGCGGGAATCCGGAAGGGGCTGCGGTAGGGGCCGGTCAGGGTGACGGTATCCCCGACCCGGGCATCGCACAGGAAGTTGGAGGCCACCCCCGGATATTGCTCGCCGGACACCTCGTCGATGTAGAAGCAGCGCCGCACCAGCAGTTCCAGCTCCACGCCGCCCGCCTCCGCCCTGGCATTGGCGATGGTGTAGTAGCGGTGGTGGATTCTGTTGCCGAACTCATGGGGACCGGGAACCAGGACGCCGATGTTCTGGCCCTCCAGGAAGTAGAAGGCCGGTTCGTTGATGCGCAGGACGATCTGACGCACCTCCTCACTGCTCTCGGGAGTGATGCGGCGGCTGGATTGAACGATGGCTTCCGTGGTCTCGGCGTTGTCGGGCTGGAATTCGGTATTGGACATGGCGACGGGCTCGGGCATGTTGCAATGCATGAATTCTATCCCTGCCCCATGAGGTTTCCACCCTGGATTCCCGCCAGCCATGGAATCAAGCTACAAATCCTCCTCGATGGGCAGGGCGCTGAGGAGATCCGTGAGCAGGCGCCGCCACAGGCCGGCTCGGGGCTCCCGACTGTGGACCAGCGCATTTCCGGCCGAGGTCTCCAGCCATATCAGCCGGTGTTCCGCCGGATCGGCCTCCGGATCCAGCCGCACCAGATAGCTTTGTTCCCGGTCCATGCCCGCCTCGATGAAGCGGGCCACCTGGCCGGCCAGTTCCGGCCCCTGGATGAGCAAGCCTGCCTCGGTGTTGAGCAGGGCGGAACGGGGGTCCAGGTTCATGGAGCCGATGTAGGCCCGGTCCCGGTCCACCACCAGGGCCTTGCTGTGCAGGCTGGCCCGGGAGGCGCCCTTGGTGCCGAGGATGCGCACCGCCGGCGCCTCCTTCAGGGGCTTCAGCTCGTTCAGCTCCACCCCGGACTGGAGCAGGGGCAGGCGGTAGCGCATATAACCGGCGTGGACCACGCCCACGTCGTTGGCAGCCAGGGAATTGGTGAGGATGCGCACCCTCACCCCGCGCCTGGCCAGCTGGGCGAGGAAATCCGTGCCCATGGGCCCCGGAACGAAGTAGGGCGAGGCAATGAGCACCTCCTCCCTGGCCTCCTGCCCCAGGCGCAACAGCCGGGTAATGGGCAGATTTCCACCGGCCGGGACGCCGGCGGTCTTGTCCGGATCGTCCAGCAGCAGTTCGGCGCTGGCGGGCGTCCAGGGCCCCAGGCCCGGCGTCGTGCCCTTGCCCAGCACATCCAGGTCCAGGAAGGGCGCCATGCGTTCCCGCACCTGGTCCCGGTGGGCCTGCAGGGCATCCCGGCTTTCCGCCAGCAGCTTGCGGCGGCCGCCGTCGAAGGGCAGGGCCCGGGCCGGCACGCTGTGGGCCGAATTCCAGTAGAGGTCGAAAGCCCGGGACATTTCCCGCACCGTCTCCCCCGCCGCGAGTATGTCCAGGTCGCGGAAGGCGACGTCGTGCTCCACCTGGAAATACTCGTCGCCGATGTTGCGGCCGCCGGTGATGCCGAAATGGTTGTCGGCCAGGAACAGCTTGTTGTGCATGCGCCGGTTGAGGCGGTCCTTGTCGCCCAGGAATTCCACCGCCCGGCCCAGGGGGGAGTTGCCACGCACCTTGAAGGGGTTGTAGAGGCGGATCTGGATGTTCTTGTGGGCGTCCAGGGCGGCGATGGCCCGCTCGTTCTCGGCGGTGTCCACGTCGTCCAGCAGCACCCTCACCCGCACGCCCCGGTCCGCCGCCCGTAGCAGGGCATCGCCCAGCAGACGGCCGGAGGTGTCGGCGTGGAACAGGTAGTACTGCAGGTCCAGGGTCGTCGCGGCCTGCTCGGCCAGGGCGAGGCGGGCGGCCAGGTCGACGCGGCCCGATTCCAGCAGGCGGAAGCTGGAGCCCCCCCCCGGCGCCACCACTCCAGCCGCCAGCCGGCCCAGGGCATTGCCCGGATCCGGCGCCAGGGCCTGCGCCACCTTGCGCAGCGACGTGCCCCGGGTGCCTTCCCAGGCCCTGGCGCCGGATCCGCGCAATGCCCTGGGCCGGCTGGCGGCTGGAGTGGTGGCGCCGGGGGGGGGCTCCAGCTTCCGCCTGCTGGCATCGGGCCGCGCCGCCCCGGCCGCCCGCCTCGCCCCGGCCGAGCCGGCCGCGAGGCCCCTGGACCGGCAGTACTACCTGTCCCATGCCGACACCTCCGTCCCTCTGCTGGGCGAAGCC
>CAZYEY010000099.1:0-9104 GCA_964646585.1 uncultured Thiobacillus sp. | reverse complement strand
TGTTTCGTGCGGCGCATCCGTCTGGGCTTCCCGGAGCATCAGGCAGAGCGTGCTCTGTTGGGGGGGGAGGATCGCCGCGATCTGCTGGCCGCCCTGGCGCCGGTGCTGACCCCGGCCGAGTTCATGAAACAGCAGCGGGCCGTGAAGGCAGTGCACGTTTCCGATGCCCTCCTGGATTATCTGCAAGCCTTGATCGCCGTCAGCCGCAACGATGGCCGCTTTGCCGCCGGCCTGTCGCCCCGGGCCGGCCTGGGCCTGCTGCGGGCCGCCCAGGCCTGGGCCTATCTGACCGGACGGGACTTCGTCCAGCCCGAGGACATCCAGGCGGTGCTGCCCGCCCTGGTGGCCCACCGCCTGTTCCCGGCGGCGGGACTGTCCCGCTCGACGGAGGACTGGGCAGCAAGGATATTGCTGGAAGTGGCGATCCCCTGAAACCGCCTGGCGCGGCGCTCAACCCAACTCAAAGTGGGTGTCCATGAAGGCGCCGATGATGCGGTCCACCACCTCTTCCTTCACGTGCAGGCGGTCCTTGGCCTGGTAGGCGGTGGCGCCCATGCCCCAGACGATCTCGAAGGACGGGAAGTAGTGCACCCAGTCGTGCTCCCGGCAGATCTTCGCGGCCACGGCGCGCAAGGTGCACTTGCTCTCGTAGTTGTTCACGAAAATGTCCTCGGTGTTGAAGCTGCGATGCAAAGGCACGGGGGAGACGGTGAGGACCACCTGGACCTTGGGATTCATGGCCTTCAGCAGCCGCAACGCGATCCGCATGTTCTCCAGGTTCTCGTCATAGTCGCTGGCGTGGAAGAAGGTCTCCCGCAAGCCGGAGCCGCCACCGTAGACGGGCACCTGATTGCAGACCAGGCCGTTGTCCTTCTTCTTGAACACCTCGGTCATGCCCAGGGTGATGACGCAGACGTCGGCGGTCTCGAAGCCTTCCTTCATCACGTCGTTGATCTGGGCGATGGCCTCGTGGAGGTCTTCCGGAGTCTTGCCGAACACCAGGCGGCGGTAGGGATCCTGGCAGAGGGTCTTCTCGCCCATGACGAACTGGCCGTTCTGGATGTCCCGCTTGTTCACCTGCCAGTAGTCGTTCGGGGATTGGGTCCAGAGGCCGGCGGCCCGCTCCAGTTCCTGGCGGATGGAATAGGTGTTGTAGTAGTTCATGTGCTCCCGGGCCGGCAGGGTGTCGATCTTCATGCGCTCGGGATCGATGCGGATGCGCCGGTATTCCGGATAGCAGCGCACGTCCCGGGCGGTGAGGGCCTTGCGGATCTCCTCGGCGAAGCAGCTGCCGATGGTCATGAAGCCCATGTCCCGGCGGAATATGCGGTTGACCCGGAGAGTAAGCGCCCCGCTGTTGAAGAGCACCTCCCATTTCTTGTTGGGATGCTCGGCGGGGACGAGCTTGGTGAAGAACATGGCGAATCCTCGGTTTTCTTCAGCGACGCGGTTCGACCTTCAACACATGGGCCTCCTGACCGGTCTTGCCGGAGCGGCCCAGCACCTGACCCGTGCCGAAGCCCCGGGGGTTCAAGCCGCAGCCGTGGCAGATCCCGGTCTGGTCCTTCAAGAAGCGGCGGATCCAGTCGTGCAGGGAGGGCTGTTGCCAGGCCTCCTGGAAACTCAATTCCACCAGGTTGACCCGGCCGAACTGCTCCGGATCGAAGGTGGTGCAGCAGGGGGTGAGGAAGCCTTCCACGGAGATGGCCGGGCGGAACCAGGGGGCCGTGCAGATGTCGCCCTTGGGACGGGCGAAGTTGGGGGGGACGATCTTCATGCCGGGAATGCGGGGCAGCACCGCCGCCAGGCCATTGAGGAATTCCACCCGCTGTTCCTGGCTCAGGAGCCCGTAGGGATCGCCGAAATCCTGGAATTCCTGCATGTGCACCGGCGGCCGGCCCAGGGCATGGAGCTTCATCAGGGTGGCGGGAATGTCCTTGTAGTTGATAGCGCTCACCACCATGGAGATATGCACCGGCAGGCCCGCCGCCAGGCAGCCGCTGACCTGCTTCTCCAGCTTCTCCACCTTGGTGCCGAAGCGCATCCGGTCGGCGATGGCCTGGTCCAGGCTGTCCACCGAGACCCAGAACTCGTCCAGGCCGGCGGCCACCGACTGGGCGTAGTACTCCACCGTGCGCGACAGGGCATTGGTGGTCATCTTCATGCGCGTGAACTTGCCGCTGGCGCGGGCCATGGCCACCAGCTCGGTGAACTGAGGATGCAGGGTAGGCTCGCCGATGCCGTGGAGGGTGACGAATTCCGTGGGTGGGATGTGGTCCAGGATGCGCTGGAAGCGGTCCAGGGGAATGTGCAGGTCGGCCCAGGCGCCCTGGGCCATGGCCGTGGTGCGCGGGCAGCCGGCGCACTTCAGGTTGCACAGGGTGGTGATCTCGATGGTGAGCTTGGCCAGACGCGGCGGCGCGGCGAAGGGGTTCACGGGTGGTTCCTCAGTCGCGGAAGAAGAAGACGCCGGCCTCGTCCTTGAGGTGGCGCTTGAAGCCGGAGTCCCGCATCACATCCAGGATGGCCAGGTGGGCAGGCTCCTTCTCGTCGATCTCGATCATGATGCTTTTGAGCTGGGGATTGGCCAGGGTCTCCCGGGCGCCCGCCACGATCCTAGGCTCGATGCCATCCACGTCCACCTTGATGTGGTTGGGCACCACGCCAGTGACGCGGACGAATTCGTCGATGGAGATGGACACCGCCGCCTGGGGGATGACCGCATTCCACAACGCCTTGTCGCTGGGCCGGGCGTCGCCGTAGTTGTTGAGGGACTTGCCGGCGGTGATGGCGGAAAGATAGAGGTTGTCGAAGCCCAGTTTGTCGGAAACCGCCAGGGGGAAGGCAGATACCCGTTCCTGCAGGTCGTTGGCGAAGACGTTGTGGACCAGCACGTGGTAACTGCCGAAGTGGGGCTCGAAGGCATAGACCCGGCAGCCCGTGGCCACCGCCGCCATGAGGGCGTAGATGCCGTTGTTGGCGCCGATGTCGAAGAAGACGTCGTCCCTGTGGAAGGCCAGCACCCACTTGTTGGTCATGGGCTCGCGCTTTTCCAGGCTGAGGGCGAAGTAGAGGCACTTCTCGTTGGGGATGGCGAAGCGCAGCTTGTGGCCGGCGAACTTCACCGCCACGAAAGGCATGCCGGCCTCGTATTGCCGGGCCGTCTGCTTGAGTTGTTCCACTGCATCGGTCATGGCTTCATCTCGTCAGGGGGCGTCGCGGCTGATCGGACGACGCCCGGGTAACAGGGGGCCCCGAAAGGCTGGGCAATTTCAGCCGGTGCCGACGAAGCCCATGGCGGCCGCGCCGTCGCCCCGACCCGACAGGCCGGTGCCGGGAAGCCGGGCCAGCCGGGCCGCCACCTCGGCCGCCAACTGCTCGCCCGCCCCGGCGCTCTCCAGACCAAAGCTCAAGGCCCGGTTGAGCTTGCCCAGGCCCGCCAGCCGATCCAGATAGGCGGCCCGTTCCTGGACGGCACCCGGATAGGGTGGGTAGAGCTTGCGCAGTCGTTCCGGATCGCCCCTTCCGGGATCTCCGCCGCTCGCCGTCCGCTCAACCCCCGCCAGTTCGTTGGCCCGTTCCACGCGATCCTGGAGGAGGGCCAGGAGGCTGGCACGCTGGCTCAGGGCCACCACCTCACCGGCGCGGTCCATTCCAACCCATGCCGTGCGCAGCGTCGCGACAGCATCTGAAGAGACCCGCGCCGGCGTGGCGAAGTCCTGGCCAGGGCGAGTGGACGTGACCGAAATCATGTCGCGCGCCCCCACCTCATCCACGACTCTCCATGGGGTTGTCCAAGCCCATCGCTACAATCCCTCCGGTCTTTCCCTGCTGCATCGACGTGTGTTTAGCAACAACCGTGCCATGCTAACCGGCCGGGTTTCATGGGTCATTGCAGCCGCGCGATGGGGCCCTGGCCGGGACGGGCGGCAACTTCTGCCCCCCATGGGCGGAAATTGCCGCCCACCCCTTGACCTTGGTCAGGCCAGGCCGAGTTCTCGCTCAAGTTCGCCATGACAATTCCGATAATCGGACTGCCTACTCCGCTTAACCCAGCTTCGATGCCTGGATCGGCTCCAATGGAACATCCCGAACACCGACAGGCATGAAGCGTGCTTAGCGGGCTTGGCGGCCATCGGGAACATGGCGTTCCCGGGATCCGAGATTCCAACCAACCGCTTGCCACAGGACACGACCATGGGCATCACCGAACGCATCGACGCCATCACCCTCATCACCCCGGATTACCGCAGCGTCACGCCGCCCATCCCCAAGAGCGTGAAGATCGAACTCACCGCCCGCTGCGACTTCAAGTGTTTTTTCTGCGCCTCCGGCGCCCGCCTGCGCAAGAAGTCGGACATGGAGTGGGATTTTTTCGCAAAGGTGGTCAAGGAGATGCGGGAGGCCGGCGTGCAGGAACTTGGCCTTTTCTATCTGGGTGAATCCTTCCTCTGCGATTGGCTGGAGGAGGCCGTCCACTATGCCAAGCACGACTGCGGCTATCCCTACGTCTTCCTCACCACCAACGGCCGGCTGGCAACCCCCGAGCGGGTGAAGAAGGTCATGGCCGCCGGGCTGGATTCCCTCAAATTCAGCTTCAACAACGCCGACCCGGAGCAGTTCCACGAGGTGACCCGGGTGAAGGCCAGCGACTTTCACAAAGTGGTGGCCAACATCAAGGGGGCCCGCGCCGCCCGCGACGAAGTGGAGAAGAAGACCGGACACCGTTGCGGCATCTACGCTTCAAGCATCCGTTACGACGGAGAGCAACTCACCCGCATGGAAAAAGCCGTGGAGGAAATCCTCCCCTATGTGGACCAGCACTACTGGCTGCCGCTTTATGGCCAGGCGGGCCTCACCGCCGGCGCCGGCGGCAAGGTGGCCACCGCCGGCAACCAGGGCCGCATCGGCGCCCTGCGCCCTCCCCTGCCCTGCTGGGCCCTGTTCACCGAAGGCCACATCACCTACGACGGCTTCCTGTCCGCCTGCTGCTTCGACCACGATGGCCGCTTCCACATGGGCGACCTGAAGACCACCTCATTCAAGGAAGCCTGGGTCAGCGCCCCCTTCCAGGCCCTGCGCGCCGCCAACCTGAGGGAGGACGTGCGCGGCACTGTCTGTGAGCAGTGCATGGCCTATGGGGAAAGCAGGGATGATTGCGAGGCGGCCGCCAAGCCCATGCGATTCCTGCCCGAATCCGCCCCTGCCAAGGCCGCCTGAGAGTTCCCACCCCGGTCAGGGCTTGCCGAAGCCTGATCGGGGATCGAAACGGGAGACCGCCACGACAGGCAAGACCGAGGTGGTCAAGCCGTGGATCCGCCGGCGCTGTGGGATGCGCAGAGGAGAGCGTCGGGCTCTAAGGCGGTGGCACCACCTCAGCTCGACTAGCTCCAGAGATTCTTGAGCATCCGGAACAGACGGTATGAATCAGCCGGACTGGGCTCCGAAGCGAATCAATCGCTTGATCCGGGCCTTGAGCCCATGGCGCTCGAGATAATCCCCCAAGGCCGAGGAAAAGCGGTTGAAGGCAAGCTGGCCGCCCACGAGCAGACGGTTACGCAAGGTTGGCTTCAGGAAAAACACGTTGGCGCATTGGACATGGTGGGTGCTGAACAAACGTTTGTGATCCGACGCGCCTTCGGTGAAATCGAAATAGTCGAATGCGTCTTCCTTGAACAGTTCTTGGAGCGCAAGCCACTGTAATACCGTGCCGACCGACCATTCCCGGTAGTTGGGGTCATAGCCAAGATATTCGTAAATCAGTGCGCCATCCACGACTGGGCAATACAGATAGGCAACGGGCTTCTCATCGTGGAACAGGAGATAGGCACGGACAGCGCCGGCGGCTGCCATTTCCCGCATTTTCTGCAGGAAACCCTCATTCTCGGGAAGGCCGGCGTCGAGCAGCTTCTCCTGATAAGTCCTCCTCGAAAGCTGGCGGGCGAGACGATGGAATTCCATGACTTCCTCGGCGGTCTTGTAGGCTTTCCAGTCGATGCTGCCGCCAGAGTGTTCGGCGAATTTTTTGACTTTTTTGTTGATGGTGGAGCGCGATTTGGAAGAAAACTTGCCGGCGTAATCACTGAAACTTTGCCGCATATGGATGAAATAGTGCGGGTATTGCGCCGGCACATAACGCAGATAGCCATCCGCGCGGCTCAGGGTGGGCAAGTTTTCCGTCACCGGCAGGGAGCGGATCATGTATCCATCGCAGTCGGCTCGGGAACTTGCAGACGGCAGAAGCATGGAAGCCCCCGGCTGACGGATGTCACGTATGCCCAAGGCTCGCGCGCAAAGATCGAGCGACATGGAGAAGAAGGTTTTGTCACCCAGTTGAAGCCGGAAGGGGTAACGAATTCTGGACCACCCTGTTGTAGCAGCCGAGTCACCGGTTTCGGACGAACTACGGGAATCATTCATGGTGTCCTCGACAACCAAATGGCAAACCCGCTTGGCCGGGTGGGGCAGTACGGCAGCACATCTTCTCCATGGTTGAGCTTCCCTCGATTTTTCGTCTTCCAACCTATCGGCATTATGCCGCCAATTCCTGCTCATGCTGACGCCTGACCCAATCGTTCAAGAACTGCCGTGGTGAGGTAGCCGAGCGTGGAATGCTTTCGCCTGCGGTTGTAGAACGGCTCGATATAGTCGAAGGCGTCGGCAATCGCTTCCGCTCGCGTCTCGTAGCGGGCGCCCTGCACCCGCTCATTCTTCAGGCCGTTGAAGAAGCTTTCCGTCGGGGCGTTGTGCCGGGCTTCGCCCTCGCGCCTGGCGGCTCCCGAAACGGCGCTTCGCTTGTTTTCCCAGCAGTTCCCCTTGCGGCTCATCGAGCAGACCATGCCGTATTCCTTCAGCCGCGCTTGAAAGGCATGGCTCGCATACTGACTGACTTCCCCGGTCGGAGTGATGAATCAGCCCCGCTGCCCAGCGATCCAGGCGTACTTCACAGCGCGTCTTTCGCGAAGTACGTCGTCGCTTTTTTGGGATCTCGCGCTCCATCCTGGGCCGCGCATTCTCGGCGCGCAGTCTTGTGAGCCCCATCTGTTCCGGCGTGACGACCCTGGCGCCTGCCGGTTCATCAGTGCACCGTGCACACCATGCAAGGATCGAAGGACCGCACCACATGCTGCACCGCCACCGGCATGAGGTCACCGGCATCCACTTCCACGCCAGCCAGGGCCTGCTCGAGGGCGCCCGGAGTGCCGCTGGCGTCCCGGGGCGAGAAATTCCAGGTGGTGGGGGCGATGATCTGGTAGTTGGCGATGCAGCCGTGGCGGACCACCAGCCAATGGCCCAGGCTGCCCCGGGCCGCTTCCACCAGGCCGATTCCGACGCCCTCGTCGGGAAGTTCGACATGGTGGCACCAGGGCTCGCCTGGCGTGAGCGCCTTGGCCCAGCGCTCCATTTCCGGCACCACGATGGCCAGTTCCAGCAGCCGGGCCAGCACCCGGGCCAGGACGCTGCCGCCATGGCGGGCCACCAGTTCCCGGATGAGCGGATGGCCCGCCAGCATCTGCCGGGCCAGGGCGCCGGTCTCCACCACCCGGCCGCCATAGCGCGGCGCCTTGCACCAGCTGTAGGCCCCGGCCTTGTCCGGCAGGGGCCGGGTGAGTCCCTGGACCGGCGCCAGGGTCTCGCCCGCCATCCAGGCGTGGCTCACGTCCTCGGCGATGGCGGACGGGTCCAGGGGCGCGACATCGCCGTCCCACACCCCGGCGGGGAACAGGCCGTAGGCGCCGTAACTCAGGAAGTGGTCCGTGGCCCGGCCCAGGCGGTCCAGGCCCAGGTCCTGGGCGACGCTCAGGAACAGGGCCAGATCCCCTGCCCTGCCCTGGCGCCAGACCTCCAGCGCGGCCAGGCCGTCCAGGCCGGCCACGGCTTCCAGGGCATCGCCGAACACGTGCCGTTCCAGGAAGCGGCGGAAGCCCCGCAACAGGGTGATGAGGCGCAGGATTTCCGAATGCTCCAGGGGCCGGGAACTGCCGCCGGGTTGCAGGCTCAGGGTGTGGGGCCACTTGCCTGCCAGCAGGCCCATGAGATGCATGAACTCGGACCGGGCCGGCAACACGTCGTTGGCGGCGCTGCCCGACACCGCCCGGAAGCGGGCCGCCATGGCGGGGAACCAGGGCCGGTCCTGGTACCCGGGCCGGGCGAAGTCCGGCATGAAAAAGAGGTAGAAGTGGCTCAGGTGGTCCGCCAGGTTCTCGCAGGCGGTCATCAGGTGTTCCGCGAGCCGTCCGTTGGGCGGCGGCGTCAGGCCCATGAAATCGCGCAGGGCGGCGGCGGCGGCGGCGCTTTGGGCCACGGAGCAGATGCCGCAGATGCGGGGCACGATGACCAGGGCATCCAGGGGCGCCTTGCCAGACAGCATCTGCTCGAAACCCCGATAGAGGGGAGAGTTGACCCGGGCGGCGGCCACCTTGCCGTGGGCGATGTCCAGGTGGACTTCCAGGTCGCCTTCGACTCGGTTGAAGGGGCCGAGGATGCGGGTGGTCATTTCAAGCCTGTCTTCTTCACCGCCGGCGTCACTAGGGCGTGGTCCGCCACCGCATTCTCCCGCACCCGCTTGGGCGTGGCGGATTTCGACAGGGCCGCCAGGGCCACGAACCAGGCCTTGGGCATGTCCGTGGGCAGGCCGATGGGAATGCCCGCCACCTTGGGCGTCTCGGCGAAGGGGTGGCCAGGCTCCTCGAAGCGGGGCTCCGTGCAGGAGATGCAGGCATAGCCCCCCCGCAGGCAGGAGCCGCTGCCGTTCCACAGCCGGGTGTTGCAGTCGGCATGGGCCTGGGTGCCCTTGCAGCCCAGGTTCTCCATCATGCACCCCAGATCCGATGCCTTCTCGGCGCTGGCCTTGAACTCGTAGAACTCATTGCGGGGGCAACCGTGGTGGACCAGATGGTCGGCGTAGAACCGGGGCCGGTTGAGAGGGTCCAGGTCGGTGCCGGAGAACCGCGCCCGGGCCAGGGCCAGCAGGCTGTCCAGCACCCAGCCGGGAGGGGTGGGACAGCCCGCCACGTTGATGACCGGCAGCCCGCCGCCGGCCCGGAAGCCTGCCCCCCGCAGCCCCCCCGGCTGCCCGCCGCCGGCTTGCCGGCCCACCCCGT
>CAZYEY010000098.1:0-23773 GCA_964646585.1 uncultured Thiobacillus sp. | reverse complement strand
GGTCCAGCCACTCCGGCGTGGCCAGCTGGGGCAGGTTGGCGTTGTCGGACAGGGCGTCCAGCACCGGTTGTCTGGGCTGGATCGGCGGCTCCTCCAGTTCCGGCAGCAGGGTGTCGTAGGCGTTGAACACCGCGTTGCAGCTGCCGCAACGCACCAGGCCCCGGCGCAGACCCAGCTGTTCCTGGGTGACCCGGAAGGCGGTGCGGCATTCTGGGCAGGTGGTCTGCATGGCCGGCTAGCGCTTGGTGCCCGTCAGACAGACCCAGCCTTCTTCTTCGGCCCAGGGGGCCATGGCAAATTCGCCGCCGTAGAGGGCCAGGATGTCCTCGGCCTGTTCCGCCAGGATGCCGGACAGGGCGATGCGGCCCCCGGGCCGCACCCGGGCGGCCAGCAGTGGCATGAGGGCCTTCAGGGGATTGGTGAGGATGTTGGCCACCAGGATGTCGAATGCCCCGCCTGGGAGCCCATCCGGGAGAAAAAATTCCGCCTCGGCGTGATTGCGCGCCGCGTTGTCCCGGGAAGCGGCGATGGCCTGGGGGTCCAGGTCCGTGCCCAGCACCCGGCCGGCGCCCAGCTTCTTCGCGGCGATGGCCAGGATGCCGGAACCGCAGCCGTAATCGAGGACGGATTCGCCGCCCATCACGTGCTGCTCCAGCCAACCCAGGCACAGTCGCGTGGTGGGATGGCTGCCGGTGCCGAAGGCCAGGCCCGGATCCAACTCGATGCAGAGGGCCTGGGGATCGGGTGGCGCGTGCCAGGAGGGCACGATCCAGAGACGGGAGGAAATGCGGATGGGCTCGAACTGGGACTGGGTCAGGCGCACCCAGTCCTGCTCGGGGACGGCCTCGATGGCGTGTTCGGCTTCGGCGGGCAGGCCCAGGCGGGCGATGAGGCCGGGCACGTCGGTGTCCGCCTCCAGCAGGGCCACCACCCAGTTATGGTTCCAGGCTTTCGGATCGTCCAGACCCGGTTCGCCAAACTGGGGGGCCTCGGCCTCGGTACCCGCGTCCCGGTCCTCGATGGAGACGGACAGGGCGCCCGCTTCCAGGAGGGTGTCGGCCAGGGCCTCGGCGCGGTCGCCGTCGGCGGCGATCTTCAGAGAGACCCAGGTCATGGGGCGCGCCTCAGTGCTTGTTCATGCCCAGCTTGGTTTCCAGGTAGTGGATGCTCTGGCCGCCTTCCAGCACGGCCTGGTCCACCAGCAGGTCCTGATGCAGGGGGATGTTGGTCTTGATGCCTTCCACGATCATCTCCGACAGGGCGATGCGCATGCGGGCGATGGCCTGCTCCCGGGTGGCGCCGTAGGTGATGAGTTTGCCGATCATGGAGTCGTAGTGGGGGGGCACGTAGTAGTTCTGGTAGACATGGGAATCCACCCGCACGCCGGGGCCGCCGGGGGCGTGGTAGAGCGTGATGCGGCCCGGCGAGGGGGCAAAGGTGCGGGGATCTTCGGCATTGATGCGGCATTCCAGGGCATGTCCCTTGAACTGGATGTCCTTCTGCTTTTGGGACAGTTCCAGGCCGGCGGCGATGCGGATGCTCTCCTGGACGATGTCCACGCCAGTGATGAGCTCGGTGACCGGATGCTCCACCTGGACCCGGGTGTTCATTTCGATGAAGTAGAACTCCCCGTTCTCGAACAGGAATTCGAAGGTGCCCGCGCCCCGGTAGCCGATCTTGCGACAGGCCTCGGCGCAGCGTTCGCCGATCTTGTTGCGCAGCTTGGGGTCCAGTCCGGGCGCGGGGGCCTCCTCCAGCACCTTCTGGTGACGGCGCTGCATGGAACAATCCCGTTCGCCCAGGTGGATGGCGTTGCCATGCGCGTCGGACAGCACCTGGATCTCGATGTGGCGTGGATTGCCCAGGAACTTCTCCATGTAGACCATGGGATTGCCGAAGGCGGCGCCGGCCTCGGCCTGGGTCATCTGCACGGCCTGGATCAGATTGGCCTCGGTGTGCACCACCCGCATGCCGCGGCCGCCGCCGCCGCCGGCGGCGTTGATGATGATGGGGTAGCCGATGTCCCGGGCCAGGCGCAGCCACTCGTCCGGGTCCTCGTTGAGAGCGCCTTCGGAACCGGGCACGCAGGGCACGCCGGAAGCCTTCATGGCGTCCTTGGCGGACACCTTGTCGCCCATGAGGCGGATGGTGTCGGGCCGGGGACCGATGAAGACGAAGCCGGAGCTTTCCACCCGCTCGGCGAAGTCGGCGTTCTCGGAGAGGAAGCCATAGCCTGGGTGGATGGCCTCGGCGTCGGTGACCTCGGCGGCGGCGATGATGGCCGGCACATGGAGGTAGCTCTTGGCCGAGGGGGGCGGGCCGATGCAGACGGATTCATCGGCCAGGCGCACATACTTGGCCTCCGCGTCGGCCTCGGAATAGACGGCCACGGTCTTGATGCCCATCTCGCGGCAGGCGCGCTGGATGCGCAGGGCGATTTCGCCGCGATTGGCGATGAGGATTTTTTCAAACATGGGCGGCCTCCGCGGCGAAATCTCCCTGGCGGCCTTCGGCCGCGACGCGATTTGGCTTCGCTGCTGCGCCGCCTGACGGCGGCTGGTCGCCGCGATTGGCGATGAGGATTTTTTCAAACATGGTTTAACCCCAGTGAAGGGGGAAGGAGGAAGAGGTTCGGGTCGGCGGCGCCTTGACCCTTCCCTGCCGCCATTCCCAGCATCAACCGATGATGAACAGCGGCTCACCGTACTCCACCGGCTGGCCGTTCTCGATCAGGATGGCCTTGACCACGCCGGTGGCGTCGGACTCGATCTCGTTCATGAGCTTCATGGCCTCGATGATGCACAAGGTGTCGCCGGCCTTGACCGACTGGCCCACCTCGACGAAGGCCTTCGCGGTGGGGGAGGGGCTGCGGTAGAAGGTGCCCACCATGGGCGACTTGACCACGTGGCCTTCCGGCTCGGCGGTTTCCGCTGCGGCGGTCGCGGGCGCGGCTGGGGCCATGGGGGTGTGGGCCACGGGGGGCGCCATCACGGGCGCCTGGGCATAGACCGTATGGCTGCCCGGCGCCACGCTGGTGATGCGGACCTTTTCCTCCCCCTCGGTGATCTCCAGTTCGGCGATGCCGGAATCCTGCACCAGGTCGATGAGCTTCTTCAGCTTGCGCAAATCCATGTATCAATCCTCCAAGGCGTGGAGGGCATAGCCCAGGGCGAACAGGTAACCCATGGCCCCCAATCCGGAAATCACGCCCACCGCCTTGTCGGAGAAGTACGAGTGCTGGCGGAAGGGCTCCCGGGCATGGACGTTGGACAGATGCACCTCGATGAAAGGAATCGCCACTCCCGCCAGGGCGTCGCGGATCGCCACGCTGGTGTGCGTGAAGGCGGCGGGGTTGATGATGATGAAACCGACGTTCTCGTCGCGGGCGGCGTGGATGCGCTCCACTAGCGCATGTTCGGCGTTGCTTTGGAAGCAGTCCACCGCCACGCCCACCGCCGCGCCCTGTTCCACCAGGGCGGCATCGATTTCAGCCAGGGTCTGGTGGCCGTAATGTTGGGGTTCCCGGGTGCCCAAGAGGTTGAGGTTGGGACCGTGGAGGACCAGAATGCGCATCCCGATGCCTGCCGGGGTGCTTTCCTGGTCCGGGGCGGGTTTCGGCGGGCCTTTGGGCTTACGAACACGAGCCATCGCGAGCTTGCCGGTTGTTTGAATGGCGGCGAGTTTGCCGCGAATCGCACCCAAAAGTCCAGAATTCGACGAAAATCCTGTCAAATCAATCACTCGCCACCATGCCGCAAACGAATCAACGATCCCTGGTGATCTGGCGGCTCGGCGATGGAAAACCGGGCCATGAAAAACAGACCCTCGGCTTGGCACGGGCCATCCTGGGCAAATGTGCGGGAGACCTGCACACCATGCGGGTGGCCTCCCGAACCGCCTCCCTGCTGGACTGGCTGGCCGGGCGTTTCCCCGCTGGCGAGGGCTTGCCCTCTCCCCATCTCATCCTGGCCGCCGGGCACGCCACCCATTTCGCCCTCCTGGCTGCCCGGCGGGCACGGGGCGGCAGGGCCATCGTGCTGATGAAACCCAGTCTGCCCCTCTTTTTGTTCGACCTGTGCGTCATTCCCGAGCACGATGGACCTCCCCGTCGCAGCAATGTGATCTCCGTCCGGGGCGCCCTCAACGCCGTGGTCACGGGCGCCCATGAGCGGAAGGATCTGGGCCTGTTCCTGATCGGCGGTCCATCCACCCACCATGAATGGGATGACAGGAAGGTTTGGGCGGCGGTCTCGGCCATCGCCACTGCCGATCCTGGGATGACCTGGTGGCTGACCACTTCGCGCAGGACACCGGGTTCATTTCTGGCCACCGCAGCTGGGGAGCCCATTCCCAACGTTCAACTATTCCCTCATGAAAAGACCGCCGCCGGCTGGTTGGAAGATGCCCTGGCGGGATGTGCCCGGGTCTGGGTCACTGAAGATAGCGTGTCCATGCTTTACGAGGCCTTGACGTCGGGGGCCGCGGTTGGCGTCCTGCCTCTGGCGGGTGGGCGTTCGTCCAGGGTCGGCCGGGGCGTGGAATCCCTGGTCCGCGAGGGCTGGGTTGCGGTGTTCGATCCCCAGCGGCCCGGTATGGCGCCTCCGTTGCCGCCCGGCCGCTTCAACGAGGCGGAGCGGGTGGCCGACCTGGTTCTGGAGCGGTTCGCGCCCCAATGGGTTTGACCCGGATGATCCATGGGGCGGCTCTTCAAGCTCGCGCGGGGGCTGGCGAGGCGTTTTTCGCCATCCTCATGCGTCTCGATGGATTATCCAGGTTGAAGGTCGGGCAACCGGTATCATTGCGCGCCTCGAAGACGGGAATGAATGACGATGGACCATCTGTGCCGTAAAGCCCCCGAACCCGCCAAGACCTCTTCCGATCGTGCTTTCGGGTGGGTGTTCGCGGTTTTTTTTGGACTGCTGGGCGGCTGGCCCCTGTTCCATGGTGGCGCCCCCCATGTCTGGGCCTGGGGCGCCGCAGGGGTGTTTGCCGCCACCGCGCTGCTGCGCCCCGGGCTGCTGGCGCCCATGAACCGGCTGTGGAGCCGTTTCGGGCTGCTCCTGCATCGGATTGTCAACCCGGTGGTGCTGGGGTTGATATTCGTGTTGACGATCCTGCCCCTCGGCTTGTTGCTCAAGGCCCTGGGCAAGGATCCCTTGCGCTTGAAGCGGCGCTCCGGGCAATCCACTTACTGGCTGGAGCGCACCCCCCCTGGGCCGGCGGCGGACAGCCTGCCACGCCAGTTCTGACCATAACCAAAGGATTCGGCATGTCCTTTCTCAAGGAACTCTGGATGTACATGCGCAGCAGGAAGAAATACTGGCTGCTGCCTGTGCTGATCGTCATGTTGCTGCTGGGCGGTCTGCTTGTGCTGGCCCAGGGTTCGGCCGTGGCTCCGTTCATCTACACGTTGTTCTGATCGCGATATGCGGGTTCTCGGCATTTCGGCCTACTACCACGACAGCGCCGCTGCCCTGCTGGTGGATGGCGAGATCATCGCGGCGGCCCAGGAGGAGCGTTTCACCCGCAAGAAGCACGATGCCGGCTTTCCCAGGAATGCCGTGCGTTTCTGCCTGGAGCGGGCGGATGTCGGTCTGTCCGAAGTGGATCACGTGGTGTTCTACGACAAGCCTTTGCTCAAGTTCGAGCGGCTCCTGGAAACCTATCTCGCTTTCGCGCCGCGGGGATTCGCTTCTTTCCGCAAGGCCATGCCGGTCTGGTTGCGGGAGAAACTGTTCCTGAAGGATCTCCTGCTGGGCGAGTTGAAGGAATTGGCGGGGGCAGGCTATCCCGCCGATCGGGTGCTGTTTTCCGAGCACCATCTCAGCCACGCTGCCAGTGCCTTTTTTCCCTCGCCCTTCGAGGAAGCGGTGGTGCTGACCATGGATGGGGTCGGGGAGTGGACCACCACTTCCCTGGCTGTGGGGCGCGGCAATGCCCTCGAAATCCATAAGGAAATCCACTTCCCCCATTCCCTGGGCCTGTTGTATTCGGCCTTCACCTATTACACCGGCTTCAAGGTCAATTCCGGTGAATACAAGGTCATGGGCCTGGCGCCCTATGGCCGGCCGACCTTTGCCCAGACCATCCTCGACCATTTGATCGACCTCAAGGAGGATGGCAGCTTCCACCTGGACATGGCCTATTTCGACTACTGCGCCGGCCTGACCATGACCAGCCGGAAATTCCATGACCTGTTCGGAGGCGCGCCGCGCCGGCCAGAGGATCCCCTCACCCAGCGGGACATGGACCTGGCCGCCTCGGTACAGGCGGTCACCGAGGAAGCCATGCTGCGCCTGGTCCGATCCGCGGTTCGGGAAACCGGCATCACCGATGTCTGTCTGGCCGGAGGCGTGGCCCTCAATTGCGTGGGCAACGGCAAGGTGTTGCGCGATGGCGCGGCGAAGCGGCTGTGGATACAACCCGCGGCGGGCGACGCGGGCGGCGCCCTGGGCGCTGCGCTCGCGGGCCATCATCTGCACCTTGGACAGGCTCGGGTGACGCGCCAGCCGGATGCCATGGGCGGTGGCTATCTCGGGCCGGAGTTCGCCCAAGCCGACATCGAGCGCCGACTTGCCCAGGCCGGCGCCCGTTTCGCCGTGCTGGATGACGAGGCACTGTTCGATGCCTGCGCCAGGGGGTTGGCCGAGGAGAAGGCCCTGGGATGGTTCCAGGGGCGGATGGAATTCGGTCCCCGTGCCCTCGGAGGGCGTTCCATCCTGGGCGACCCGCGTTCCCCGCGCATGCAGTCCACCCTCAACCTCAAAGTGAAATACCGGGAGTCTTTCCGGCCCTTTGCCCCCTCCGTGCTGCGAGAAGAGGTCGCCGAATGGTTCGAGCTGGATGGCGACAGCCCTTACATGCTCCTGGTGGCGGATGTGGCGGAAGGCCGCCGCAAACCCATGACGGAGGCCCAGGAACGCCTGTTCGGCATCGAGAAGCTCAACGTGCCCCGCTCCGATATTCCTGCGGTAACTCATGTGGACTATTCGGCGCGCATCCAGACCGTCCATGCGCAGACCAATCCACGCTACCACCGCCTGATCTCCCGTTTCCAGGAACTGACCGGCTGCCCCGTGGTGGTGAACACCAGCTTCAACGTTCGTGGGGAGCCCATCGTCTGCACGCCCGAGGATGCCTTCCGCTGCTTCATGGGTACGGAGATCGAATTGCTGGCGGTGGGCAATTGCCTGCTGCGCAAGGAGGATCAGAACCCTGCATTGAAGCTCAATTACGAGCGCGCATTCGAATTGGACTGAAATGACCGTCCAGCCTCGGAAACGCCCCTGGATTTCGGGCCTGGCCCTCCTGGCCACCCTGCATCTCCTGCTTTTTTATGGACTGCCGGGCGGCATCCTGTTGGCGGTTCTGCTCGGCCTGGGGATCCTGTACTTCCGTGCCGGCGCCCTGGCGGCGGTGGCCACCACCCTGGCCTTGGGGCTGGCCACCCTGTTGTGCGCGGTGGCCATCCACCTGCTGGGTCTGGACAAGGCGATGTACTACCGGCCCCATGAGCAGCTCGTCCAGCAAGACTATGACCGGGGCCATCGTGCCTACAAGAAGGGCGCGATGGTGGAAATGGACATGCCCCATGGCGATCTGAAGGCGCTTACTTCGGCTCCCTTGGCCCAGCCCAGGCGAGTCCTGTTCCGCACGGACCATGCGGGGTTTCGCAATGACGCCGAATACGTCGCGGGCCAGGTGGTGCTGGTGGGGGACTCCTTCGTCGTCGGCATGGGAGACAGTCAACCCGACACCCTGTCGGCCCAACTCAATCGGGATTGGCATTTGCCTGCCTACAACCTGGGCCATCCGGGCGACATTTCCGATTACCTGGCCACCGTGCGGGCTTTTCGGATGCGCCATCCGGGCCCGTTTCGCGGCGCCCTTTTCCTGTTCGAAGGCAATGACTTCGATACAGCTTATGAACCGGCCAGGAGTTCCAGTCCCATCGCGCGTTGGCTGGGACGGTATTACGGATTTTTCTCCGCCACGGACCTGCACCGGGTGACCCGATCCCTCTATGCCCGGGCTGTGAAATCCCGGGACATCGCCAGTTCCGACAATGTGCGCATGGAAACCCTGGCGGGCCGGCGCATGGGGTTCTACACGCCCTATGTGGCGGTCACCACCCGCGCCGATTTCACCATGCCGACAGCCATGTCCAGGGATCTGGAGGAACTGGCCGGGCAGATGGAGCGAGTGTTTTTCATTCCGACCAATTACCGGGTCTATGCGTCCTTGCTGGGCGAGCCATCGCCGCCCCATGCCCAGTGGAAGGCCTTGGATAGGCTTTGCAGGGAGAAAGGCTGGCGATGCGTGGACCTGACCCCGGCATTGGTCGCGGCTTCCACGGAATTGCTGAAACAGGGGAAATTCACCTGGTGGCTGGACGACACCCACTGGAACCGGGATGGCATGGCGGTGGCGGCGCGGGTTGTCGCTGAACAGATGGGCGGGAAGGCCCGGTGAGCACGCTGTCCGGGTCGGGACGCAGGCTGACCGTGGTGCAAATGCTGCCGGCCCTGGATTCCGGTGGTGTGGAGCGTGGCACCCTGGAGGTCGGGAAATACCTGGTCGAACAGGGGCACCGCTCCGTCGTCATTTCCGCCGGCGGGCGCCTGGTTCCCCAACTGGAGAAGGAGGGCAGCGAACACCTCGCCTGGGATGTGGGGCGAAAATCGCCCTTCACCCCGTTGCGTTATGTGCGCCGCCTGAGGCGGTTCCTGTCGGAGCTGGACGCGGACATTCTGCATGTGCGCTCGCGCATGCCCGCATGGGTGGGCTATTGGGCCTGGAAGGGCATGGACCCGACCCACAGGCCCCATTTCGTCACCACCGTCCACGGTCCGTATTCGGTCAACCGCTATGGCTCCGTGATGGTTCGTGGCGAGCGGGTCATCGCCATCTCCCGCATGATCGTAGACTACATCCATGCTCACTATCCGGAGGTTCCCGATGCGCGCATCCGCCTCATCCACCGGGGTGTGGACCCGGGCCAGTTCCCCCATGGATATCGCCCTTCGGAGGCATGGCTTGAGGCATGGCGTTCCGAGTATCCGGGATTGGCCGGAAAAAGGCTCATTACCCTGCCGGCGCGCATCACCCGCTGGAAGGGGCAGGAGGATTTCATCCGGATCATGGCGGATCTGGTGGCGGACGGCCATGACGTCCACGGCCTGATCGTCGGCGAGGCCCATCCCCGCCGGCGCGAATTCCGCACGGAACTGGAAACCCTGTGCGCGTCCCTGGGGATTGCCGATCGCATCACCTTCACCGGCCATCGGAGCGATATCCGGGAGATCATGGCGGTCAGCGACATCGTCATGTCCCTGTCTCTGGAGCCGGAAGCTTTTGGTCGCGTCACCCTGGAAGCCTTGGCATTGGGCAAGCCGGTGATTGCCTACGATCACGGTGGCGTCAGCGAGCAGCTGGCGGCATTGCTGCCGGAGGGCGCGATCCCGGTCGGAGACCGACGTGAAGCCAGGGATCGTCTCGCGTCATGGCTCGGGCGCCCGCCAGAGGTGCCTGAACACAATCCATTCACCCTCGCACGGATGTTGTCGTCCACATTGAATGTCTATCTCGAACTTGCGGTTGCCTAGCCCCCTCTTTTCGGTTCAGGGCATTGCCTGGCTTGCCGGCTTCATGTTGGTGTTCTGGGCCCCCTTCTGGGGAGGGCACAGGTTGCCGTTGCTGCTATTGCTGGGGATTGGCCTCTATCTCCATCTCCGGGGCCGTGGCTGGGTTCCCACGGGGCTTCCCGAGCGCCGCTGGGGACTCCTCTTCCTCTTGCTCGTGCTTCCCTGTCTGGCTTCCGCGACGACTTCCCTGGCGCCACGGGATTCCTGGACCACGGTGCTCGTTCTGCTCCTGCATTATTGGGTGGGCCTGGCGCTGCTGCGGGGCCTCGGAGGCAACGGGCATGCCGCCATGGCGGGTTGGATCGGGCTGGTGCTGCTCCTCTGGCTTGCCGACGGCATGGTGCAGTGGGTGTTCGGGGTGGATTTGTTGGGGATTCCCATGAATGAGGGCAGGGTGGTGGGGTTTTTCGCCGACAACCTCCACCTTGGCTTGTTCGTCATGGTGCTTATGCCCCTGCTGCTTTGGCCTCTGGCCGAACGGCGGCCCTGGCTGGCGATATGGGCCTTCGTGGCCCTGAGCGGTCTTGCGGTACTCAGCGGTGCACGCACCAATGTGGTGTTCGCGCTGCTGGTCATGCTGGGTTTGTTCGTCAAACTGAAGGTCTGGCGACATCGGGCGGCCTTGGCGGTCTTGTGCCTGGCGCCGGTTGTCTTGGTGCCCTTTTCTCCCCAGTTGAAGTCGAGAACCTTGGAGTACGACTACGGCAGGTTGGCTACCGTGTTGTCCGCAAAGGACACGAAAGGCCTGTTTCTCGAACTCGATCAGTTGTCCAGTCATCGGCTGGTCATCTGGGAGACCGGCTTCCGCATGGCACAGGACCGTCCGTTCCTGGGGGTTGGGCCAAAGGCCTTCGATCCCGTATATGGTGCCTACGCGCACAGGGAGACGGATCCCTTCCTCCCGGGCAGCCAGGGAGGGAACCGGACATTCCATGCCCACCAAATGTATGTTTCCGCCCTGGCGGAAACCGGCTTGGTCGGGCTCATGGGCCTGCTGGCGGCCATCGCCCTTTGCTTCAGGTGGTACCAGAAATCACCGCCCGACAGGCGTGCCGCCGCGACCCCCTATGCGGTCTGCCTGGCCATCATCGCTTTCCCGGTCAACTCCCAGCCCGTGCTGTTCCTGGGATGGTGGTTCCCCATCGTGCTACTTCTGTTATGCGGCATGCTGGCCACCCGCGATGGCGAGGACGCGTCACCAAAGCCAGGACGAGGGTGAGAAAATCCAACGCGATCCCAGGAGAGAAAACCATGGCCCGTTTCCTGAAGAATCTCAGCCGACGCCTTCGCCTTCCCGTCAACATGCGCTATGCGCAGCGCCGCCTGCGGGAATACCACTCGAAACCCCGTTCCCTGGAAGAGGTGGTTGATTGGGCGATGAATTTCGGCGGTGGTGGCTTCATGACCGTCAAGACCCTGCAGATTCCAGAAGAAATCACCCGGCTGGCCGAAGCCGTTCGCGCGATCAAGCCCCGGATCATCGTGGAGATCGGCACGGCCAGGGGTGGGACGCTGTTGATCTGGTCCTATCTGGCATCGGAACGGGTGATTACCTGCGACCTCAACGACATGAGCGTGCAAAAGCCGCTGTACTCCCGCTTCCCTCCCCCGGGTTCCCGATGCCAGGTGACGCTGTTGTCGGGCAATTCCCATGATCCCGCGTTCAAGGAGCGTCTGGCCCGGGAGTTGAACGGGGAGAAGGCGGATTTCCTGTTCATCGACGGCGATCATACCGAGGCGGGGGTCGAGGCCGACTACAACGACTACAGGGAATTCGTGCGTCCCGGCGGGTTGATTGCGTTCCACGATATCGTCGAGAAGCAGCCTTTGCCCGGCAATCAGGTCTATCACCTGTGGAAGCGAATCAAGCCGGGCTCGGAAACGATGGAATTCGTCGCCGACCCGAACCAGTGCGGTTTCGGCATCGGCGTGTTGAAGGTGCCCGGCGTCTGAGCGCCCATGCAGCCCATCCCCTGTATTCCGCAAGGTGGTCGATGATGAAAGCCGTGATTCTGGCGGGGGGCCTGGGCACCCGCATTTCCGAGGAGACCCACCTCAGGCCGAAACCCATGATCGAGATCGGCGGCAAGCCCATTCTCTGGCACATCATGAAGAGCTACTCCGCCCATGGCGTGCATGAGTTCGTGATCTGCTGCGGCTACAAGGGCTATGTCATCAAGGAGTACTTCGCCAATTACTTTCTGCACATGTCCGACGTCACCTTCGACATGCGTTCGAACCGAATGGACGTCCACCAGCAGAAAGCGGAACCCTGGCGCGTGACGCTGGTGGATACCGGAGAGGAAACCATGACCGGAGGCCGGCTCAAGCGGGTGGCGGAGTATCTCCGGAATGAGGAGGCCTTCTGCTTTACCTATGGCGATGGCGTGTCCGATGTGGACATCGGCGCCGAGATCGCTTTTCACAAACAACATGGAAGGCTGGCCACCGTGGTCGCGGTGCGTCCACCCGGCCGCTATGGCGCGCTCCAGATGGATGGGGCGCGGGTCACGGGCTTTTCGGAGAAACCCCGCGGTGATGGCGGGCTCATCAACGGCGGCTTCTTCGTGCTTTCGCCCAAGTGCATCGACCTCATCCAGGGCGACCAGTCCAGCTGGGAAGGCGAGCCACTGACCCGGTTGAGCGCCGAGGGCCAGCTCATGGCCTTCGAACACGCCGGCTTCTGGCAACCCATGGATACCCTGCGCGAGAAAAACCTGCTGGAGGAACTTTGGGCATCCGGCAAGGCGCCTTGGAAGGTCTGGCCATGAACCGGGCGTTCTGGGCGGGCAGGCGGGTATTTCTGACCGGACACACCGGCTTCAAGGGCGGCTGGCTGGGCCTCTGGCTCGCCGACATGGGGGCCGAAGTGCACGGCTACGCGCTGTCTCCCCCCACCGAGCCCAACTTCTTCACCGTCGCCGGCCTGGCATCCCGCCTCGCCTCCCATACTCTTGCCGACATCCGAGACGCAGACGCGCTCCACCAGGCCATGGCCGCCGCCCGCCCGGAGGTGATCCTGCACCTCGCCGCCCAGCCTCTGGTCCGGCATTCCTACGTGGCTCCCGTGGAAACCTACGCGGTGAATGTCATGGGCACGGTGAACCTGCTGGAGGCCGTCCGCCGAACACCCGGCGCGCGGGCCGTGGTCAATGTCACCACCGACAAGTGCTACGAGAACCGCGAATGGGTCTGGCCCTACCGGGAGACCGAGCCCATGGGCGGCGCCGATCCTTATTCCAGCAGCAAGGCATGTTCGGAACTGGTGACCACCGCCTGGCGGTCTTCGTTTCTGGGCAAAGCAGGCATTCAGGTGGCCAGCGCCCGCGCCGGCAACGTCATCGGTGGTGGCGACTGGGCGGCGGACCGGCTGAGTCCGGATTCTCGCCCCGCCCTGGCTGCCCGGCGCGCCCCGGCCATCCGTCCGCCCGGCGCCCCCCGCCCCTGGCAGCATGTCCTGGAGCCCCTGGCCGGCTACCTCCTGCTTGCCGAGAAGTTATTCACGGAAGGCGAGGGCTTCGCCGAGGGCTGGAATTTCGGCCCCGACGACAATGACGCGAAGCCCGTGGGCTGGATCGTGGACTATCTGTGCGGCCGGGTGCCGGGCGCTTCCTGGGAATGCGATGCCACGCCCCAGCCCCACGAGGCCAACATGCTCAAGCTGGACAGTTCCAAGGCCAAGGCCCGCCTGGGTTGGAGGCCGCGCTGGAATCTCCCCGCCGCCCTGGCCCGGACCCTGGAATGGCACCGGGCCTGGCGCGATGGGGCGGACATGGCTGGTGTCAGCCTGGGGCAGATTCGCCAGTACGAGGCCGCGAAATCCCAATGACGGCCCGCTTCGAGATCCTTTCCACCGCGATCGAGGGTTTGGCGGTGCTACAACGCAAGCCTCTGGGCGACAGCCGGGGCTACCTTGAACGCCTGTTCTGCGCGGGGGAACTCGCCGAACTCTTGGGCGGAAGGGCCATCATCCAGGTCAACCATACCCTGACCACCCGCCGGGGCACGGTGCGAGGCCTGCATTTCCAGCATCCGCCCCATGCGGAGACGAAGTTTGTCAGTTGCCTGCGCGGCGAGGTTTTCGATGTGGCGGTGGATTTGCGCCGGGACTCGCCCAGCTTTCTGCGCTGGCACGGAGAGATATTGAGCGCCGACAACCACCGTACCCTGATGATCCCGGAGGGATTCGCCCATGGCTTCCAGACCCTGGCCGACGATTGTGAAATGCTCTACTTCCATACCGCCGCCTACCATGCCGCCGCCGAGGGTGGCTTGCATCCGGAAGACCCGCGTCTGGCCATCGCCTGGCCGCAGCCGGTAGCCGGCCTGTCGCCCCGGGATGCCGGACATCCATTGCTGGACGACTCATTTTTGGGGATCGTGTCATGAAGTGCCGTCACTGTAGCTCGGAGCTGAGCCTACCCCTGGTGGACCTGGGCAGCGCGCCACCATCCAACGCCTATCTGACCGAACGGACCCTGCATGCGCCGGAAAAATGGTTTCCGCTGCGGGTGTTGGTGTGCGAGACCTGCTGGCTGGTCCAGACCGAGGACTTTTCCCAGGCCCACGAGCTGTTTGACGCGGACTACGCCTATTTCAGCGGCTTCTCCAGCAGCTGGCTGGCCCACAGCGAACGCTATGTCGCGGACATGGTGGAGCGCCTGGGTCTCGGGTCCGCAAGCCATGTGGTCGAGGTCGCCGCCAATGACGGCTATCTGCTCCAGTACGTCCGGGCACGCGGCATTCCCTGCATGGGGGTGGAGCCCACGGCCAGCACCGCCGCGGCCGCGCGGGCCAAGGGCATCGACATCGTCCAGGATTTCTTTGGCGCCCGCCTGGCCGGGGAACTCGTCGCCCTGGGCAAGCAGGCCGACCTTACCGTAGCCAACAACGTGCTGGCCCACGTGCCCGACATCAACGATTTCGTGGCCGGCTTCGCCGTCCTGCTCAAGCCCCAGGGCGTCGCCACCTTTGAATTTCCCCATCTCCTGCGGCTGATGGAAGAGAACCAGTTCGACACCATCTACCACGAGCATTATTCCTATCTATCGCTGACGGCGGTGGACCGCATCTTTGCCGCCAACGGACTGGCCGTGTTCGACGTGGAGGAACTGCCCACCCACGGCGGCAGCCTGCGGGTCCATGCCCAGCGCGCCGACTCGGGCCGGCGGCCGCGTACCGAGGCCGTCGCGAGCCTGTTGGATCGGGAAGTGCGCGCGGGCATGCGGAAGGCCGGCTATTACGCCGATTTCCAGATGCGCGCAGACCGGGTCAAAAACGACTTTCTGGTCTTCCTGCTCGACGCCAGGCGACGGGGGAAGCGCGTGGCGGGCTATGGCGCCGCCGCCAAGGGCAACACCCTGATGAACTACGCCGGAGTCCGTCCGGATCTCCTCGCCTTCGTGGTGGATCGCAACCCCGCGAAGCAGGGTAAGTTCATGCCGGGCAGCCGCATCCCCATCGTGGAGGAGTCCCGCCTGAGCACGGAAAAGCCCGACTACGTGGTCATCCTGCCCTGGAACCTCAAGGACGAGGTGATGGCGCAACTTGCCTATATCCGGGAATGGGGTGGCGAATTCGTCACTGCCGTGCCGCAATTGCGGGTCTATCCATGAAGATCGCGGTCACCGGGGCCTGCGGTTTCGTCGGACGCCATGTCTTGCAGGCACTGGCGGCGCGTGGCATCGGGATCGTCGCGGTCGCCAGGACGAAACCTCCGCCCGAGTTGAACCTGCCCCACGCCGAATGGGTGAGCATGGACATCACGAACGCGCCGGACGATGCCTTCGAGCGTCTGGGGCGGCCGGAGGCGCTGATCCATCTGGCCTGGGGTGGGCTGCCCAATTACCGTTCGCTCCACCACTTCGAGGAGCAGTTGCCTGCCCAATACCGTTTCCTGAAGGCGCTGGTCGATGCGGGTCTGACGGATCTCCTGGTGACTGGCACCTGCTTCGAGTACGGCCTGCAATCGGGACCTTTGCATGAAAGCCTGGAAGCCCGCCCCGACAATCCCTATGGTTTTGCCAAGGATGCGCTTCGGCGCCAACTCCAGTACCTCCAGACCGTCCGCCCTTTCAATCTGGTCTGGGCCCGCCTGTTCTACCTCCATGGCGAGGGGCAGGCGGAGAATTCCCTGCTGCCGCAGCTGCAAAGGGCGGTGGCGCGGGGCGACGCGGTGTTCGACATGTCGGGGGGGGAGCAACTGCGGGATTACCTTCCGGTAACCGAGGTGGCCCGTTGCCTGGTGGCGCTTGCCGAGAAGCGGGCCGATCTGGGTGTGCTCAATGTCTGCTCCGGACGCCCCATTTCCGTGCGGAGGCTGGTCGAGGGCTGGATTCGTGACCATGGCTGGTCCATCGCGCTCAACCTGGGATGCTATCCCTATCCCGACTATGAGCCGATGGCCTTCTGGGGCGACCGTTCAAGGCTCGATGGGCTGCTGGGGGAGACATGAGCCGTTTCGACGAGATCTATCGGGCCGAGGCGCTGCCGGTGTTCCAGAACCGCATGTTCGGCACCGCCCAGGCAGCCCGGGACTGCGCCCGGGGCGACATGGTGCTGGTGCGGGACCGGGAGACCGGCCTGATCTTCAACCGGGCCTTCGATCCGGAACTGATGCGCTACGACGCCGACTACCAGAACGAACAGGCCGTCAGTGCCGTATTCCGCCAGCATCTCGACCAGGTCAGCAGCATCGTCCAGCGACATTTCGCCGGGCGCTCCCTCATTGAGGTCGGTTGTGGCAAGGGCTATTTCCTGGAACATCTGCATGCCCGTGGCTTCTCCGTCACGGGACTTGACCCCACTTACGAGGGCGACAGCCCCCACGTCATCAAGGCCTATTTCACCCCACAGGTCGGGTTGCGGGCCGACGCCGTCATCCTGCGCCACGTGCTGGAGCATGTGCGCGATCCGGTGGAGTTCCTGGGCCATATCCGGGACGCGAACGGTGGCGGCGGCGACATCTACATCGAAGTGCCCTGTTTCGACTGGATCGCGGAACATCGGGCCTGGTTCGACATCTTCTACGAGCACGTCAACTATTTCCGCGCCGGAGATTTCCGGCGCATGTTCGGGACGGTGCGCGAGGCCGGCCACGTGTTCGGCGGTCAGTACCTCTACGTGGTGGCCGACCTGGCGACCCTGCGGCTTCCCCGGGTGGATGAGGCTGACGCTTTCGTTTTTCCCTCCGACTTCCTGGCCACGGTGACACGCTACGCCGCCAGGATCAAAGCGGATCGGGCCGCCGGTGGTGGCCGCGCCATCGTCTGGGGTGGGGCCTCCAAAGGCGTGATTTTTTCCCTGTTCATGCAACGTGCCGGCGCGGAGGTCGATTTCGTCATCGATATCAATCCCGCCAAGCAGGGAAAATATCTGGCCGCCACCGGCTTGCGGGTCTTCTCCCCGGAAGAGGCTTTGGCCCGGGTGGAGCCGGGCGCGACGAGCATCTTCGTCATGAACGGCAACTACCTGCCGGAGATCCGGCAAATGACCCACGATCAGTTCAATTACCTCACGGTGGACCATGGGCTTGCCTGAAACGCTGGCGTCACCGTATCGCGGGTGCTGGCTTCCGGACGGTTCGACCCGATGAATTCGCCGCGCGTGACCATCGGCGTCCCTGTCCGGAACGGTGAGGCAGGGCTGGAAGCCTGTCTTTCCTGCCTGATGGAGCAAAGCTATGCCGATATCGCCATACTGATTTCCGACAATGATTCCACGGATGGCACGGCGGATATCGCCCAAGACGCGATGCGCCGCGACTCTCGTATTCAATACATCCGACAACCGCACAATATCGGAGCACTCGCCAATTTCGCCTTCACGTTGAGAGCCGCGAAAAGCCCTTATTTCATGTGGCGTGCCTTCGACGACCTGTCCAACGCTTGCTACGTCGAGAACCTGGTTGCGGCGCTTGAAACTCATCCCGGCGCAGGGCTTGCCGCGCCGCGCAGTGAGACTTTGCGTGTGCAAATGGGAAAGTGCAGAGCGCGCACGCCGCCCTCTCCGGATGAGGCGCCTCGCTCGCGCTTGGCGGCCGAACGATGGATGCTGCGGCGATTGCAGGCTGGCTGGTTTTATGGCTTGTTCAGGCGAACGTTCCTCATCGACACGATGCTGTTCATCGAGAAACACTATCGTCATGTCTGGGCCTGGGACTTCCTGGTCCTGGCGACCACCACCCTGCGCTCAGAAATCGTTGGCGTGCCGGATGCCACTTTCGTGCATCGTCTGACTGGGGCTCCCAAACACTATTCGGCTTCCGATGACCCGGCGGCGCGTGTCGACCTGGCTCGAAACTATTGGTCGGTTTTGCAGTTGTTGCTGGCGGAGAAGAACATGCCACCAACCCAGCGACTGCTGCATGAAGCGGCCTTTGTCTGGCACATGCAACGCCGCGTGGCCAAATGGGGGGCGCTCATACATGCCGCCCGGGGTACCAAGCCGAACCCTGGTGGTGGCGTCTGACAACCTGGGAAGAGTCGAAGCGTATGAAAAAACTTCTCGGCCGCCTATCGTTGATGCTCAAGGGCCGTCTGCTGCCGCCACTTTGGCGCGAAGGAAAGCGAGAGGGTAACGGCAGGGAATTCACTCCCAACGTAACCGTTGGCAGACACACCTATGGGGTCAAGAAACGCACGGTGTTTTCAGAACGCTCGCTAAATCAGCCCCCCGTCACCATCGGCAATTTCTGCTCGATTGCCGCTGGCGTGGTCATACTTGCCAACGCCGATCACCCGACCCATCTGCCTTCGATATTCCCGTTCCGATCCGCGATGTATCCGAAAGACCGCAGGCCCGGCAAAGACAGTCCGAATCCGGATGTGGTGTCGCGGGGGCCGGTCAATATTGGCCATGATGTCTGGATAGGCGCCAATGCCATCGTCTTGTCGGGTGTCTCGATTGGGACCGGTTCCGTGATTGGGGCGGGGGCAGTGGTCACCAAGGATGTTCCGCCTTACGCGATCGCGGTGGGTAATCCAGCGAGGGTCGTGCGATATCGGTTCGAGCAAGATGTCATCGAACAACTGCTGCGGTCGGAATGGTGGTTGTTGTCCGATGCGATCATCCGGGAACTGGAGCCCTATTTCTACTCGGATGACATTCAGGCGTTTCTCGACAAAGTCCGCGCCATCCGCGACGCAGAGACCTAGCTTGGAGCAAGCCTATGGCTCGAATTGAGAATCCCCGCAAGCGCCGCTTTCTGGCTGGCCTCTGAAAAGTATGCATCGAAGGTGCCACGTGCCTGTCTTCCGAGTACCGGTAGACGTTCCGGATGTGTCGCCAATTCGGCAACGGTACCCGCAATCGCCATCGCATCGCCGCCAGGGACCCAGAGCAGACCATTGTGGTCGCCCGCCTGTAGCGTCTCCGGGTAAGCGTTTGCCCTGCGTGTCACTACGGGCCTGCCACATGCCAGGGCTTGAAAAACCTTGTTTGGAATGACTCTGCCGGCTTTTTGTGTCTTGCCGAACACGCCCAGGAGGATGTCTGCGGAGCGGATTCTTTCAGGAAGCCGGGCGTAGTCCATCCAAGGCTCGAAGCACACATTTGGCAGATCGCGGGCGGCTTTCTGGCAGACGGCCAGTTCCGGCCCATCTCCGATCAGGGTCCAGCGTAGCGGCGGCCCGCGATAGCGACGGGCCGCTTCCACGATCACCGGGGCGCCCTGCAAGGGGATGAAGCTGCCGTAGAACAAGGCTTCAAGGATCGCGCCGGGTGGTTTTCCCGGCACGGAGCCAGGATGGAACAGGGATTCCTCGGCGCCTACGAAGACAACATGCACGCGCCCGGGGGCGGCGCCCAGGGTTTCCACGAAGAAACGGGCATGTTCCCGGGTATCGGCCAACAAGATATCAGCGCGCTGAAACAGCCCCCGCTCCCAGCGCAGCAGCCTGTTGGCCCTCGCGCCACCCTCGCGAATTTTATTGCGTTCGAACACCTGCTTGTCATAAGCGGAAATCAGGGGATCGAACAACAGCGGCACATGCCTGGCCTTGGCCCAGCGGCTGGCGGCAGCCAGATCGCGCTGGCGGAAACAGGGAACCCATACGAGGTCCGGCTTCGGCAACCGCTTCAAGCGGGCCTCCCAGTCCGCCAGCCCGCTGAGTACGGGATGGAAGTCCAGAATCCGCCAGCCCAGTTCCCGCAGGAGTTTGCGCATGATCCGGTTGCGGGAATACTCCGCATCGGACCTGCCCCACCACAGGACCGTCGGCATCAGCGTCCCCGCCTGTTCAGCCGCTGCCTTTCGCGAGTCTTGGCCAAACGGATGAAACGCTGGAAAGCGTACATGTAACTGACGACGATGCCATCCACGCCGTTCACGAACTCGCGTCGCAATAAATACTGTTTGAAAAAAGCCAGGATGGGGGTGAGCAGCAGGGAAAGCAGCCCAGGGTCGCGGCCACGGGAGGCCAACACCTCAGCCTGGGCGCTGGAATAGCCGTTCACCTTGTCCACATGATGGGCCAGGGAGCGGAAGGAACGGTGCAGGACCATGCCCTTGAGGTGCCCGGTCCGGCCTTCGCGTACCACGACGGAATCATGGACCGGTTCATCCTTGAAGCCCGCCTTGTCCCGTCTGTATAGCCGGACGGGATGGTGAAAGGCGGTCCAGGGATGGCCGCTGTCCTGAAAGGGGTAGAGTGGGAGTATTGGCAGGGTGTAGGCTGCGCAGGGGGGCAAGCCCGCTTTGAACAGGTCGCGAATTTCAGCAGCCAATGCCGGCGACACTTCCTCATCCGCGTCCAGGTTGAGCAGCCAGTCGTTCCGGCACAGCCCTTCCGCGAAGACTTTCTGGGGCCCGTAGCCGCGCCAGGCGTTGAACACCACCCGGGCACCCAGGGATTCACTGACTGCCACCGTGTCGTCCTCGCTGCCGCTGTCCACCACGATCACCTCATCCACCCAGTCTATGACTGCCCGGATGACGATGGGAATTCGGTCTGCCTCGTTCTTGGCGATGATGAAAACCGAGAGGGGGATCTTGTCCATGTTCAGCCCGGTGGCCGGGAAAGGGTAGAAACTACAGCAGCACCACCGTCGCCAACCCCAGGAATATGAAGAAGCCCATGGAGTCGGTGATGAAGGTGGTGAGCACCGCGCTGCCGAAGGCCGGGTCCCGGCCCATGCGCTCGATGACGGCCGGGGCCAGGTAGCCGGCCAGGGCGGCCACCAGCAGGTTGAGCAGCATGGCCGCGGCCATGACGCCGCCCAGGGCGACGTTCTGGTAGAGCAGATAGGCCACCACCCCCATGATGCTGCCCCACACCGAGCCGTTGAGCAGGGCGATGCCCAGTTCCTTGGTGAGCAGGCGGCGGGCATTGTCCTTGTTGATCAGTCCCAGGGCCAGGCCGCGCACCACCAGGGTGGAGGTCTGGTTGCCGGAGTTGCCGCCCATGCCGGCGACGATGGGCATGAGGGCGGCCAGGGCGGCCAGCTTCTCGATGCTGCCCTCGAAGGCGCCCACCACCCGGGAGGCGATGAGGGCTGTGCAGAGGTTGATGGCGAGCCACAACCAGCGGTTCTTCGCGGCTTTCCACACTGTGGTGAACAGATCCTCGTCCTCGCGCAGGCCGGCCAGTTGCAGCATGTCCTGCTCCGATTCTGCGCGGATGAAGTCCACCACCACGTCCACGGTGAGACGGCCCACCAGCCGGTTCTGGGCATCCACCACGGGTGCGGTCACCAGGTCGTAGCGCTCGAAGGCCTGGGCCGCGTCGGTGGCTTCGTCGGAGGGATGAAAGATCACCGGGTCGTCGGACATGACCGCGGCCACGTGGGCTTCCGGGTCATGCACCAGCATCCGTTTCAGGGGCAGGGTGCCGATGAGCCTGCCATCCCGTTCCACGACGAACAGCTTGTCGGTGTGGGGAGGCAGTTCCCCCAGGAAGCGCAGGTAGCGCAGAGCCACTTCCAGGGTGACGTCGGCGCGGATGGTGACGAAGTCGTAATCCATCAGACCCCCCACCGAGTCCTCGTCGTAGGACAGGGAGGATTCCACCTGGGCCCGTTTGGCCTGGTCCAGGGACTTCATCAGCTCCTGGACCACGTCCTTGGGCAGGTCCGGCGCCAGGTCGGCGATCTCGTCCGTGTCCAGGCTGGCGGCGGCGGCCACCAGTTCCCGGTTGTCCATGGACTCGATGAGGGATTCCCGGACCGCGTCGGAGACTTCCAGCAGGATCTCGCCATCCCGCTCCGCCTTGACCAGATCCCAGATCAGCAGGCGGTCGTCCAGGGGCAGGGCTTCCAGAATGTAGGCCACGTCCGCCGGGTGCAGGCCGTCCAGCTTCTTGGACAGGTCCGCCAGGTTCTGTTTGTGCACCAGGGATTCCACCAGCTCGTGGCGGGGCAGGTCGGGCCGGTTGGTCTCCTGCTTGTGGACGAGTTGCTCCACCAGCTTGTGGCGGGCGATGGCGTCCATCACCAGCCGGAGGCTGTTCTCGACGGGCTCGTGGGCTTGGGTCTCGTGCTGGTCGGTCATGGCGGCGGGCGGGCGGAGTGGCCGGATTGTAGCTTCAGGATGGCCTTCGATTACGAAAGACGCCCCCATGGGGGGGCGTCTTTCCGCGCTGGCCGGCCAGCAGCTTGAATGTCGGCGCCCTGGGCGGGGAGGCCCTCAATCGCACTTTCCAGGCATGAATCAGGCCATCACCCCCGGCGGAGGCGTGTAGCTGTCCAACACCCTCAGATAGCTGGCCCGGGCCAGGATGCCCGGATCCGGCAGGTTCTTTTGGCTCATGCTGCCCTTCAGTTGGGCCACGGAGACGTATTCCCGTTCGCTCATCCAACGTTCCAGGTTGGCGAGGATGTCCGTCAGCCGTTCCGGACCGAACTGGAGCAGGCAGGAGGCCAGGTGCACCACGTCGGCGCCGGCCAGCAGCATCTTGATGGCTTCCTGGTAGGTATGGACGCCGCCGGTGGCGGCCAGGGTCAGGTTCACCCGGCCATGCAGGATGGCGAGCCAGCGGATGCGCAGCAGGGCCTCGTCCGGATAGGACAGGTGCAACTGGTCCGTGGTGCGCAGGGTGTCCAGGTCGATGTCCGGCTGGTAGAAACGGTTGAACAGGGACACGCCCCGGGCCCCGGCCTTTTCCAGTTGCTTCACGAAATGGGGCAGGGAGGAGAAGAAGGGCGACAGCTTCATGATGATGGGGATGTTCACCACCCCGCGCAGCTCGGTGAGCAGGCTCACGTAGCGGGCCTCCACCGCCTCCCCGGAGAAATGGGGATCGGCGGCCACCTGGTAGACGTTGAGTTCCAGGGCGTCGGCGCCGGCCTGCTGCAGCTCCCGGCCCAGTTCCACCCAGCCGGACAGGGAGACGCCGTTGAGGCTGGCCACCACGGGAATCTCCAGGCGTTCCTTGAGCTGGCGCAAATGCTCCAGGTAGCGGTCCAGGCAGCTCTGGAAGTTGCCGTGATCCGGCAGGAAGCCGTCCGCCTCGCCATGGCCCAGGTCGGCGTGGAGCAGGAAACGCTCGGACATGGCCTCCTCCGCCCGCAGTTCCTCCTCGAACAGGGAGTGCAGGACGATGGCGGCCGCCCCCGCGTCCTCCAGACGCAGCACCGAATCCAGCTTCCTGGACAGGGGCGAGGACGAAGGCACCAGAGGGTTCTTGAGCTTCAGGCCCACGTAGTCGGTGGAGAGGTCGGGCATGTCAGGCTCCTGTCTTGGGTGTGTCGGCATGGCCCTGGGCCAGTTCCTGGTAGGCCTTGAAGCGGCGTTCCGCTTCTTTCTGGGCCTCGGCCAGGAAGCGCTCGGCGGCTTCCGGGTGGCTGCGGGCCAGCATGGCGAAGCGGGTCTCGCTTTCCATGAAGGCTTTGATGGGCTGGCTGGGCGGGCTGGAGTCCAGCTTGAAGGGATTGCCGCCCTCCACCATCAGGCGCGGGTCGAAGCGGAACAGGGGCCAATGGCCGGTCTTCACCGCCAGTTCCTGCTGGCGCTGGTTGTATAGCATGTCGTAGCCGTGGGCGATGCAGGGGCTGTAGGCGACGCGGAGGGAGGGGGCGGGGTAGGCCTCCGCTTCGTGGAATACCCGCAGGGTCGGGGTGGTCTTGGCTCCGTGGGACACTGTGTCCACGTAGACATGGCCGTAGGCGAGGGCGAGACGGGCACGGTATCTCTT
>CAZYEY010000097.1:0-6464 GCA_964646585.1 uncultured Thiobacillus sp. | reverse complement strand
ACTGTACGCAGGCCGTCTGAAGACCCGCTTCTCCAACGCCGCCAACATCGCCGAATGCGTGACCCAGGCCGACCTGGTGGTGGGTGCCGCCTACGTGCACGGCCGCCGGGCGCCCCGCCTGATCTCCCGGGAGATGATCCGCGCCATGCCCCGGGGCGCGGTGCTGGTGGATGTGGCCATCGACCAGGGCGGCACCGCCGAGACTTCCCGCCCCACCACCCATTCCACGCCCTACTACGTTGAGGAGGGCGTGGTGCACTACTGCGTCGCCAACATGCCCGGCGCCGTGTCCCGCACCTCGACCCAGGCCCTGGCCGAGGCCACCCTGCCCTACCTGCTCAAGCTGGCGGCCGGTCCCCGCGCCGCCTTGCAGGCCGATCCGGGCTTCGGCGCCGGCTTGAACGTGGAGGGCGGCAGGATCGTCCACCCGGGCCTGGCGGCGGATCTGGAGCTTGGCTAGCCGCCCGCCGGGTTCAGCGGGCTCTGGACTTCCATCAACTCCAGGGCGTTGCCGTCCGGATCCCGGATGAACAGGGCCCGCCGCCCGGAACGGCTGAGGGTGTAAGGCAGGCCGGCGGCGTCCACCCGGGCTTGCAAGGCCGCCCAGTCCGTCACTCCCAGGGCCGTGTGCCGGTCCCGGCCGCCGTGCTCGGGGCGGCCGGAAACCGGGTCCGGATTGGGCAGGCACAGCAGGTGGATCTGGCCCGGGCTCAGGTCGTACCAGACACCGGGGAACTCCATCTCCGGCCGCGATGGGCTGGGCTCCAGGCCCAGGACGCCCTCGTAGAAGGCCCGGGCCCGGCCCAGGTCGGAAACCAGCAGGGAAGCATGGAGCAGGACAATCATCTCAGTCATGGGCGCTCAGACGAATGGAAAACAGGGTGGCGGCAATGATCATGGCGCCGCCGATCCACTCCCGGACATCCATGATCTCTCCTGCAAGCCAGCGGCTGGACAGGGCCGCCACCACCAGTTCGAAGAGCAGGATGACCACCGCCCGGTTCGCGGGCACGCAGGAGAGGCCATATTGCACCGTGAAGGTGGCCAGCAGCAGGGCCAGGGCGATGCCGGCCACCATCAGCCAGCTGGACGCTGTGACGGCGGCGATGGCGCCCATGGCGTCGGGCTCGGCGGCGGAAAACACGGCGGCCATGCCGGTGACCCCCAGGAATACCCACAGGGATCGCACGCCGATGGGAATGTCCCGGACCCTGCGGGTCAGCACGTTGGTCAGGGCAAAGCCGATGCCCGAGGACAGTCCCAGCCACTCCGCGTCATTGGCCGGCAGGGGCAGGCCCTGGCCGCGATAGAGCATGACCATGGCGCCGGCCAGGGACAGGGCGATGACCGCCAGGCCGGCGCCGCCGGCCCGCTCCCTCAGGATCAAACGGGCGAAGAGCACGGTCCACAGGGGTGCCAGGTAGAACAGCAGCATGACCCGCATGACCTCGCCGTGGATCACCGCCAGCACGTAGGAGAGATTGGTCCAGCCCGAGGCCAGGGCCACCGCCAGCAGCCAACGGGCATCCCGGGCACCGGGCCAGGCCCGGCCCTGCGCCAGAAACAGCAAAGGCAGGGCGCCCAGGGCATAGGTCAGCAGGGAGGAAATGCTGCCGGACAAGCCATCCAGTTCCAGCAGCCGGTAGGGATACCAAATGAGTCCCCAGGTGGTGGCAGCCACCAGCAGGCTGCCGGGGGCCAGGACGGGATGGCGACTCGCCAGGGGAGCGGCGACGGGGGGGCTCGACATATAATTCGCTTCTTTCCTGTTCGTCCGCTCGCGCCGTGAACCCGCGCCTCAGTCAACTCCAGCCCTATCCGTTCCAGAAATTGCGCGATCTCTTCGCCGGTGTCGTTCCCGACCCGGCGCTCGCCGCCATCAATCTTTCCATCGGCGAGCCCAAGCATGCAACGCCGGCCTTCATCAAGGAAGCCCTCACCGCGAATCTCCAGGGCCTGGCCAGCTATCCCGTGACCCAGGGCTCGGACGATCTGCGCCGTTCCATCGCCCACTGGTGCCACATGCGCTACGGCGTGGACCTGGACCCGGCCGGCCAGATCCTACCGGTGAACGGCAGCCGGGAGGCCCTGTTCGCCTTCGCCCAGGCGGTCATCGACCCCACCAGGCACGTGAAGCGGGTGGTGTCCCCCAACCCCTTCTACCAGATCTACGAGGGCGCCGCCCTGCTGGCCGGGGCCAAGCCCTACTTCCTCAACACCCTGCCGGAGAACGGCTTCCACATGGACTTCGGCGCGGTGCCGGAAGACCTGTGGGCGGATACCCACCTGCTCTACGTCTGCTCGCCGGGCAACCCCACCGGCAAGGTCATGACCCTGGAAGAGTGGAAGAAGGTGTTCGAGCTGGCCGACCGCCACGGCTTCGCCATCGCCGCCGACGAGTGCTATTCGGAGATCTATTTCGACGAGGCCGCGCCACCCCTGGGCGCCCTGACGGCCGCAAAGCAACTTGGGCGCGGCCAGGAGCGGCTGGTGGTGTTCAACAGCCTGTCCAAGCGCTCCAACGTGCCCGGCCTGCGCTCCGGCTTCGTCGCGGGCGACCCGGAGCTGATCCGCCAGTTCCTGCTCTACCGCACCTACCACGGCTCCGCCATGAACCCGGCGGTGCAGGCCGCGTCCGCTGCTGCCTGGCGGGACGAAGGCCACGTGCATGAGAACCGCCGCCAGTACCGGGAGAAATTCGCCGCCGTCATGCCCATCCTCAAGGAGGTCCTAGAGTTCGACGCCCCCGAGGCCGCCTTCTACCTGTGGGCCCGGGTGCCCGGCGATGACGATGCCCGATTCGCCCGGGAGCTTTATCGGGAACAGCACGTCACCGTGCTGCCCGGCAGCTTCCTGGCCCGGGAGGCCAAGGGCGTCAATCCGGGCCGGGGCTTCATCCGCATCGCCCTGGTGGAGGGCCTGGAAGCCTGCGTGGAGGCGGCCCGCAGAATCGCCGCCACGATCCGGTAAAGAGTTAATTCATCACATTAGATACGATCAACAACCCATTGAAGGAAAAAGATATGCAAGACCTGCAAGCCATCATCGAGGAAGCCTTCGAGCGCCGCGCCGACATCACCCCCCGCAACGTGGAGCCCAAGGTCAAGGATGCGGTCATGGCCGTCATCGATCTCTTGGACATGGGCCAGCTTCGCGTCGCCGAGCGCACCGAGGGCCAGAACTGGGTCACCCACCAGTGGATCAAGAAGGCGGTGCTGCTGTCCTTCCGCATGGAGGACAACTTCTTCATCAAGGGCGGCTTCACCAACTACTACGACAAGGTGCCCAGCAAGTTCGCCGACTTCAACAGCCGGGACTTCCGCGAAGGCGGCTTCCGGGTGGTGCCCCCCGCCACCGCCCGCAAGGGGGCCTACATCGCCAGGAACGTGGTGCTGATGCCTTCCTACGTGAACATCGGCGCCTACGTGGACGAAGGCACCATGGTGGACACCTGGGCCACCGTGGGCTCCTGCGCCCAGATCGGCAAGAACGTGCACCTCTCTGGCGGCGTCGGCATCGGCGGCGTGCTGGAGCCGGTCCAGGCCGGCCCCACCATCATCGGCGACAACTGCTTCATCGGGGCCCGCTCGGAAGTGGTGGAAGGCGTGGTGGTGGAAGACAACTGCGTCATCTCCATGGGCGTGTACATCGGGCAGAGCACCCGCATCTACGACCGGGAGACCGGCGAGATCCATTACGGCCGCGTGCCCGCCGGCTCCGTGGTGGTCTCCGGCAACCTGCCCTCCAAGGACGGCAAGTACAGCCTGTACTGCGCGGTCATCGTCAAGAAGGTGGACGAGAAGACCCTGTCCAAGGTGGGCATCAACGAGTTGCTGCGGGGCATTTAAGTCCGAAGGCGAATCGCCGATAAAGGGGGCTGCGCCCCAGGCGCTTCCCCTCGAACCCTGCCCATCCGCATCATGACCGACCTCACCACGGCGGAAGCCGAAAAGATCATTGCCAGCGTGGCGATCCCGCCCCGCCCAGCCATTGTCGACGCGGTCCTGGAAGAACGCGCCAAGCCAGAGCCGAATCTGCGCCGAATCGCCCAACTGGTGTCCACCGACGTGGGCCTGGCGGCCGCGGTGCTCAAGACTGTCAACTCGCCCTTCTTCGGGCTGCGCCGCCAGGTCACCGCCATCGACCACGCCGTCAACATGCTGGGCATGAAGAACGTGGGCGCCCTGGTGATGGGGCTGTCCCTGCGCAACGCCGTACCCACGCAAGGCCTGGACCGCTTCTGGGACGAAGCCGCCCGCACCGCCCTGGTGTCCGCCTTTCTGGCCCAGACCCTGGGTTGCAGCCCCAAGGAGGACGCCCACCTCTTCGGCCTCTTCCGCGACGCCGGCATCCCTCTCCTCATGCGCCGCTTCCCCAATTACCGGGACGTGTTGAAAAAGGCCAATGCCGAGCCGGCGCGCAGCTTCACCGATGTGGAAGACGCGGAACTGGGCACCAACCATGCGGTGGTGGGCGCTCTGCTGGCCAAGGGCTGGCAACTGCCAGAACACATCCGCCTGGCCATCGGCCAGCATCATGACCTGGACGTCTTCGCTTCCCAACTGCCGTCCGAATCCCTCAACCTGATCGCCCTCTCCGTGCTGGCGGAACACATCGAGAGCACGGTATCCAGACTATCCAGCAACATCGAATGGGAAAAACGCGGCGCCAGCGTGCTCAACCATTTGATGCTGGGCGAGCAGCAGCACGACGAACTGATCAAGGACGCCCAGAGCATGCTGGAAGAATCCGGGCTCTGATCCCGGCCATGGCCTGGCAATTCTGGATCGACCGGGGCGGCACCTTCACCGACATCGTCGCCCGCGCCCCGGATGGCGGGCTGATCCAGACCAAGCTGCTGTCTGAGAATCCGGCCGCCTACGCCGACGCCGCCATCGCCGGCATCCGCCAGATCCTGGGCCTGGGGCCCCAGGAACCCCTCCCGGGGGGCCGGGTGGAGGCGGTGAAGATGGGCACCACGGTGGGCACCAACGCCCTCCTCACCCACGCGGGCGAGCCCACCCTGCTGGTGACCACCGCCGGTTTCGCCGACGCCCTGGAGATCGGCGACCAGGCCCGGCCGGACATCTTCGCCCTGGACATCCGCAAACCCGTTCCCTTGTATGCCCGGGTCATCGAGGCCGCCGAACGGGTGGCGGCGGACGGCGCCGTGCTCCAGAAGCTGGACCGGGAGGCTTTATCGCTGGCCCTGGCCGACGCCCGGCAGGCGGGCCTCAAGGCCTGCGCCATCGCCTTCCTGCACGCATGGAGGAATCCCACCCACGAATTGGCGGCCGGCGAGCTCGCCCGGGCGGCGGGTTTCGAGCAGGTGAGCCTGTCCCACCAGGCCAGCCCCCTCGTCAAGTTCGTGCCCCGGGCCGAGACGGCGGTGCTGGACGCCACCCTGTCGCCCCCGGTACGGCGCTACGTGGAGCAGGTGGCCAAGGCCCTGCCGAAGGACACCCGGCTGGAATTCATGCAATCCCATGGCGGCCTGACCGACGCCGGCCATTTCCAGGGCAAGGACAGCGTGCTCTCCGGCCCCGCCGGCGGCCTCATGGGCATGGCCAAGGTGGGGATGGCGGCGGGCTTCGACAGGCTCATCGGCTTCGACATGGGGGGCACTTCCACCGACGTTTCCCTCTTCGCCGGCGAGTTCGAGCGGACTCTGGACACCCGGATCGCCGGCCACCGGATCCGCGTTCCCATGCTCGGCATCCACACGGTGGCGGCAGGGGGCGGTTCCATTTTGAAATTCGACGGCCAGCGCCTGCTGGCAGGGCCCGGATCCGCCGGCAGCCTGCCCGGACCGGCCTGCTACCGCAACGGCGGCCCCCTGACGGTGACCGATGCCAACCTGCTGCTGGGCCGTCTCCAGCCCGACTGCTTCCCGGCGCTGTTCGGTCCCGGCGGCAATCAGCCCTTGGACGCCGAAGCCGTGGCCGATGCTTTCCGCGCCATGACCGACCAGGTGAACGCCGCCCTGGGCCTGGACTACACCCCGGAGCGCCTGGCGGCAGGCTTCCTGGATATCGCCGTGGAACACATGGCCGACGCCATCCGCCACATCACCCTGGCCCGGGGCGTGAATCCGGCCGGCTTCACCCTGGTGAGCTTCGGCGGCGCCGGCGGCCAGCACGCCTGCGCCGTGGCGGCGCGGCTGGGCATCGGCCGGGTGCTGGTCTCCCCCTACGCCTCGGTCCTGTCGGCCTATGGCATCGGCCTGGCGGAGCGGCGGCGCATCCGGCAGATCGCCGTGGAGCAGGATTTCCCCATGACCATGCCCGCCCTGCCCGAGGAAGGAGAGGAACGCGCCCTGCTGCGTTACCGGGGCTCCGATACCGCCCTGGCCAATCACCTGGCCGACCCCCAAGTCATGGCATCGGCCCGCCATGCCCAGCACCACGCCCGCTCAGGTTCCGACGACCCCGGCCGGCCCCTGGGTCGCGACCGCGCGCACCTGG
>CAZYEY010000096.1:0-3854 GCA_964646585.1 uncultured Thiobacillus sp. | reverse complement strand
CCTGCTTGCTTGCGCCGGCGCGACGTCGTCCAGGTGGTAGACGCCGTCGTCAGGCCGCCCGGGCGGTCTTCAACGGAGCCTGCCTGCACTGGGCCGCCAGGGCCGAGTCCATGGTGGCCAGATGCAGTTCGAACCACTCGGGCAGCCCGGCTTTCACATAGGCCCGGGCCAGAGCCAGGCGGCCCCGTCGTACCGCGCGGTTGAACTGGAGCAGCTCCCCCAGCACCCGGAAATGCTCGCCCTCGTGCTCTGCCAGGGCGGGGAAGCGGAAGATGCGCATGAGCCGGCCTTCCTCGGCGAAGTGCAGGCGGGTGTGGTCCACCAGCTTCTGGAACAGAAAGGAAAAGGTCTCGTCGTCAGCCTGGTCAAGGGCGTCCAACAGGGCGGCGAACTCCCGGTGGGTGGCGTCCATCTCGTCCACCCCCAGGGGATGACGGCGCTCGTCCCAGCTCAGCATCCGTCGATCTCCGCGCCGGCCAGGCGCTCGGCCCGCCAGCTTTCAGCAGCTGCGAGGAAGTCGGCCACGTTGGCGTTCACCAGTTCCAGGCCCAGCTTATCCAGGAAGCGTTTTTCCTTGTCGTTGGCGTTGGGAATGAGGGCCCAGCCGGCGGGCTGGGCGGAACCAAACAGGATGTCGGCCAGCACCATGCGTTCCGTGTCCCGGTTGAGACGCATGCCCAAGAGCAGGTAGCGCAGGCCCTGGCGCTTGCGCTTGAGGAAGCCGGGGATGGCGAAGCCGCCCATGAGCTCGGTGATGTAGTCCACGAAGTCGGCGTCGGAGGCGATGTAGTGGGGCTCCGGGATGGGGGTGCCCAAGGGCTTGAACAGGACCGGCAGGGTCACGTCCACTTCCTCCTGGTCGATGGGCCGGTAGCCGCTGCCGTCGTGGTGGAAGATCTTGAAGCGGTAGTCGGTGCCGGCAATGCGGGCCAGGCCGACGATGAGGGTGTGGGGCGTCTCGGCGTAGTTTTTCTGCAGGAGGCCGTCCCGGTTGGTGTCGACGATGTAGGAAAGTCCCCGTTCGGCCAGCCAGGTGTGCAGGGCGGAGGGGCTCCAGGCCGTGTCCCGGTAGGTGGTGTTGAGAAAGCGGACCAGGGCGGAGCGGCCCCGCTTCAACTCCACATTCATGGCGGCGCGGGGGAATTCGTACATGAGCTTGGGCGCCATGGGACGGCCGTCGTTCATGGCCAGGATGAGACTGTCACTGTCGGCGGGCATGGCCCTGCCGCTGGCGGGATCGATGACGCCGGCCAGGGCGCCGGCGCCCAGGTAGGGCACCACGGTGCCGTCGGCCAGGCCGGACAGGATGCTGTCGAATTGGGGTTGCATGGGGGCTCCTCTTGGGAAATGCGTTGGGACATGGCATGACCTCGCAAGAATCGCGCCCGGGGCTATCTCCAGCAGCCATGCGGGCTGGCCCCGTGCAAGCCGTGTCGGGTTTGCTCCAAAGCCGCGGCATTGTCGGGTTTTTGCGGCTGTGTTGGGCTCCTGCCAGGCCGGAGGGTAGCCGCAAAGCCTTGTCCCGATTGGGGCTGTTGGGGCCAAGGCGGCGTGGTACGGATGTTGCTGTCCGAAATGGGGAGTGCCCCTGGCAACCCCTTATCCACCACCCTCGAGGAAATCGTCATGCTGCTCGACACCTACGAACAACAGCAACAGCTCTACAACGTCAATTTCAAGGAAGCCACCAGCCGGGCCGGCGTCGTCGCCTATCGGGGCGATCTGGTGCTGGTGGATGGCGAGGTGGCCGATGCCCAGGGCCGCCGCAAGCCCCCCCTGGTGACCATGAAGGCCGCCGTGGTGCTGGCCGAAGGCGACACGCTCAAGCTGGTGGCGGGCTCCCTGGATGAAATGGCCGATGTCACGCCTTTCCTGGAGAAATACCAGCCCGCCTTCACCGCCGACACCCGGGTGTTGCTCTATGTGGTGAATATCGCCAAGCCCATGATCGCCGAGACGGCGGGCGCCAGGTTGGTGCTGATCCCCATGACCGACGGCCTGGTTTGGAACGAGCTGGTCGACGAGATGAAGCTGGAAAAGAGCGACTTCAAGGGTCAGTCCAGCGGCGACAAGGTGCTCACCGTGTACGAAGCCTTCAAGGACTACAAGCCCAAGTATGAAGTGGTGCCCCTGGCCGAAGCCATGACCCGGACCATCGACGCCAAGCGGGAAGCGCGCGGGCCGGTTTGAAGCGGCTGGCGCAACCTGGGCGCACCCCCGCCGGGACAGTGGCCGAAGTGCCTGTCCTCCAAGCCATGGGCCAGGCTCAACCCGATGCCCCCACCCAGAACCCCACGTTTTTGTCCAGGAACTCGTCCCAGGGCATGTAATGGGAGCCGTCGCAGGAGAACGTCAGGCCCACCATGCCGTTGAAGATGTTGAGGGACCCGGAGCGCAGGTAGAGGGTCTCGTCCATGAAGCGCAGATCCTTGAAGCAGTTGAGGACTTCGCGCACCCGGACGACGGGGATGCTGGCATCGGCTGGGTAGTCCCGGCGGGGGTAGGCCAGGCAGAGGCTGGGGTCGGCCAGCTCGGTGATGCCGTGGAGACGGTAGCGGAAGGGGTCGTCGGCCACCCAGACGGTGGCGCGGGAGCTGGAGAAGTGGAGCTTGGCGTGGAACACGCCATGGACGGCGATGAGCTCGTCCACCAGAGCCAGGACTTCGTCGATGCGCGCATCCATGAGGCTGTTGACCCGCTCCTGGTGGAACAGGCCGGCGCGGATGGCCGGGTCGCCCTTCATCTGCATCCATTGCTCGGGCTGTTGGTAGAGGGCCTGGGTGGCGGGAAGCTCGCGCAGGTCGAAGTCGGCACCCAGGTAGCCCAGGTTTTCGCCGGCGGAACTTTCGATGCGGCGCACGGCTGTGAGAGAGGGGCGCTTGGCGTTGCGGCTGATGTAGGACTCGGACAGGGAGAAGGGGGCGCCGGCCAGGGCCTCGGCCAGATAGGGTCGGTCGCTCCGGTCCCGGCCGAACTGCTCGGGCATGAGGCCGGCCCGGCTGATGTTGGCGGTGATCTGCCGGGCCTGGGGATCCAGCACGTAAAGGTATTTGCAGTAGGGCAGATCCTCCATGCCCCGGATCAGGCGGGCCTCGAGCTTGTCCCGGTGGGGCCAGGCATCCCGGCATTCATCCGCGAGTAGGCTGAGGGAGCCGGCGAGCCAGCCGGAGAGGATGTTTCGTTGGCGCTGGATGGCGTCTTGCAGGCTGGGAGTCATGGCAATCGGGTAATAAATGTTCAAGGGTAGGGCGGATCCTGAAAACCACGGTCGGCGGCATCTTCGATCGTTTCGCAACCGCTCGATGACCCGGGCGATCTTGCCTGGGTTTGAGCTCGCCCGGAAGCCGGGCCGCTTCGCTCGACTCCACCCTCCGGCCCATTCGCCCGGGGCTTCGGGATGATCCACCATGGCGGCGCGCCCCCTGGCAGGGGACGAAGGTCGGAATGACGGCCAGCCGCCCTCGGGGACTACCGCGGTCGCCTGGCTTGCCGCCCACGCAACAGCGCACGCACTTTCCCCTCCAGCTGGGTGGCGACGATGGGCTTGGCGAGGAAGTCATCCATGCCTTCCGCCAAAGCCCGTTCCCGATTTTCTTCCATGACGTCGGCAGTGAGGGCCAGGATGGGCACGTTCTTGTCCAGGACGCCGTGGTCGCCGGCACGGATGGCCCGGGCCACTTCGTGGCCGTCCATGAGCGGCATGCGGCAGTCCAGTATCACCAGGTCGTAGCGGGCAGTGGACATGGCAGCGAGCGCGTCGATGCCATTGTCCACGGCATCCACCCGGTAGCCGAATTTGTCGAGCAGCAGCGTGGCCAGGCGGCGGTTGGTGGGGTCGTCCTCCACCAGCAGGA
>CAZYEY010000095.1:0-19825 GCA_964646585.1 uncultured Thiobacillus sp. | reverse complement strand
TGGGCGGCAGGGGCGGCTGCACGGTGCTGTACTGCTCGTACAGGGCGGCGACGATGTCTTCCACCATGGGCGCCAGCCGCTCCACGATCTTGGCCCGGTTGTCCTGGGCCAGCTCGATGCTGTTGAGTGTGGCGAGGTAATCCGCCATTTCCTCTGCCGCTTCGGAGGGGTTGGAGAGCGGCAGACGGGTGAGCCAAGCCTCAACTTGCTTGGGCTTCGTCTCCAAGTTTATATTCCGCCCCGGCTCGCGGGCTGGCAGGACATATCTGGGTAGCATGTGATGATTGTGTCTCTCGCACTCCTCCCGCCGGATTCTACCTTCCGCCAATTTCGCCCGAAAAGGCTTTTTCCCAAGTATTCCGGAGCTTGCGCATGGATTTCATCGAAAAAGTATTCGAGGGCCTGCTCTGGCGCAGCCGTTACGTGGTGATATTCGCCGTGGTGGCCAGCATGGCGGCGGCCATCGCCATTTTCTACATGGCCACGGTGGACGTGGTCTATCTGGTATCCCACATCCTGCATTACGCCGATCCCTCCCTGACCCCGGAGATCCGCAAGACCCTCCATGACGAGACCATCACCCACGTGGTGGAAGTGGTGGACGGCTATCTCCTGGCCACGGTCATGCTGATCTTCGGCCTGGGCATGTACGAGCTGTTCATCAGCGACATCGACGAAGCCAGGAACAGCAAGGCCTCCAGCGCCATCCTGGTGATCGAGAGCTTGGACGACCTGAAGCAGCGCCTGGCCAAGGTCATCATCATGATCCTCATCGTCACCATCTTCGAACTCGCCCTGAAGCTGAAGATCGGCGACACCCTGGACCTGCTCTACCTGGCCGGCGCGGTGGCTCTCATCGGCCTGGCGCTGTACCTGACCCATGCCTCCGACGGCCACGCTCCCAAAGAGTCCCACGCCGGACAGCCGGTCCGCTGAACTCCCCGGCTTTCCTCCCACTCATAGTCCCTGGATGCCCCACCGAGAGTTTCCATGCGCCAAATGTTCCTGATCATCCTGCTGGCCCTGACCAGTGCCCAGGCCCCAGCCTTCACCCTGGTAGACAGCAAGGGCAAGTCCCACAGTCTGGCCCAATACAAGGGCAAATGGGTGCTGGTGAACTTCTGGGCCACCTGGTGCCCCCCCTGCCTGGAGGAAATTCCCGATCTGGTGGCCCTGCACGAGAACAAGAAGAACAAGCTGGTGGTGCTGGGCGTGGCCCTGGATTACAAGGATCCCAAGCAGGTACTGCAATTCGCCGAACAGATGATGGTGACCTATCCCATCATCCTGGGGGACCACAAGATGGCGGCCCAGATCGGCGCCATATCCGGGCTGCCCACCACCTACCTGTACAACCCGGAAGGCAAGATGGTGGCCTACAACGTCGGTGCCCTCACCCGGGAAGCCGTAGAACGCTACATCAGCAAGAAATGAGGAGTCCGACCATGCGCTGGTTCATGCTTGCCCTGGCCCTGTTGACTGTCCAGCCCCTGGCCCTGGCCGAGGTGCGGGATCCCCACAGCCATTTCTTCATGTCCAAGATGGGGGATTTCAAGGAGGAACTCGCCACCGCCAGGCAGGAAGGCAAACAGGGCGTGCTCATCATGTTCGAGATGGACGACTGCCCCTTCTGCGCCCGCATGAAGGCCAACGTCCTGAACCAGCGGGAGGTCCAGGACTATTTTCGCAAGCATTTCCTCATCTATGACGTGAACGTCAAGGGGGATACCCCCATGGTGGACTTCAAGGGCAAGGAGACCACCGAGAAAGCCTTTGCCCTGGAGCAACGGGCCCGGGCCACGCCGGTGTTCATCTTCTACGATTTGGAAGGCAACGCCGTCACCCGCTTCACCGGCGCCACCCAGACCCCCGAGGAGTTCCTGATGCTGGGCCGCTACGTGGTGGAAGGCGTGCACAAATCCGGCGTGTCCTTCAACGTCTATAAGAAGCAGGGCAAGCCTCAATGAAGCCGGTTTGGGCCCTGGCCCTGGCCCTGTTCGCATCCACGGCGCCGGCCGCCGACAAGGCCCTGACCCTGGAAGCCGCCCTGGCGGCGGCGGATGCCCCCCACCCGGATCTGAACCTGGCCCTGGCCCAGCAGGAGGCCGCCCGGGCCGAGGCCCAGCTGGCCGATAGCCTGAACGATTTCCGGCTGACCCTGGAGGCCAGCCTGCGCACGGGCCGCAACGAGACCTACAACGACAGGTTCCACCCCGACAACATCGCCCGCCTCAACGCCCGCAAGACGCTGTGGGACTTCGGCCGCCAGCAGGCAGGCGCCGCGGCCAGCGCCCAGGAGAGCCAGGCCCGTGATCTCCAGCTGCTGGACGTCCGGGCCCAGCGCCGGCTGGCCATCATGGCCCGCTACTTCGACGTCTTGCTGGCCGACATGCGCGACGCGGCAGACACCGAGTTCCTGGCCGTGGCCTACGTCAACTGGGACAACTCCAAGGACCGCCTGGATCTGGGCCAGCTCGCCACCTGGGAGCTGGCCGAGCTGGAGAATCGCTACATGGATATCCGCACCCAGCGCAACGACACCCGCCGCAAGCTGCGGGAAAAGCGCCTGCTGCTGGGCGCCGCCATGAACCGGCCAGGCTCGGTGCTGGAAGATCTGGTGGATCCAGCCCTGCCCAAGAACAATCGCACCCTGCCGGAGTTCGAACCTTTGCTGGAACAGGTGCTGGCCCGCAATCCCCGCCTGCTGGCCCAGCGTCAGCTACTGGCCGGTGCCGCCAGCCGGATCGAGGGTGCCCGGGCTGAATATGGTCCCACGCTGGAATTCGAGGCGGAGGCCGCCGCCTGGACCCGGAAGAGTTCCACCCGGGACGACCTGCGCGCTGGCATCAATTTTGTCTGGCCTCTCTGGCAGGGGCGGCGCAACGACGCCCGCCTGGGGCGGGAACAGGCCCGCTTCCACGAACTCCAGGCCCAGCACGACAAACTGGTCATGGACTTGCGCCAGGCCGTGTTGGAGACCCGGGAGGAGATCCAATACCTGATGGAAAGCGAGCGACGCAGCACCGATGTCAACGCGGTCTATCGGGACATGGCCCTGGAACGGGCCCGGGCCGAGTACGAGCTGGAACTCAAGACCAACCTGGGCAACAGCATGGCGGAAACCCAGATGGCCCGGCTGCGCAAGCGCGCCGTCGAATATCGCCTGGCCCTGGCCTGGGCCCGGCTGGAGGCCCTGATGGGTGGGCCAGAGGCCCTGGCGGCCATGACCGGCCCCGTGAAACCGGAGGAAAAGCAGTGATCCGCGCAAGATTGACCCACACCCTCATCCTACTGGCGCTGGCCGCACCTCTCCGGGCCGCTGACCATGCCGCCGAGCTGGATTGGTCCGGCCGGGTTTCCCTGACCCTGCCCGTTTCCGGTGTCCTCGATCAGGTGCCGGCACGGGCGGGACAGGTGGTGAAGAAGGGAGAATTGCTCGCCAGCCTGGAGCCCACCCTGTTCAAGGCCGCCGTGGCCGAGAACCGGGCGGACCTGGACCGTCTCACCGAGGAACACGCGGATGCGAAGCGGGATCTGGAACGGGCCCAGGAGCTATACAGGCGCACCGTTTCCACCACCACCGAACTGGATGCCGCCAAACTGCGCCTTGCCCGCGCCCAGGCTGGCCTGGCTGCAACCCAGGCACGGCTGGAACGAGCCCGCCGCCTGCTCGCCGAATCCGAGCTGAGGGCCCCCTTCGACGCCATCGTCCTGTCACGTCACGGGGAACCCGGCCTGGTGATCACCAGCCAGTGCCAGCCCCCCGCGGTGTTCAGCGTCGCCCGGGCAGACGAACTCATAGCCCGAGCTCAGTTGGACAGGAACCAGATGGCCGGGGTCAGGCTGGGTGGGGACGCAGAGGTGCTTGCGGCTGGCGACGCCTTGAAGGGGCGGATCACCGGCCTCGTTGCCCAGTCCGGAGGTCGCTACGCCATCGAAGTGGCCATCCCCCGCAGGGAAGGCCTGACGGCCGGGCAGCCGGTCGCGATCCGGCTGCCCTGACCCGCTCCGGGGGGTTACGCCGCCTTCAGGTAGCGTTCCTTCGCAGCCCGTGCTTCACGGGCTTCCTCCGGGCTGTAGGCCTTGCCGGACCACAACATGTTGTAAGCGATCTCCTCGTTGCCGTTCTCGCACAACTCAAGCACCTTGGCGAACAGGGGCTGGAAGGTTTCGGAGCGGTGGCTCTTCTCATGGTCCTCGAAGGACTGCCAGAAGGTGACGATGAGGGCCTCCCGGCCCTTCATGGGGCTGTCCACCGCCTGGCCCACCGTGGAACCCTCATTGGAAACCTGGCCCGAGTTCATGGCCACGAAGCCCCCCACAAAGCCGGTTTCCGAATGGTAGGTCTTTACGTTCTCGCACAGTTCCGCCACCCGCATCTCCAGGTCATCGGTGCTGTATTCGGGGCGCAGGATCACCCGGTTGATGGTCACCACGCCGTCGCTGTTGAAGCCGTTGATCAGGGCAGACATCGCACTCTCCTCAGTAAATAAGCAAATGCTGATATATCGGGACCAAAGAAAGGCGCGTTGAGTAGCGCCTTGGACATTACTTTAGTAATTTACTCGGATAAATTCAACTGCTACATCCATATGGTTTTTTTATCTGCGCGCCGCAATAGACATTCCCCTGCCCAATCATTGACATAGAAGGGGGCTGCCCGGATAATCCGGTGTCTTTTCTGCCGTGGTGATGTAGCTCAGACGGTTAGAGCGGCGGATTCATAACCCGCAGGTCGGCAGTTCGATTCTGCCCATCACCACCACCTTCCTCCCCCTCCTCCCGCATGGCCCGCAAAGTCTTCATCCGCACCTTTGGTTGCCAGATGAACGAGTACGACTCGGACAAGATGGCCGACGTGCTGGCCGCCGGCGAGGGCTTCGAGCAGACCGACAAGCCGGAGGAAGCCGACGTCATCCTGTTCAACACATGCTCGGTGCGGGAGAAGGCCCAGGAAAAGGTGTTCACCGATCTGGGCATGGTGCGCCATCTCAAGCAGAAGAATCCTGACCTGCTCATTGGCGTGGGCGGCTGCGTCGCCAGTCAGGAGGGCGCCGCCATCGTCCAGCGGGCGCCCTATGTGGACCTGGTCTTCGGCCCGCAAACGCTGCACCGGCTGCCCCAGATGATGGAAAAGCGCCGGGCTTCCGGCCGCCCCCAGGTGGATATTTCCTTCCCGGAAATCGAGAAGTTCGATCACCTGCCCCCGGCCCGGGTGGAAGGGGCCAGCGCCTTCGTCTCCATCATGGAAGGCTGCTCCAAGTACTGTACCTTCTGCGTGGTCCCCTATACCCGGGGCGAGGAAGTCTCCCGCCCCCTGGAAGACGTACTGGCGGAAGTTGCCAGTCTGGCTGGCCAGGGCGTTAAGGAAGTGACCTTGTTGGGCCAGAACGTCAACGCCTATCGCGGCGCCATGGCGGAAGGCGAGATGGCCGATTTCGCCCTGCTGCTGGAACTGGTGGCGGAGATTCCCGGCATCGAGCGGCTGCGCTTCACCTCCTCCCATCCCCGGGAGTTCACCCCCCGCCTCATCGAAGCCTACACCCGCATTCCCAAGCTGGTGTCCCACCTGCACCTGCAGGTCCAGTCCGGCTCCGACCGCATCCTGGCCACCATGAAGCGGGGATACACAGCCCTAGAATACAAATCCATCGTGCGCAAGCTCAAGGCAGCAAGACCCGATCTATGCCTGGCCTCGGACTTCATCGTCGGCTTCCCCGGCGAGACCGAGGAAGACTTTCTCGCCACCCTGAAGCTCATCGAGGAAGTGGGCTTCGACGCCTCCTTCAGCTTCCTCTATAGCCCCAGACCCGGTACTCCCGCCGCCGCCATGGCCGACGACACGCCCCAGGCGGTGAAGTCGGAGCGCCTGCATCGCCTGCAGGCCCTGGTGGATAGCCAGGCCGCCGCCATCAGCGCGGCCATGGTGGACACGGTGCAGAAGGTGCTGGTGGAAGGCCCATCCCGCAAGGATCCCAACGAGCTGGCGGGCCGCACCGACAACAACCGGGTGGTGAACTTCCCTGCCCCGCCCCGCCTCATCGGCCACATGGTGGAGGTGCGCATCACCCGGGCTCTGCCCCACAGCCTGCGCGGCGAAGTGGTGATCGCTCCCTGAGATGACCGAGACCGTCACCTTTCACGATGCCGAGAACAGCCGCCTGGCCAACCTCTGTGGCGTGCTGGACGAGAATCTCCGCCAGATCGAGACGGCGCTGAATGTGAACATCGCCCGCCGGGGCGAGGTCTTCCAGGTGGAAGGCGACAAAGCTGCCGAGGCGGCGCGCCTGCTCCGGGATTTCTACCAGCGGGCACGCAAGCCCCTAGACATCGACGATGTCCAGCTCGCCCTGGTGGAAGTGGCCCACAAGCCCCCGCTGGGGCCGGGCAACGCGCCGGAAGAGGACAACATCCCGGTGCTGATGACCCGGCGCGCCGGCCTGCACGGCCGCACCGCCCGGCAGAACGCCTACATCCGCCAGATCCAGGAATACGACATCACCTTCGGCATCGGTCCGGCCGGCACCGGCAAGACCTATCTGGCGGTGGCCGGGGCGGTGGACGCCCTGGAGCGGGATATGGTGAAGCGCATCGTCCTGGTGCGCCCGGCGGTGGAGGCAGGGGAGCGGCTGGGCTTCCTGCCCGGTGATCTGGTGCAGAAGGTGGACCCCTACCTGCGCCCACTCTACGACGCCCTCTGGGATCTGATGGGTTTCGACAAGGCCAATCGGGCCTTCGAGCGGCAGATGATCGAGGTGGCCCCCCTGGCCTTCATGCGTGGCCGCACCCTGAACCACGCTTTCATCATCCTGGACGAGGCCCAGAACACCACGCCGGAACAGATGAAGATGTTCCTCACCCGCATCGGCTTCGGCTCCCGCGCCGTGGTCACCGGCGACGTCACCCAGATCGATCTCCAGCGCCACCAGAAAAGCGGCCTGGTGGAGGCCCGGGAGGTGCTGAAGGACGTGCGCGGCATCGCCTTCACCGAATTCCACAACGACGATGTGGTGCGCCACCCCCTGGTGGCCCGCATCATCGACGCCTATGACGCCTATCAGGCCAAGTCTTGATCTTGCCATCCAGTTCGCGGTGAAGGCGGAACTGCCCGGCCGCGCCGAGTTCCGCCGCTGGGCCAGAGCGGCATTGAAAGCGAACGTCTCCGCAGCCCTGCGCATCGTAGACGTCGAGGAAGGATTGGCCCTGAACCGGGACTACCGGGGCCGCGACTACGCCACCAACGTGCTCACCTTCGAGTACGGCCCAGACCCGGACACCGGCGCCCTCAGCGGCGACATCGTCCTATGCGCGCCAGTAGTGGAAAAGGAGGCGAAGGACCAGGGCAAGCCCCTGGCCGCCCACTACGCCCACCTCACCATCCACGGCATGCTCCACCTCCAGGGCTACGACCACGAGAGGGGAAAGGCAGACGCCCTTGCCATGGAGGCGGTGGAAGGCTTTATCATGCAGGCGTTGGGATTTCCCGACCCTTATCAATAACTTATGAACGACGACAGTAGTTCGCGACCGAGTTTCATCGAACGTCTCACCTCCTGGCTCTCCCGCGAGCCAGACAATCGGGAGGAGTTGCTCGAACTCCTCCACGCCGCCTACGAAAAGAACCTGCTGGATGCCGACGCCCTGTCCATGATCGAGGGGGTCATGCAGGTATCCGAGATGCAGGCCCGGGAGATCATGATCCCCCGGGCCCAGATGGATGTGGTGGACATCCACTCGCCACCGGAAAAGCTCCTGCCCTTCGTGATCGAGACCGCCCACTCCCGCTTTCCCGCCGTGGACGGCGACCGGGACTCGGTGGTGGGCATCCTGCTGGCCAAGGATCTGCTCCGGCTATGCAATGGCGAGGAGGTGGACCTGCGGGACCAGTTGCGGCCGGCGGTGTTCATCCCCGAATCCAAGCGCCTCAACGTGCTGCTCAAGGAGTTCCGCGCCTCCCGCAACCATATCGCCATCGTGGTGGACGAATACGGCGGCGTCGCCGGCCTGGTGACTATCGAGGACGTGCTGGAACAAATCGTCGGTGACATCGAGGACGAATACGACTACGACGAGGCCGAGGACAACGTCATCGCCGAGGAGGGAGGCGCCTTCCGGGTCAAGGCCCAGACCGAGATCGGCGACTTCAACCTAGCCATGGGCGCCAGCTTCGCCGACGACGAGTTCGACACCGTGGGCGGTCTGGTAACCCACGCCTTCGGCCGGGTGCCCAAGCGGGGCGAGGCGGTGGAGATCGCCGGTTACCGCTTCCTGGTACTGCGCGCCGGCAGCCGCCGCCTGCACACCCTGCGCGTCCAGCGCCTGCCCCAGGCCAACCTGTTGTGATGGCGCTGGACCGTCGCTGGAAGCCGGTCCTGCTGTTCTTCCTCCTGCTGGCCCTGTTTCCCGCCATCGGCAGTGTCGCCGCCTGGCTGCGGGGCGATGCCATGACCCTTCCGGACTGGCTCGGCGTGCTGGCTTTCCCCCTGCTGGCCTGGCTATGGTTCCGCCACTTCTCGGTCCTTGGCTGTCGCGATGGCTGCCTGCCGCCTGACCAGAAGGGAAAGTGAACACTCACCTTGCCAGGCGGGAGACATCCCGATAACTTAGCGCCCACTTGTTTTCGCCGGTGCCCTCCCCATCTGCCTTCGGCACCCATCCTCTGGATTGACCATGACCGCCTGGACTGACTTCCTCACCTCCCGGGGCGCCCGTTTCGACCAAGGCGGGGTCGCCGACTTCGGCGATCCCGCCGGCGAACTCGCCGCCGCCCGCGCTGCCACCGTGGTGGCCGACCTCTCCCACTTCGGCCTCATCGCCTTTTCAGGCGAAGAGGCCCAGACCTTCCTGCATGGCCAGATCACCAACGACCTGCGCAACCTGGGCGAGGACAGGGCCGTTTTCGCCGGCTACCTTTCCGCCAAGGGCCGAATGCTGGCCAACTTCCTGGTCATGAAACGGGCCGGGGAACTCCTGGTGATGCTGCCGGAATCCCTGCGGGAAACCATCCAGAAACGCCTGTCCATGTTCATCCTGCGGGCCAAGGTCAAGGTCCGGGATGCAGGCGGCGAATGGGTCCGGCTGGGCATCAACGGTCCTGATGCCGCCGCCTTGGTAGGTGAAGTGCTGGGTGCTACCCCCCCGACGGGCATCATGGCCATGACCCAGGCCGGATCGGCTTTCGCCTTGTGCCTGGGCGAGAGTCGCTACGACCTGTTCGTCGCCCCGGACTCTGCCGCCACCGTCTGGGAAGGAATCGCCGCCCGCGCCCGCCCCGTGGGCGTCCCGGCCTGGGACTGGCTCATGGTGCGGGCCGGCGTGCCGGTGGTGTTGCCCCAGACCCAGGACCACTTCGTGCCCCAGATGGCCAACATGGAGATCCTGGGAGGCGTCAGCTTCAACAAAGGCTGCTACCCTGGCCAGGAAATCGTTGCCCGCAGCCAGTACCTGGGCAAGGTCAAGCGCCGGCTGTACCTGGCCCACCTGGATGCGGAAGCCAAACCCGGCGATGAACTCTTCGCCCCTGAACCCGCGGACCAGGCCGCAGGCCTCGTCGCCAATGCAGCCCCCGCCCCTGGCGGTGGCTGGGACGTGTTGGCGGTGGCTCTGAGCCCCAGCGTGGAGGCTGGCGAAATCCGGCTCAAGAGCCGGGATGGCGCCCGCCTCAGCTTCGAACCCCTGCCCTACCCCGTTGCCTGAGCGCCACGACTATTACGTTTGGTACCGGGTGGCCCGGGCCGACCGGGACACCGAGACCGCGGTGCGCGGCATGCTGGCCCGGTTGGCCTGCCGATCCGGCGTGGCCGGCACCTTGAAAAAGAAGCGGGGCGAGCCCCGGTTGTGGATGGAGGTCTACGAGGGCGTGACCAATGCGGCCCGCTTCGAACGGCTGCTGGCCCAGGCCCTGGATGAATACGACGTGGAGATGTTCCTCGACGGCCCCCGCCATACCGAGTGCTTCCTCGCTGACGATCCCGTTGCCGCCGCCTGCGCGGCCCACTCCTGAGCTTCCCATGAGCAAACCCGGCGAACGCAAGATCCAAATCCTGCAAACCCTGGCGGGCATGCTGGAGGCCCCCCAGGCGGAAAAGATCACCACTGCGGCCCTGGCCGCCCGGGTGGAGGTCTCCGAAGCGGCCCTCTACCGCCACTTTGCCAGCAAGGCCCAGATGTACGAGGGTCTCATCGAATTCATCGAGCAGACCCTGTTCGGCCTCATCAACCGAATCACCACGGAAGAACCCAAGGGCCTGCACCAGGCCCGGGCCATGGCCCAATTGCTGCTGGCCTTCGCGGAAAAGAACCGGGGCATGACCCGGGTGCTCACCGGTGAAGTGCTGGTGAACGAAAACGCCCGCCTCCAGGCCCGGGTGAATCAGCTGCTGGACCGGGTGGAGGCCAGCCTCAAGCAGGCTCTGCGGATTGCCGCCTCCCAGGGGGATACACCTGCCGACGCCACTGTGGCCGCCAACCTGGTCTTGGTTTGGATACAGGGCCGCTGGCAGCAATTCGTGAAGAGCGGATTCACCCGCCCCCCTCTGGCCCAGTGGGAAGCCCAATGGCTGCTGCTGACCCAGGGAATAGGCCAAAATCAATGACCCTCCGGCATTTGCCGGTGCCCTCAAAAACGGGTTCCAACATACTGCCTGCGCCTGTCAGGCCGCCCTGATAGCCCGGACACTCCGGTGCGCGGTATCATTTCTCACTTTGTGGCTGAGTGAATGCGTCAGGCAAGGCGCGGCAAATCAGTCTGTACGATCTTCAGGCCTCCATCTGCATCTGCTGGAGGCTGTCTTCCTGGCCGAGGGGCGCTGCGACCCGCGATGAGCGGGCTAGGCTCGGTGCGGATGGCTTCGTTGCAACGGCGCCCGTTCATTTTTCTGGAGCATTGAATGAACGCCTTCACCGACTACAAGGTCGCCGACATGGCGCTGGCCGACTGGGGCCGCAAGGAAATCCGCATCGCCGAGACCGAGATGCCCGGTCTCATGGCCATCCGCGAGGAATACGCTGCCAGCCAGCCCCTGAAAGGCGCCCGCATCACCGGCTCCTTGCACATGACCATTCAGACCGCGGTGCTGATCGAGACGCTGACCGCGCTCGGCGCCCAGGTGCGCTGGGCCTCGTGCAACATCTTCTCGACCCAGGATCACGCCGCTGCCGCCATCGCCGCCGAGAACATCCCGGTCTACGCGGTCAAGGGCGAGACCCTCACCGAGTACTGGGACTACACCCACAAGATCTTCGAGTGGCCGGACGGGGGTTACTCCAACATGATCCTGGACGATGGCGGCGACGCCACCCTGCTCCTGCACCTGGGGGCCCGCGCTGAGGCCGACATCAACGTCATCGCCAAACCGACCAGCGAGGAGGAGACGGTGCTGTACGCCGCCATCAAGGCCAAGCTGGCCACCGATCCCAAGTGGTATTCCACCCGCCTGGCGCAGATCAAGGGCGTCACGGAGGAAACCACCACCGGCGTACACCGCCTGTACCAGATGCACGAAAAGGGCGAGCTGAAGTTCCCGGCCATCAACGTCAACGATTCCGTCACCAAGTCGAAGTTCGACAACCTGTACGGCTGCCGCGAGTCCTTGGTGGACGGCATCAAGCGCGCCACCGACGTGATGGTGGCCGGCAAGATCGCCGTGGTCTGCGGCTACGGCGACGTGGGCAAGGGCTCGGCCCAGGCCCTGCGCGCCCTCTCGGCCCAGGTGTGGGTCACCGAGATCGACCCCATCTGCGCCCTGCAGGCCGCCATGGAAGGCTATCGTGTCGTCACCATGGAATACGCCTGCGACAAGGCCGACATCTTCGTCACCGCCACCGGCAACTACCATGTCATCACCCACGACCACATGGCCAAGATGAAGGACCAGGCCATCGTCTGCAACATCGGCCACTTCGACAACGAGATCGACGTGGCGTCCATCGAAAAGTACCAGTGGGAAGAGATCAAGCCCCAGGTAGACCACGTCATCTTCCCGGACGGCAAGCGCATCATCCTGCTGGCCAAGGGACGGCTGGTGAACCTGGGCTGCGCCACCGGCCATCCGAGCTACGTGATGTCCAGTTCCTTCGCCAACCAGACCATCGCCCAGATCGAGCTGTTCACCCAGACCGACAAGTACCCGGTGGGCGTGTACACCCTGCCCAAGCATCTGGACGAAAAGGTGGCCCGCTTACAACTGAAAAAGCTCAATGCCCAGCTCACGACGCTGACCGAGCAGCAGGCCGCCTACATCGGCGTGCCGGTGGAAGGCCCCTACAAGGCAGAGCATTACCGCTACTGATCCGCGCCTCCTTACGGAGGACTCCCGGGCAAGGCCGGCAATCGCAGCCGGCTTCCGATCAAAAGGCCGCCTCTCCGGACAGCGGCCTTTTTCATGGGCATCATCGGACCCCGCCGGCCTCGCCGAAATCCGCGTCCAGTCCCCAATCACCTTCCTTGTACCAGTCCTCGCCCAGCACCTCGATAGGGTGCTCGGTGCGGCCCGAACCGTTGCCGCAAATCAGCGCGTCGGCCGGGCAGTACTTGTCGCAACCCCAGCAAATGCGCTCGGGGTGCTTGGGACGCAGGGGAAACTTCTTCACTTTCTTCATGGGCTCAGGATAGTACGGCTCCCGGCTGGCCTTGACCATGCGCTGGTGGCGGTATCCTTGCCGCCATGAATGTCCCTTCCTATCGAGGCCGTTTCGCCCCTTCGCCCTCGGGGCCGCTGCATTTCGGCTCCCTGGTGGCAGCCATGGGCAGCTATCTGGATGCCCGGACACACACGGGGAAATGGCTGCTGCGCATCGAGGACGTGGACCCCCCCCGGGTGGTGGCCGGTGCGACGGACGCCATCCTGCGCGGGCTGGAAGCCTTCGGCTTCGAGTGGGACGGGCCGGTGGAATACCAAAGCCACCGGGGAGCGGCTTTCCAGGCAGCCCTGGACCGGCTGGACGCCTTGGGTCTGATCTACGGTTGCCATTGCAGCCGCAAGGAAATCGCCCAGGTGGCGCGGCTCGGGGTGGACGGACCGGTCTACCCCGGCACCTGCCGGGAACGGGTCTGGCGTAGCGACCCGGCGCGGGAACCGGCCTGGCGTTTCCGCGCACCCGACACGAGGATGGAGTTCCACGACCGGCTGCTGGGCCGGGTGGCCTGCGACATCGCCCGGGAATGTGGCGACTTCGTGCTGAAGCGGGCGGACGGGGTGTTCACCTACCAATTGGCGGTGGTGGTGGATGATGCGGAACAGGGCATCACCCACGTGGTGCGCGGCGCCGACCTGCTTGCTTCCACGCCGCGCCAGATCGCATTGCAGCAGGCTCTGGGGTATCCCACGCCGGTCTATCTGCATCTGCCGGTGGCGCTGGACGCGGCGGGGGACAAGCTGTCCAAGCAGACCCTGGCGGCGCCGCTGGAGGAGCGCGCCCCACTGCCCTCCTTGCTCGCGGCAGCCCGCTTCCTGGGCCAGGCACCGGAACCGGGCATCGGTACCCGGGCGGAATTCTGGGAATGGGCGGAAAAGAATTGGCGGTCGGAGCGGTTGCCGCCACTGCGGGGCAAAAAACCGGCGACTTGATGGATGCCGGCTTCAGCCTCCGGTCATGTTCATGAAGCGCACCAGTTTTTGCGGCGCTTCGTTGAACTCGTGGCGCTCCGGCTTGAGATCGATGGCCTGGCGGATGGCTGTCACCAGGTCCGCGTCGCTGGCGCCGGCGCGCATCAGGGCGCGGAAGTCCACCCGCTCCTCCTGGCCAAGGCAGAGGTGCAGCACGCCGTCCACGGTGAGGCGCACCCGGTTGCAGGTCTCGCAGAAGTGCTGGGAGAGGGGGGTGATGAAGCACACGGTGAAGCGGCCGTCCGGGGTGCCCAGGTAGCGGGCCGGACCGCCGCCGGGCATGACCGTGTCCACCAGGCCGAAACGTTCCTTCAGTTGGGCCTTCACCGGTTGCAGGTCCACGTAGCCCATCCTGCGGGCGGTGTCGCCCATGGGCATGACTTCGATGAGACGCAACACGAAGCCCTTGTCCATGCAGTAGGCCACGATGTCGTCGATCTCGTCGGCGTTCTCCCGCATCGCCACCATGTTGACCTTGATGGGCTTGAAGCCCGCGCCGCGGCCCGCGTCCAGACCGGCCAGAATCTTGTCCAGCACCGGTCGGCCATTGATCTTTGCCACCCGTTCCGGACGTAGGGAATCCAGACTGACGTTGAGGCGAGTGACGCCGGCGGCCCTCAGATCAACGGCCATGTCGGCGAGCTGGGTGGCGTTGGTGGAGATGGACAGATCCTCGATGCCAGGGATTGCGGCCAGCCGCCGGCCCAATTCCACGATGTTCCGCCGCAGCAGGGGTTCGCCACCGGTCAGGCGCAGGCGCTTGAGGCCGAGACCGGCGAACAACCCCATGAGCCTCTCGATCTCGTCGAAGGTCAGCCAATGCCCGGGCTCCTCGAAGTCCTTGAATCCCTCGGGGATGCAGTAGGCGCAGCGCAGGTCGCAACGATCCGTCACCGATAGGCGGAGGTATTCGATACGGCGTCCGAAGCGGTCGACCAAGGCGTTCATGGCGGTCCAATAATCCATCTTGCAAGGCAGAATGTAGGGGCTTGCGGAGTGGAGCGAAAGAACGGACTTTGATCTTCGACAAGAATGGATCGCATCGCCTTGATTTCGATCATGAGTCCGGCCCGACGCTCATCCCAACATACATCATGAATTCCCACCCTTCATCCATGACGCTGGCATGGCAATCCTGAGGTACCCGGCATGAAAATCCTCGGCATCGCCGGCTACAGCGGCAGCGGTAAGACCACCCTCATCGAAAAGCTCCTACCCCGGCTGGCGGCGGCGGGCCTCGCCGTCTCCGTCATCAAGCAGAGCCATCACGATTTCGAGGTGGACAAGCCGGGCAAGGATTCCTGGCGTCATCGCCAGGCTGGCGCCAGGGAAGTGCTGCTCACCTCTCCCTACCGCTGGATGCTGGTGGGGGAGTTGCGGGACGCGCCGGAGCCGGATCTGGAAGCCCATATCGCCCGCCTCTCCCCTTGCGACCTGGTGCTGGTGGAGGGCTACAAGCATGCCGACCTGGACAAGATCGAGGTCTGGCGCGCCGCCAACGGCAAACCCTGGCTGCATCCGGACGATCCCCAGTACATCGCCGTGGCCGCCGACCAGCCTTCCCCCGGCAAGCTCCCCCTGATCCCTCTGGACGACGTGGACGCCCTCGTCCGCTTCATTCTGGACTGGCTCGCCACGCCCGCTTGAACCCGGACGGCAAAACCCGTTTGACAGACAGGATTTAATTTCATACATTCACATCTGAAATGCGTTTGCGTGATTTGCGATGCGTTTCATGTTGAATCCCCCCGGGTGCCCTGAGCCATCGGGTATCCGTCGGGATTGTTGGCCGCGCACCCGCACCGGTGTGGCTGACATCCTCCTCCTCTCTTCACCCCGGCCAGGCGCCGGGGTTTTTTTTTCTCGGGACGGCCCCGAAAATGGGGCCATGCCTCGCGCCCTCGCCCCAGCCGTCCTCGCCTTCCTGGAACACGAGGGCGGTCGCGCCCCGGATTTCTCCGGCTGCCGGGTGCTGGTGCCCCACCATCACGCCGGTCTGGCCTTCCGACAGGCCTTGGTGGAGGCTCTGCCGGGCCGGCACCTCGTCCCCCCTCGCCTGCTCACCCTGCCCGACCTGGCGGCAGCAGCCCGGATCGACATCAAATCCGAGCCGGACAGCCTGCGGCTGGCCCAACTGCGGGATTTCCTCGCCCGTTCCGGCCAGGTGCCGGAAGCCGCCCAATGGGAAGCCGCCTGGGAACTGCTGACCCTGGTGAACGCGCTGGACGGGCTGGGCGCCCCGGACGACGTGATGCCCCCCCTCGCGGCAGAGACAAACCGCTACCTGGGTATCGAAGCCGGCATCGCCAGGGAGGTCTGGCGCGCCCTGGGACGAAGCGGCCAGCCCGGCCGGATGGCGGTCCATGCCCGGCGCCTGGCCTGGTGGGCGGAACGGGCCGATGGCCCCCTCTACACCCTGAACCTGGCCCAGCTTGCCGGCGTGGAGCGGGCTTTCCTCACCGCCTGGGCGACGCGGGCGCCGGTCATCGAGCTGCCGGCGCCGCCTGCCCATCCCATCCGGCAGGCTCTGTTCAGGCAAGCCTGGGAGCGTGACGATGTGGCGCTGCCAGAGCGGGCCCGGGACTTCGCCCGGGAATTCGGCGCCGCGCCCCTGGCTGGAGAGGTCACCCTGTTGGCCGCACCGGGTCTGGAAGCTGCGGCCCAGGCGGCGGAGGCGACCCTGCTGGACTGGCTGGCCGAGGGCCGCCGCCAGATCGCCCTGGTGGCCTTGGACCGGCTCATGGCCCGGCGCCTGCGCGCCCTGCTGGAACGGCGCGGCATCCTGGTCCAGGACGAAACCGGCTGGGCCTTCTCCACCGCCGCCGCCACCCACGCGGTGGAATGCTGGCTGCGCCTCGTCACCGGGGACTTCTGGTACCGGGACCTGCTGGATTTCCTGAAGTCTCCCTTCGTCTTCGCCGACGTGGGCGAGCAGCGCCTCGCCGCCGCCCACGAGCTCGACGAGTCCTTCCGCCGCCATGGCGCCCCGGATGGCCTGGCCGGCCACCTGGACCTGGCCCGCCGGGAAGGATTGCACGCCGCCCTGCCCCTGCTCCGGCGCATGGAAACGGCCCTGGCCGCCTTTTCCCGCCAGCGCCTGCCCCTGGAGGAGTGGACCCGGCGCCTGCTCGACATCCTGGCCCGGCTCGCCGCCGACACGCCCCTCAAGTCCGATCCGGTGGGGCGCCAGCTTTGGCGGCTGCTGGCCCGGCTGGCCGAGGAAAGTGCCGGCCACGGGGGCCGCTACGGCCTGCCCGACTGGCGCCGCTGGCTGTTCCTGCATCTGGAGCAATCCACCTTCCTGGACGACACGGTGGCGAGCCCCTTGCGCTTCACCCATCTGGGCACCGCCCACACCCGGGATCTGGAGGGTGCCATCCTGCTGGGTGTGGGCGCCAGCCACCTGCCCGGCACCGTGGCCCCGGGCCTGTTCAACGACGCCGCCCGGGCCCAGCTGGGTCTGCCCGGCACCGTCGAACGGGAGCGGGAGCTGCGGGCTCTGCTCGCCGACCTGTTGGCCCGGGTGCCCCGAGCCACCCTGGTCTGGCAATCCAGCGAGGGCGGGGAGGAACTTCCCCTATCGCCCTGGCTGGCGGGGCTGGACGCCTTCCACCGCGCCGCCTGGGGACGTCCCTGGACAAGCAGCGCCGAACTCCCGCCCCGGGAGCGGGACATCGCGACGGCGCCCCGGCCTGGAGCCGCGCCGCCCCGGGCCAGCGCGATTCCTGAACGACTGAGCGTCAGCGCCTGGCAGAGCCTGGTGGCCTGCCCATACCAGTTTTTCGCCCGCCACCTGCTCAGGCTCAACGAGCGGGACGAAGTGCCCGAGGAGATGGACAAGGCCGACTACGGCAGCCTGGTGCACCGCATCCTGGCCCGCTTCCACGAAAGCCGGCCGGTACTGGGCGAGGCCACGCCCGAAGATCTGGCTCTCGCCCTCATCGAACTCTCCCGGGCCGTCTTCGCCCCGGTAGAGGCCCACAGCTACCTGGCCCAGGCCTGGCGACTGCGCTGGGAGCGGCGCATCCCCGCCTACATCGAATGGGCCCTGGAGCGGGAACGCCGGGGCTACCGCTTCCGTGCTGCGGAAACGCCCCTGGCCCGGGTAGTGGCGTGGGGCGAGGGCGGCGCCACCCAGCTCCACGGCCGCGCCGACCGCCTGGATGACCACCCGGAGGGACTGGCCTTGCTGGACTATAAGACCCAGTCCCGCCAGACCTTGAAGCGCAAGCTTTCCATCCCCGGGGAGGACGTCCAACTGCCCGTCTATGCCTGGCTTGCCGGCGCCACCCAGGCCGGCTTCGTCAGCGTGGACGAGGACAAGGTGGAAACCTTGGACTGGCCCCAGGATCTGGCCGAGGCCGCTGAAGCCGAGGCCGCCCGCCTGGCCAGCGCCCTGGCGGGCCTGGCGGCTGGCGCCCCCCTGCCCGCCCAGGGTGGGCCGCAGACCTGCGCCTGGTGCGAAATGCGCGGCCTGTGCCGGATCGAACATCAAGGTGCCTGAGCGCCCCACTCAGGCATAATCCGCCGGCTTTATCGCGCCAGACCCGGCAGCACCCACCGAAGGAGACACCACACAATGAAGATCGAAACCATCGCCGTCCACGGCGGCTATAGCCCGGAGCCCACCACCAAGGCGGTAGCGCCCCCCATCTACCAGACCACCTCCTACGCCTTCGACTCCACCCAGCATGGCGCCGACCTCTTCGACCTGAAGGTGCCAGGCAACATCTACACCCGCATCATGAACCCCACCACCGACGTGCTGGAAAAGCGGGTGGCGGAAATGGAAGGGGGCATCGCCGCTCTGGCCGTGTCTTCAGGCATGGCGGCCATCACCTACGCCATCATGACCATCGCGGAGGCCGGGGACAACATCGTCACCAGTTCCACCCTCTACGGTGGCACCTACAACCTGTTCGCCCACACCCTGCCGCGCTACGGCATCGAAGTACGCTTTGCCGACTACCGGGAGCCGGACAGTTTCGCCAAGCTCATCGACCACCGCACCAAGGCCCTGTTCTGCGAATCCGTGGGCAACCCCCTGGGCAACGTCACCGACTTCGAGAAGCTGGCCCAACTGGCCCACGCCAACGGCATCCCCCTCATCGTCGACAACACCGTGCCCACCCCCTACCTGTGCCGCCCCTTCGAGCACGGCGCCGACATCGTGGTCCACGCCCTCACCAAGTACCTGGGCGGCCACGGCAACAGCATCGGCGGCTGCATCGTGGATTCCGGCAAGTTCCCCTGGGCCGAGCACAAAGCCCGCTTCGCCCGCCTCAACGAGCCCGACATCTCCTACCACGGCGTGGTCTACACCGAGGCTCTGGGCCCGGCAGCCTACATCGGCCGGGCCCGGGTGGTGCCCCTGCGCAACATGGGTGCCGCCATCAGCCCCTTCAACAGCTTCCTCATCCTGCAGGGCATCGAAACCCTGCACCTGCGCATGGATCGCATCTGCGACAACGCCCTGGCAGTGGCCAAGCACCTGCAAGGCCATCCGCAAGTGTCCTGGGTCAACTATGCGGGCCTGCCCGAGCACAAGGACCACGGCCTGGTCCGGAAATACATGGGCGGCAAGGCCTCCGGCATCGTCTCCTTCGGCATCCAGGGCGGCCGCGAGGCGGGAGCCAGGTTCATCGACGCCCTCAAGCTGGTGGTGCGTCTGGTGAACATCGGCGACGCCAAGAGCCTGGCCTGCCACCCGGCCACCACCACCCACCGGCAACTGTCGCCGGAGGAACTGGCCAAGGCCGGCGTCTCGGAAGACCTGGTGCGCCTGTCCATCGGCATCGAGCACATCGACGACCTGATCGAAGACATCGAGCAGGCCCTGGCCACGTCCAGGTAGTCAACGCCAAGCGCGCACAAACCCGGCCACGGCCGGGTTTGTGCGCGCAACTTGCAGATTCAAGAACCTACTTGCATTCCGATACCGGGAAAATTCCTATCGATATGCTCGAATGTGCAGCAATCCCGAAAGATGGAAAACCAACTGGACTCGAGTTCCGCCCGCTTGCAAGAACGATCCGAAGAAATATTGCTCCAGCACCTCCGGCCATGAGTGGACGTAGGGAACCCCGACTCACCTTGCTGCAAGCCGCCCCCCGCACCGCTGGCCTGCCTTCCCCAAAAGGGATGCGGCCGAAAAAATCTGTCTCTTATACCCCTCTGACTCTGCCTACCAACTACCCTGTGTCAGTCTCGGTTGTAGC
>CAZYEY010000094.1:0-3447 GCA_964646585.1 uncultured Thiobacillus sp. | reverse complement strand
ATTTCAGACTAATGACCTGGTGGGGCCAGCTGGATCCCCGCCGGGGAAACCTGCTGGGGCTTTTCCTGCTCATGGGCCTGGTCCTGGAAGCCCTGCAAGGCCTCACTCCCGTGCGCCAGCCCAGCGTGCTGGATATGCTGGCAAACGCCGCCGGGGCGGGCCTGGGCTGGCTGGCCACCCGGTCTTGCCCGGACTGGCTGGCGCGGCTCGACAGGCGATGCTCGGCTGGAGTCCCCTGCAACAGGCCGTCCAGACGGCCCTGGCGATCCGGGACGTGGACGCCAAGCTGGCCGCCGCCGAAGGGCTCTGGGCGGACTGGTGGGCCGGCGGGCTGGCCATCGAGGCTTTCACGCCCCCCCTCGATGACGCGGGCATCCCGGACCGGCCCGTCCTGGCCGATCCCCGCACCATGCCCCGGCGTCAGCTCAGCGGCCCGGAAAACCACGCCGCCCTGATCCACGCCCTGGCCCACATCGAGTTCAACGCCATCAACCTGGCCCTGGACGCGGTCCAGCGCTTCGCCGGCCTCCCCTCCGGGTTCTATGCCGACTGGCTGCAGGTGGCGGCGGAAGAGGCCTGCCACTTCCGCCTCTTGCGCGACCATCTGCGCGCCATGGGCCGGGACTACGGCGACTTCCCCGCCCACGGCGGCCTCTGGGAAATGGCGGAGAAGACCGCCCACGATGCCCTCGCCCGCATGGCCCTGGTGCCCCGCCTGCTGGAAGCCCGGGGTCTGGATGTGACGCCGGACATCCAGCGCAAGCTGCGGGGCTTCGGCGACCCGGCCGGCGCCGCCATCTTGGACATCATCCTGCGCGACGAGGTCACCCACGTGGCCGCCGGCGACCGCTGGTTCCGCCACCTCTGCGCCCAGCGCGGCCTGGAGCCCGAGGCCACCTTCCGATCGCTATTGGACACCCCTGGCGTGCCCTGGCCGCGCCGGCCCTTCAACGAGGCCGCCCGTCTGGCCGCCGGGTTCGGCCCGGAAGAACTGGCCAAGCTCGCTCAGCCGCGAAATCGCTGAATCCGGATGTGCTTGTCGCCTTGCCCGGGGGGTGGGGGCGGGGCATAATCCCACCTCCATTACCTTTTTGTTAACCCTTGTTTTGTCTGGATTTTCTGGAGGATACGGGGATCATGACCGAACTCAATCCCGCGGCACTGCTCAACAAGGTTTCCCCCGCCTTGCCAGTGCACTGGTACTTCGACCCGAAGATTTATGAACTGGAGATGGAGCTCCTGTTCAAGCATGGCGCCAATTACATGGGCCACAGCCTGATGACCCCCGAGCTGGGGGACTACCACGTGCTCGACTGGCTCCATGACGGCGGCAAGATGCTGGTGAAGAACCCCAACGGCATCGAACTGCTGTCCAACGTCTGCCGGCACCGCCAGGCCCGGATGCTGAAAGGCCGGGGTAATGCCCAGAACATCGTCTGCCCCTTCCACCGCTGGACCTACGACACCCGGGGCCAGCTCATGGGCGCGCCCCACTTCCCCGAGAATCCCTGCCTGCACCTGCACAAAACCGCCCTGCAGAACTGGAACGGGTTGCTCTTCGCCGGCCCCCGGGACGTGCACACCGATCTGGCCGGGCTGGGCGTGGCCGCCGATCTGGATTTCAGCGGCTTCATGTACGAAAGCACCCACGTCACCCACTACGACTTCAACTGGAAGACCTTCATCGAGGTCTACCTGGAGGACTACCACGTGGTGCCCTACCACCCGGGCCTGGGCCAGTTCGTGGACTGCGACCAACTCAAGTGGGAATACGGCGAGACGTATTCGGTGCAGACCGTGGGCATCAAGGACCACCTGGACCGCCCAGGCAGCCCCGTCTACAACCGCTGGTCCCAGCAGGTGAAGCGTTACCGTGAAGGCAAGGACCCGGCCCACGGCGCCATCTGGCTCACCTACTACCCCACCCTCATGGTGGAGTGGTATCCCCATACTCTGGTGGTCTCCAACATCATCCCCACCGGCATCGAGTCCTGCCTCAACGTGGTGGAGTACTACTATCCCGAGGACATCATTCTGTTCGAGCGGGACTTCGTCGAAGCGGAGCAGGCCGCCTACCGGGAGACCGCCATCGAGGACGACGACATCTGCTACGGCATGCACAAAGGCCGCAAAGCACTTTATGAGCAGGGCATCAGCCAGGAAGGCCCCTACCAGTCCCCCATGGAGGACGGCATGGTGCACTTCCACGAATGGCTGCGGCGGATGATCGAGCCCCATCTGTAAGCGGAAGCACCCTGACAAACGGCCGCAAGGGCGCTCGCCCGGCGGCCGTTTCCATTTGAGCCGGATGGCCCGACAATGCCGGCATGACCCCCATCGCCGGCTACATCGCCATCCTTCCCGCCCCCTTTGGCGCCCTGGGGGTGCGCATTGCCGGCGAGCGCCTCACCGGCCTGGAATTCCTTCCCCCAGGCACCCAGTCCACTGCTTCCAGCCATCCCCTGGTCAAACATGTGGCGCTGGAACTGGAAGCGTACTACGCCGACCCCGGCCACACCTTCGACCTGCCCCTCGACCCCATAGGCACCTCCTTTCGGCAGCGGGTCTGGAATGCCCTCCTGGCCATTCCCGCCGGCCAGACCCGCAGTTATGGCGACATCGCCCGCCAGCTCGCCAGCGCCCCCAGGGCCGTGGGCCAGGCGGTGGGCGACAACCCACTGCCCATCGTCATCCCCTGCCACCGGGTCATCGCCGCAGACGGCGGCCTGGGCGGCTTCAACCACAGCCGCGCAGGCTTCTCCCAGGACATCAAGCGCTGGCTACTGAGACATGAGCGTGTCCTTTGAGGCAGAACTGGACCGCTTCTGCGACGCCCTCTGGCTGGAGGACGGCCTCTCCCCCCGCTCCCTGGAAAGCTACCGTCGCGACCTGACCCAGCTCTTCGCCTGGCTCGCCGACCAGGGCATCGCCCCCCACCAGGCCCAGCGCGATCGCATCCAGGCCTTCCTGGCCCACCGCACCCTGGACCAGGGCATTGCCGCCCGCAGCCTGGCGCGCCAGCTCACCGCCATCAAGCGCTACCACCGCTGGCTGTTGCGGGAAGGCCGGCGCACGGACGACCCCACCCTCACCGTGGACGCGCCGCGCCTGCCCAAGCCCTTGCCGAAGAGCCTGAGCGAAGCCGAGGTGGAAGCCCTGCTCGCCGCCCCCGACGTGGACACCCCCCACGGCCTGCGCGACAAGGCCATGCTGGAAGCCCTCTACGCCGCCGGCTTCCGGGTCTCGGAAGTGGGGGGCCTGCCCGTGGCCGCTGTTAGCCTCACCCACGGCCTTGCCAGGGTCATGTGCCAGGGCAGGAACTGTCCCTTATACACAGCTGACTCTTCCGCCGATCTGCTCTGTCTAGCTATCGAGTTGCCACATAACACTGAAAACACAATAAGATGTAAGTGCATCGCAGCTCTGCGTACAGGCAGCTGGACAAGA
>CAZYEY010000093.1:0-3657 GCA_964646585.1 uncultured Thiobacillus sp. | reverse complement strand
CCTGGCCTTGGATTCCCCCAGCACCCAGCGCACCGCGTCGATGACGTTGGACTTGCCGCAGCCATTGGGACCGACGATGCCGGTCAGCTGGGCGGTGGCGGGGATGGTCACCGGGTCCACGAAGGACTTGAAGCCGGCGATGGGGATGTGTTTGAGGCGCAAGGGCGGGAAAAAAAGGCGATGACCAGACGTTTATAATGCGCCGCGCATTCTAACTTTGAAGCCTCGCTCCATGCCCAGCCAACCCAGCCAATCCCTGGAAACCTTCGACAATCCCCGGCCAAGCCGGGATTACCACATCCATATCGAGATTCCCGAGTTCACCTGCCTGTGCCCCAAGACCGGCCAGCCGGACTTCGCCACCCTGTTTCTGGACTACATCCCGGAGCAACGCTGCGTGGAACTCAAAAGTCTGAAGCTCTACATCTGGTCCTTCCGGGAAGAGGGGCACTTCCACGAGGACGTCACCAACCGCATCCTGGACGATCTGGTCCAGGCCACGGAGCCTCGCTTCATGCGTCTCACGAGCAAGTTCTACGTGCGCGGCGGCATTTTCACCAACGTGGTGGCCGAGCACAGAAAAGCAGGCTGGGAACCCGCTCCCCGGGTGGATCTCACCCAGTTTGCGGGCAATTCCAACACCCGGGGCTAACGCCCGCCAGGCCCCGTGATTCCCGCCTGGCCCGCAAGCGGGGATCGCGGTCGCCACGGAAGGGATGAAGTGGTGTCGCCAACACCCCCGGCGAGGGAATTGGCCCCTGCCGGGAGCGTTTGCCGGCCCTGAGCATCCCAGCCGAGCTTCTCCAGAACCCCCGCAAAATCTGCCGCCAATGGCGCGCGCAACACCTGTTCCCCGCCATGAACCGGGTGTTGAAGGCGCAACGCTACCGCCGCCAGCAGCAATCGCCGGCAACCGAACAGATCACCGAACAGGCGGTTATGCCGGCCCTTGCCGTGGGTGGCGTCGCCAATGATGGGATGAGCGATGTGCTTCAGGTGCCGGCGCAATTGGTGGCGGCGCCCGGTGAGGGGCTGGAGCTCCACCAGGGCGTAGCGGCTGGTGGGGTAACGGTCCACGGCATGGGGCAGTTCCACCGTGGCCCGGCGGCGATAGCGGGTGACGGCCGGCTGGGGTGCCCGTCCGCCCCGAATGTCGGCGTGGGCATCGGCCTTCGGCGCCAGGGGATGGTCGATGACGCCTGCTTCCGGGGGATGGCCGCGCACCACGGCGAGATAGGTCTTCTCCACCTCGCCCCGCTCGAACTGGCGGCAAAGCCGCGCGCCCGTCTCCGGGTCCAGCGCGAACAGCAGGACGCCGGAAGTGCCCCGGTCCAACCGATGCGCGGGCCACACGGGACGGCCGATCTGGTCCCGCAGCAACTGCACGGCGAACCGGGTTTCGTGGCGGTCCAGATCGCTGCGGTGGACCAGCAGGCCGGCGGGCTTGTGGACGGCGATGAGCCAGTCGTCCCGATACAGGACGGGAAGTGTCTCGGACAAGGCTACCTCCTGCCCTTGCAGGTAAATTTCTCGCTCAACGCCTTGTGCAGGACCAGGCCGGCAGGTTGGGACTGGGCATCGGGATGGGCCGAGATCCAATCCACCAGGGCCCCGGGCAGCTTCTCCTTGTCGCCTTCTTCCAGGCAATAGCCCACCTTGCCATAGTGATGGGCAGCATCGATGAAGCCGTTGAGGTAGCTGTGGCACATGACCGAAAGGGCCTTCACCTTGTCCGCCCCCTTGCACATGCGCAGCACCACGCTGCCGTCATTGCCGGCAGCGGAAGCGGAAACGGAGACCAGCAGGCCGGCGGCAAGGGATAGCAGGGGCAGGTGGATCCGGCAGGCGAGGCGCGTTTGATTCATGGGGGCGTCCCTGATGGTGGGTGTGGGGATTTTACCCGGTGGCGGTTGTCGCCCCTGCGCGGCATGGGATGCTGGTGGCGCCATCCTGCCCAGGCAACGTGCTTAGGCAAGGCATCCTCGTCACCGCCGCCAGGCCCGGAATTCCACCGCCGTCGCCAAACTCTCACCCATGGCTGTACACCGATTCACGCCTGCTCCAGTTCGCTTTTGAAGCGCTCCCGCGCACGCTCCATGGCGGCGCGCAGATCCCGGGCCCGCTGCAGGTCGGGTTCATGGCCGAACAGCAGATCCGCGCACTCCGCGTAGAACCTGTCGAAAGCCGCCTGCACCGCCGCCTCATCCAGCTTGCGGCCTGGCCGGGCCGTGGCCGCCACCGCTGCGTCCAGGGGCTTGAGCACCGCGAAGCGGGGAATGATGCGCTGCCCGCCCTCCTCCGCCGTGGCTGTCATGGGCCCGGTCTTCAAGTAGACCTTGCCCTCGTATTCGAAGCGGGCCCCCATGGGCAACATCTGGAATTTCATGCTCCGGACTCCTGAACCTTGAACGGGATATCTTGTACCAGGCCATGGCAGGTAACAAACCATCCTCCCAGTCATGGATAACTTTTTCATAACAAATGCCGGACGCCCCCGATTTTCGGGAATTCGCCGGCAGACGCCCACTCCATGGCACTGGGACCATCTTGAAGCTCCATCGACCGCGAGGAACCACCATGTTCTCCATCCACACCATGAAAACCCTGCTCATGACCCTGGGACTGGCCACCCTGCTTGGGGCCTGCGTTCAGGAAAGCACTTCAGCACCCGCCCCGCGCAAGGCGATTGACCCCAATCCCCGGCTCGACAGCATCGTCCTGGGCATGGGCTGTTTCTGGGGAGCGGAGAAACGCATGGCCGAACTGTCTGGCGTGGTGGACGTGGAAAGCGGTTACGCCAACGGTGAGATCGAGGGTAGCTATGAAGCCGTCCTGGCCCAAGAGCGCGCCCTGCGCCTGGGCATGTCGAAAAAGCGCAACCATGCCGAGGTGGTGAAGGTCACTTATGACACGTCCAGAACCACCCTGGAAGCCGTGCTGGCCAAGTTCTGGGAAAACCACGACCCCACCCAGGGCGACCGCCAGGTCAACGACGTGGGCAGCAACTACCGCAGCGCCATTTACACCCATTCTCCCGCCCAGCTGGAAATCGCCAACCAATCCCGGGCCGTCTACCAGGCCGCCCTGACCCAGGCCGGGCGCGGCGCCATCACCACCGAGATCGCCCCCCTCAAGACCTATCACCCTGCCGAGGAATACCACCAGGACTACCTGGTGAAGAACCCCAAGGGCTACTGCGGCCTGGGTGGCACGGGCGTGAAGTACCCCGGCGGCCTTACCCCCTCAGCCACGACGAAGGCCGCGTCCCGCCTGGACGCCAAGGTCCTGGCCTTCGACCGGCAGCTGGTGGTGTTCGAGGCCGAGGACTGCGCCTTCTGCAAGCAGTTCAAGGCCGAGGTGCTGGACCATTGGAAATCACCCGTTCCCGTGGCGCGGACCTTCGACCCCAACCCGCCAGTGGGCTGGACCCTGGAAAAAGAGCTGTTCGCCACCCCCACCATCGTCCTGTTCGAGAAGGGCAAGGAGGTCTCCCGCTACACCGGCTACAACGGCGAGCAGATCCGCTTCTGGAAGTGGCTGGGGTTCCAGCTCCTCACCCCGGAACAGCGCCGCATCGCCTTCGATCAAGGCACCGAGCGCCCCTTCACCGGCTCCCATCTGGACGAGAAACGGCCTGGCTGGTTCGTGGATCCCATC
>CAZYEY010000092.1:0-9854 GCA_964646585.1 uncultured Thiobacillus sp. | reverse complement strand
TGCTCCGGGGCCCCCCGTGATTTACAAAGAGTCGATCTTCGGCAGCGTCGGCTGTCTTTAAGAGACAGGGCCTAGTAGGGGAAGGGTTTAGCGTCCGGACAGACTTTCCCAATCCAGCCCGGGCAAATCCGCGAAAGCCTGCTTGATCCGCGCCCCCCAGGATTCCCGCAGGTTCTTGAAGTAGGGGTTGTCAGCGTCGATGCGGGCGCGGCGCTCGGCCTTGAGGCTGTCCCGGGCGTAGCAGAGCATGTCCAGGGGCATGCCTACGGAGAGGTTGGATTTCAGCGTGGAATCCATGGAGATGAGGGCACACTTCGCCGCCTGGTCCAGGGGGCAGTTCCAGTTGAAGATGCGGTCCAGGATGGGCTTGCCGTACTTGGACTCGCCGATCTGGAAGTAGGGGGTGTCGGGCGTGGCCTCGACGAAGTTGCCCGCCGCGTAGATGTTGAAAAGCCGGGGCTGCTCGCCCCGGATCTGGCCACCCAGCAGGAAATTGGCGTTGAAGTCGATGTTGAAGCCGGCCAGGGATTCGGCGTCGCGCCGGTGCACCTCCCGCAGGCAGTCGCCCACGTGGCGGGCGGCCTCGAACAGGTTGGGCGCGGTGAGCAGGCTCTCCCCTTCCTTGCCCTGGCGCTCGAAGAGCAGGCTCACCACCGCCTGGGTGATGGCCAGGTTGCCGGCCGAAAGCAGCACCAGGACACGCTCACCGGCTTGCTCGAAGACGCTCATCTTGCGGAAGACGTTGATCTGGTCCACCCCGGCGTTGGTGCGGGTGTCGGAAAGAAAGACCAGGCCGGCTTCCATCAGCATGCCCACGCAATAAGTCACGATATTTCCCTCTTGAATGATGAAATGGGTTGAGGACGCCGGGCGCCGGCGACTGGCACGCTCCTTGCAAAGTTCAGGCCAGAAACCGGAGCAGACCATGACGAGCCTCATCGAGCAATATCCCTCGGCGGACTTCTACGACGAGCTGGTGGACGCCCAGCGCCAGCCCCGCCCCGCCGCCCGCGCCCTGTTCCAGCATCTGGAGGCCCTGGATGCCGCCGGCCTGGATGTACGCCGGGAAGCGGTGAACGCCGCCATCATGACCATGGGCATCACCTTCACCGTCTATAGCGAAGCCGGGAACATCGACCGGGCCTGGCCCTTCGACATCATCCCCCGGGTCATGTCCAAAAAGGAATGGGGGCGCATCGAGGCGGGCCTGAAGCAGCGGCTCACCGCCCTCAACCTGTTCATCAATGATCTCTACAACGCGCAGCGCATCGTCAAGGACGGGGTGTTCCCCATCGAGGTTCTGGAGGGTTCCAGGAACTTCCGCGACCAGTGCAAGGGCATCACGCCCCGTTTTGGGGTGTGGGCCCACATCTGCGGCACCGATCTGGTGCGGGACAAGGACGGCACCGTCTACGTGCTGGAGGACAATCTGCGGGTACCCTCGGGCGTGTCCTACATGCTGGAGAACCGGCAGCTGATGAAGCGGCTGTTCCCGGAACTGTTCCAGTCCTCCGACATTCTCCCCGTGGACGACTACCCCGCCCGCCTCCACGACACCCTGGCTGCCCTGTCGCCCCGCACTGGCCTGCGCCCGGTGGTGGTGGTGCTGACGCCGGGCATCTACAACTCGGCCTATTTCGAGCACTCCTATCTGGCCCAGAAGATGGGCGCCTTCCTGGTGGAGGGCAGCGATCTGGTGGTGGGGGAGGACGATTGCGTCTACATGAAGACCGTCTCCGGCCTGCGCCGGGTGGACGTGATCTACCGCCGCATCGACGACGACTTCATGGACCCGGAGGCATTCCGGCCCGATTCCGCCCTGGGCGTGAAGGGCCTCATGCGGGCCTGGCGGGCGGGCAAGGTCGGCATCGCCAACGCCCCCGGCTCGGGCGTGGCCGATGACAAGGTGGTCTACGCCTTCATCCCCAAGGTCATCAAATACTACCTGGACCAGGAGCCCATCATTCCCAATGTGCCCAGCTGGCTTTGCATGTACGAGAAGGACAAGGAATACGTGCTGGCCAACCTGGACAAGCTGGTGGTGAAGCCTGCCAACGAGTCCGGCGGCTACGGCATGTTGATCGGCCCCCGGGCCACGCCCGAGGAGCGCCAGCAGTTCGCCCAGCTGATCCAGGCCAACCCGCGCAACTACATGGCCCAGCCAACGCTCTCCCTGTCCACCGCCCCCACCCTGGTGGATCACCACCTGGAGCCGCGTCATCTGGATCTGCGTCCCTTCATCCTCCAGTCCGACCAGCTCTACTGCACCACCGGCGGCCTCACCCGGGTGGCCATGAAGGCCGGCTCCCTGGTGGTCAACTCCTCCCAGGGCGGCGGTGCCAAGGACACCTGGATCGTGGATATGGGTAATGAAGAGGGAGATGAATGATGCTGTCCCGCGTCGCCGAGAACCTCTACTGGATGGCCCGCTACCTGGAACGGGCCGAGAACACCGCCCGCTTCATCAACAGCACCACCCAGGTGCTGCTGGACCTGCCCCGGGGCGCCTCCTTTGGCTGGGACGTGTTGCTCAAGGCAGCGGGCCTGGACGCCCTCTACGACGCGCATTACGGCCGGCCCAACGAGGCGGACATCATGCGCTTCCTCATCCTGGATGAACGCAACCCCAGCTCCATCGTCGCCAGCATCCACAGCGCCCGGGAGAACACCCGCACTTTCCGGGAGGTGCTGCCCATGGAGATCTGGGAGCGCATCAACGGCCTCTACCTCTATATCCGCGACAACGCCGGTCGCGCCGCCCAGGGCCGGGGGCCCCGCTGGGAAGTGCTGAACGGCGTCATCGAGCGGCGTCAGTCCATCATCGGCCTGCTCACCGGCTCCATGAGCCACGACCTGGCCTACCAGTTCCTCAAGTTGGGCCGCAACGTGGAGCGGGCCGACATGACCACCCGCATCCTGGACGTGAATTCGGCGGTGCGCCTGCCCATGGATGGCGCCGCCGCCGATACTGCCCGGGAACGGCTCTGGATGAGCACGCTCAACGCCCTCTCCGCCTACCAGATGTATCGCCAGCATGTAGGGGTGCATGTGGATGGGCCCGCCGTGGTGAATTTCCTCCTGGCCGATCCCCACTTCCCCCGCACCGTGAGTCACTGCCTGGGTGAAATCGAAAATTGCCTGTGCGACCTGGTGAATTACGAGGATCCGTTGAGCGTGGCGCGCCATGTCTGGAAGCGGCTGGATGCCATGCGCTTCGAGAATTTCACGCCGGAAAGTCTGCACGAGAACCTGGATCAGATGCAGAAGGATCTGGCCGAGCTGCACAACGCCATCTCCCGCCAGTACTTCTACCTGCACCACCAGAGCGGCCTGTCTGAACAGACGGTCAACCAGTGAGTCCTTTCATTCATCAGGCGCAACCATGATCCCCCCCTCCCTGGACTTTCCCCGCTACGGCGACAAGAAGAACTCGGATTTCTTCGAGGAATACCTGGCCAAGCTCCTGGAGGAGCGCGACCGCAGCGGCCTCACCAATGAGATCCGCCAGATCGACGCCCTCATGATCACCGTGGAGCCGGGCTGCTCCATCGCCTACGTGGGGGAGCTTTGTCTCATGACCCCTTACCACTACCTGGTGACCCTGGAGTCCGAGAGCCACTTCACCCATGTGCTGCGCATCGACATGAAGGCCCCGGACGTGCTGGTGCGCGAGGTCAAGGACCCCAACACACGGGGCATTTTTCGCAGCCTCAACGAGGTCTACCCCATCGGCGCGAAAAAGCCCAACTCACGCTACATGGGCGAAGTCTTCAGGGTGGGCAGCCTGCACGACGTGGTGGAACTGCAAAAGTCCCGGGACGTGCGCTTCTTCGACCAGGACCAGATCCGCAAGCTGGAACTGCCGGGCAACATGGTGGTGGTGAAGCCCAGTCCCTACACCCACAACATCGTGGGCTACTGGGAGCGGCCCGAGGCAAACATACGGGTCTACGCCCTGGGGCTGTCCAGCATCCGGCCGGACGTGCAGGCGGCCTACGAGGCGGCCAAGGAAACCCAGGAGAAACTGGGCCTGGACACCCTGCTGCTGCCCATCGACCACCTGGCCACCCGGGTCTACAGCCAGAACCGGGAGGCGGCCATCCTGGAATACCTCAGCCTCAGCAGCTACTACTACTGGGGTTCCTACGACATCGCCGACCAGAACTCCTCCACCAACGTCACCAAGAGCGTTCACTTCGAGAACGAACTGGAGAGCCCGGCCAAGGTGTTCACCGCGGCGAACCATCCCTATTTCGTCAACCACCTGCTGCAACTGCCCTCCCCCACCGAAGCCTTCGTGCGCAATTACGGCCCCCGCCTGCACCATCTGGCGGTGGCGGTGAACGACGGCCACAGCGGCGGCAAGGCCAACATCGACTATGTGGTGGACGCCTTGCGGGACTGCGGCCAGAACTTTCTGCTGGACGTGATCGGCAGCGAAGCGGAGGGTTTGAAGCAGATCTTTTCCAGCGCCTCGGAGTACTCCAGCCTCATCATCGAATACGTGCAGCGCTTCGGTGACTTCCAGGGCTTCTTCACCAAGGGCAATGTGGCGCGACTGACCCACGCGGCCGGCGTCGAGGAAAACCTGCGCGCCATGGACGCTGCCGCCCGGGCGGTGGACGCGACGTCCTGAACCCTTGGTGGGTCAGGCCGCTGCGTCGATCACGAAGCGCGCGTACCAGAGCAGGCCCATCACCGTCTTCGCCTCGTCGATGCGGCCGTCCTCCACCATGGCCATGGCCTCGGCGAAAGGCACCCGCAGGATCTCCAGGAACTCGTCCTCGTCCATGTTCTCGCCGGTGAAGGAGAGTTCCTCGGCCAGGAAATAGACCAGGCGCTCATTGGAGTAGCCGATGCAGGGGTAGAAGGTAGGCAGCTCCCGCCACTTCAGGGCCACGTATCCGGTTTCCTCCCGGAGTTCCCGCTGGGCGCAGGCCAGTTCGGTTTCATGGGGGTCGAACTTGCCCGCGGGCAGTTCCAGGAAGTCCCGGCGCAGGGGGTAGCGGTGCTGCCGCTCCAGGAGGATGTCGCCATTCTCGAAGATGGGCAGGATGACTGCGGCGCCTGGATGGACGATGTATTCCCGGGTGGATTCGCCACCGTCGGGCAGGCGCACCCGGTCCTTCTTCACCCGCAGCAGGCGGCCTTGATATTCGTCGTGGGATTCCAGAGTGTGCTCGGTGAGGTCGGGATGCTCCATGGCGCTGCGCTTTTCGGTTCGAGGAACGGGCGAGTATAGTGCTCCGGATCGACCGGCGTCGGGGGAGGCGTCCGCGATTGATGCCCGTCATGGCGCAAGTCCGAGCGGGCGGGCAGGTTTCACCGGCATCAACCAGGAGACTTTCATGCCACGAACCAAGATCCTTCTCGACGAATCCGACATTCCCAGCCATTGGTACAACGTGGTGGCGGACATGCCCAACAAGCCGGCCCCGCCCCTGGGCCCGGACGGCAAACCCGTGGGGCCGGAAGCCCTCACCGCCATCTTCCCCATGGCCCTCATCGAGCAGGAGGTCTCCGGCGAGCGCTGGATTCCCATCCCCGAGCCGGTGCGCGAAGCCTACCGCCTGTGGCGCCCCGCCCCCATGTTCCGCGCCCACCGGCTGGAGGCGGCCCTGGGCACCCCGGCCCGCATCTACTACAAATACGAGGGCGTCTCGCCGGCCGGGTCCCACAAGCCCAACACTGCCATTCCCCAGGCCTGGTACAACCAGCAGGCCGGCATCAGGCGCCTGTCCACCGAGACCGGCGCCGGCCAGTGGGGCTCCAGCCTGTCCTTCGCCGGCCGCATGTTCGGCCTGGAGGTGCGGGTCTACATGGTCAAGGTGAGCTACCACCAGAAGCCCTTCCGCCGCTCCATGATGCAGACCTGGGGCGCCGAGGTGTTCGCCTCCCCCACCGACATGACCAACGCCGGGCGCAAGATCCTGGCCGAGGATCCGGACTCCCCCGGCAGCCTGGGCATCGCGATTTCCGAAGCCGTGGAGGAGGCTGCCAGCCGGCCCGATACCAACTACGCCCTGGGCTCCGTGCTGAACCACGTCTGCCACCACCAGACCATCATTGGCCTGGAGGCCAGGAAACAGTTCGAGAAGGCGGGCGACTGGCCCGACATGATCTTCGCCGCCTGCGGCGGCGGGTCCAACTTCGCCGGGGCTGCCTTCCCCTTTCTGGCGGACAACGCCGCCGGCGGCAAGAATGGCAAGACCGTGCGCCTGGTGGCGGTGGAGCCGGATTCCTGTCCGACCCTCACCCGGGGCCACTACGCCTATGACTACGGCGATGCCTCCGGCTACACGCCCCTGATGCTCATGTACACCCTGGGCCACGACTTCGTGCCTCCGGGCATCCACGCCGGCGGCCTGCGCTACCACGGGGATTCGCCCCTGGTCTCCCAGCTTTACAGGGAAGGGCTCATCGAGGCGGTGGCCGTGCCCCAGCTGGCCACTTTCGAGGCCGGGGTCACCTTCGCCCGGGCCGAGGGCATCATCCCCGCCCCCGAGTCCTGCCACGCCATCCGCGCCTGCCTGGACGAGGCCCTGCGCTGCAAGGAGACCGGCGAGGCCAAGACCCTGTTCTTCAATCTGTCCGGCCATGGCCATTTCGACATGGCGTCTTACGATGCCTATTTTGCCGGCAAGCTTCAGGACTACGCCTACCCGGAGCATGAGATCGAGGCGGCCCTGCATCGCCTGCCCAAGGTGGGTTGACCGGAATCAGGGGGTCGGCTTGTGGCGGCGCAGCACGCTCTGTTAGCATCCGGCCCCATGACCCTGATTCATCAGCGCTTTTTTCGATTTATCCCCTTCCTGGCCCAGGCGGCCGGGAGGCGCTGATCCACAGCAGTCGTAGCTTGCCCCCGTGAAACCGCCAGGTCCTGGCGGTTTTTCGTTTCAGGGCTGGCACCGACAAGGAAACCGAGATGCCTCAGATCCGCACCGATGACACCCGTATCGAACAGGGCGACGAACTCCTGGCCCCCATGCAGCTCATGCGCGAGCTCAAAGCCAACGAGAAGGCCCTGCGCACCACCTTCCAGGCGCGCAACCACATCCACGACGTGCTGCGCGGCGCCGACGACCGGCTGGTAGTGGTGGTGGGGCCCTGTTCCATTCACGACCCCAAAGCAGCCCTGGATTACGCGGCCAGGCTGAAGGCCCTGCTGCCCGAGGTGGAAAAGGATCTGGTGGTAGTGAGGCGGGTGTACTTCGAGAAGCCTCGCACCACCGTGGGTTGGAAAGGCCTCATCAACGATCCCCATCTCGACGAGAGCTTCGACATCAACGAGGGCCTGCGCCTGGCCCGCAAGCTCCTGCTGGAAATCAACGAGATGGGCCTGCCCTGCGGCACCGAATTCCTCGACCTCATCTCGCCCCAATACATTGCCGACCTGGTGTCCTGGGGCGCCATCGGCGCCCGCACCACGGAGTCCCAGTCCCACCGACAGCTGGCTTCCGGCCTGTCCTGCCCCGTGGGCTTCAAGAACGGCACCGACGGCAACCTCAGGATCGCGGTGGACGCCATCAAGGCCGCCGCCTCCCGCCACCACTTCATCTCCATCACCAAGTCCGGCCACGTGGCGGTGTTCAAGACCGCCGGCAACGAGGACTGCCACGTCATCCTGCTCGGTGGCAAGCAGCCCAACTTCGACGCCACCAGCGTCAACGCGGCCTGCGGCGAGCTGGCCGCCGCCGGCCTGCGCCAGCAGGTCATGATCGACTTCTCCCACGCCAACTCCAGCAAGCAGTACCAGCGCCAGTTGGAAGTGGGCGCCGACGTGGCGGGGCAGATTGCCCGCGGCGACCGCCGCATCATGGGGGTGATGATCGAAAGCCACCTCAATCCGGGACGCCAGGATCTTCAGCCGGGCAGGGCCTTGGCCTACGGCCAGTCCATCACCGATGCCTGCATCGGCTGGGACGCAACCGAGCCCCTGCTGCGGCAGCTGGCCGAAGCCGTGCGGTCCCGGCGGGTGGCGGAGCCCGCCGAAGACGAGTAAGCGCCCACTGAAATAGGCGCTGAAGGGGGGTCCTGGGGTAGAATGCCCCGTGGCGGGTCTCCCCGCATGGCTAAGTCGTGAACCTGGTCAGGTCCGGAAGGAAGCAGCCACAGCGATCGATGCCAGTGCCGGGGGTCAGGCTCGCCACCCTCATTCCATCCCAGTGACTACAGGAGTCGCGCATGACCCGGCGTTCCCAATCCGTACTGTTGCTCGCTCTCGGCTTTGCCTGGGGCATCCCCGCTCACGCGGTGAATGGTTCCAGCATCGAAGCGGGCTCCGGCGACGATTCCACCAAGCAGGTACGGGTCGGTCTGCGTTGGAACTGGGACAAGCGCTGGAGCATCGGCCAGAGCTGGAACGCCACCGGCTTCTGGGAAGCCAACCTGGGCTACTGGGACGGCGACGGCGCCGGCGCCAAAAGCCTCTGGGACATCGGCATCACCCCGGTCTTCCGCCTGAGCCCCAACGGCAGCAATTTCTTCCTGGAAGGCGCCATCGGCGCTCACTTCCTGTCGGAGACCCGCATCAACAACCGCCGCATATTCGGCAGCAGCTTCAACTTCGGCGACCACATCGGCTTCGGCTGGACCTTCGGCGACAAGAACCGCTACGAGATCGGCTACCGCTTGCAGCACCTCTCCAATGCCGGCCTGTCTGATCCCAACGACGGCATCAACTTCCACCAGATCCGCTTCGGCTACAACTACTGATTCTTCCGGGCGGGACGCCGTCGCATGAGCCACCAGGTCCTCGCCCGCAAGTGGCGCCCCCGCAGTTTCGCCCAGCTGGTAGGCCAGGAACATGTGGTGCGGGCCCTCTCCAACGCCCTGGCCCAGGGCCGCCTGCATCACGCCTACCTGTTCACCGGCACCCGGGGCGTGGGCAAGACCACCCTGGCCCGCATCCTGGCCAAATGCCTGAACTGCACGGGCGGCGAGGGGGGCGGCGTCACCCCGGAGCCCTGCGGCGCATGCCCGGCCTGCCGGGAGATCGACGGTGGCCGCTTCGTGGACCTCATCGAGCTGGATGCGGCCTCCAACACCGGCGTGGACAACATGCGGGACATCCTGGAGAACGCCCAGTACGCCCCCACCGCCGGCCGCTACAAGGTGTACATCATCGACGAGGTCCACATGCTCTCCAAGAGCGCCTTCAACGCCATGTTGAAGACCCTGGAGGAGCCGCCGGGCCACGTCATCTTCATCCTGGCCACCACCGACCCCCAGAAGGTGCCGGTGACAGTGCTTTCCCGCTGTCTCCAGTTCAACCTGAAACAGATGCCCCCCGGCCAGGTGGCAGGCCACCTGCGCCGCGTGCTGGAAGCAGAGAACGTGCCCTTCGAGGCCGGCGCCCTGGGTCTCCTGTCCCGGGCCGCCGCCGGCAGCATGCGCGACGCCCTCTCCCTCACCGACCAGGCCATCGCCTATGGCGGCGGAGAGGTCAAGGAGGAGGAGACCCGGGCCATGCTCGGCGTCATCGACCAGGCCTATCTGCTGCCGCTGCTGGAGGCCCTGGCCGACGCCGACGGTCCCCGTCTCATGGCCGAGGCCCGGGAACTTGCCGCCCGGGGCCTCTCCTTCGACACCACCCTCCAGGACATGGCCGGCCTTCTGCACCAGATCGCCCTGGCCCAAAGCGTGCCCGAGGCGGTAGCCGAGGACGCTCCCGAACGGGACCGCCTGTTCGCCCTGGGGCAGCGTCTGGATCCGGAGACGGTGCAGCTCCACTACCAGATCGCCACCCTGGGCCGCCGCGACCTGGAATGGGCGCCGGATGAATTCGCGGGCTTCAGCATGACCCTGCTGCGCATGCTGGCCTTCGCCCCCGGCGAACCCACGGGGCCGGAAGG
>CAZYEY010000091.1:0-35273 GCA_964646585.1 uncultured Thiobacillus sp. | reverse complement strand
GCCCGCCTGATTCCCCCCCGCGCCCTGGCCACCCTGCTGCGGGATGAGGGGTTGTCTGTCTGAAGGTGGGCCCGAGGGCTTTCCCCCGAGGCCGAAAAAAGCCTTTGCGCGGGATCCGGTTTGCCTTTGATAATTCCAGATAAAAATATCCTTGGAGTGAGTTATGGTTTTGTCGCGCACCAGCCAGTATGCCGTCCAGGCGTTGATCTACATCGCGACCCAGCCCATGGGCGAGCCGGTGCTCAACCGGGACATCGCCGAGCGGCTAAACGTGCCGGCGGCCTATCTGGCCAAGATCCTCCAGAATCTGTGCAAGCACGGCCTGCTGGATTCCTTCCGCGGCCGCCTGGGGGGGTTCTGTCTGCGCGAGGGGATGAATCGCACCACGCTCATGCAGGTGCTGCTCCTCACCGAAGGTCCGGACTTCACCAAGAGTTGCATCCTGGGCCTGAAAGACTGTTCCGACGCCACCGCATGCCCTCTGCATTTCAAGTGGGTGCCGGTGAAGAAAAAGATCCTTGCCCTGCTCAACGAGATGAATCTGGAGGAACTGGCCAAGGCGGTGCTGACCGGCAAATACCGGCTCGCCGATCTGCCGGCGGCGGCGCTGCCCTCCTGATTCCCCATGCGCCTGTTTTCGGCGTTTCTGTTGGCCCTGGGTCTGGCCGGGTGCGGTGCGCCCCACCCGGAGTTCAAGGGGGCAGACATCACCGGCGCGGACTTCGGCAGGCAACTGGCCCTCACCGACCATAATGGCCGCCCGGTGACCCTGGAGACCTTCCGGGGCAAGCTGGTGGTTCTGTTCTTCGGCTACACCCACTGCCCGGATGTTTGCCCCACCACCCTGTCCGACATGGCCCAGGCCCTGAAGCTGCTGCCGCCGGCAGTGGCCGGCAAGGTGCAGGTGCTGTTCGTGTCGGTGGATCCGGAGCGGGATACGCCGGAGACCCTCAAGGCCTACGTGCCCTATTTTCACCCTGCCTTTCTGGGCCTTTACGGCACGCCCGAGGAGGTGGCCAGGGCGGCCAGGGAGTTCAGGGTGGTTTTCCGGAAGCACGAGGAGCCGGGCGCCACCGGTTATCTGGTGGATCATTCGGCGGGCAGCTACGTCCTGGACGGGAAAGGCAGACTCCGGCTCTACCTGCCCTTCGCGCATTCACCCGCTGACATCGCCCATGATCTTTCCACCCTGGCAGCGGCAGGGGGATGACCTTGGCTGCCTTGCGGGATAAGTTCCCGCCGAACTATACTCCCTCGTCTTTTGCCTGCGCCTTTTTGGGGGCGCGGTCTGATGCAGCGCTCCGGGGTGTCCCGGAGGCGCGGTAACTCTAGGAGGCGTTATGTCCGAAGCCAGCGTGGCCCCGGCCGAGCAGTACAACTACGACATCATCAAGAAGTTCTCCATCATGGCCATCGTCTGGGCCGTGGTGGGCATGTTCGTGGGGGTGTACATCGCCTCCGAACTGGCCTGGCCCTTCCTGAACTTCGATAGCCCCTATTTCTCCTTTGGCCGCTTCCGGCCCGTGCATACCGGCGCGGTGATCTTCGGATTCGGTGGCTCCGCACTCTTTGCCACCTCCTATTACGTGGTGCAACGCACCTGCCAGACCCGCCTGTTTGCGCCTGGACTGGCCACCTTCACCTTCTGGGGCTGGCAGGCGGTCATCGTGCTGGCCGCGCTGTCTTATGTGACCGGGTACAGCCAGGGCAGGGAATACGCCGAAATGGAATGGCCCATCGACCTGCTCATCCTGTTTGTGTGGGTGGCCTACATGGCCGTGTACATCGGCACCCTGATGCAACGTAAGCAGCCTCATATCTACGTGGCCAACTGGTTCTATCTGTCCTTCATTCTGGCCACTGCCCTGCTGCACACCTTCAACAACATCGCTGTGCCGGTGAATCTGTTCACCCTCAAGTCCTACAGCCTGTTCTCCGGAGCCCAGGATGCCATGACCCAGTGGTGGTATGGCCACAACGCAGTGGGCTTCTTCCTCACCGCCGCCTTCCTGGGGATGATGTATTACTTCGTGCCCAAGCACGCCGGCCGGCCCGTGTATTCCTACCGGCTGTCCATCGTCCACTTCTGGGCCCTGTCCTTCATGTACATGTGGGTGGGCACCCACCACCTGCACTGGACCGCGTTGCCCGACTGGGCCTCCACCCTGGGTGCCACCTTCTCCATCATGCTGCTGCTGCCATCCTGGGGTGGCATGATCAACGGCATCATGACCCTGTCCGGCGCCTGGGACAAATTGCGCACCGATCCCATCATGCGTTTCATGATCGTGGCCCTGTCCTTCTACGGCATGTCCACCTTCGAAGTCCCCCTCATGTCCCTCAAGGATGTGAATGCCCTGTCCCACTACACGGACTGGACCGTGGGCCACGTGCACTCCGGCGCCCTGGGCTGGGTGGCCATGATCTCCTTCGGCTCCCTGTACCATATGATTCCCCGCCTGTGGAAAACCGAGATGTACAGCGTGAAGCTGATCAATGCCCATTTCTGGCTGGCTACCATTGGCGTGCTGCTGTACATCACCGCCATGTGGATTTCCGGCATCTCCCAGGGCCTGATGTGGCGTGCCTTCGATGAGTTTGGCAACCTGCAATATTCCTTCGTGGAATCGGTGGCCGCCATGCATCCCTTCTACGCCATGCGTGCCGTCGGTGGCATGTTCTACCTGGCCGGCATGTGTCTGATGGCCTACAACGTCTACATGACCATCCGCCAGGGTGTGCGCGCCGCTTCTGCAGCCGGCGTCGCCGCTGCCGCTGCCGCCTGATCCCTGACGAGGCCGAACATGTTCAAGAACTTCAAACACGAGAATGTCGAGACCAACGCCGGTATCCTGCTGGTGCTCACCATGCTGGCCATCAGCGTGGGCGGCCTGGTGGAGATCGCTCCCTTGTTCTTCATCAAGGACACCACCGAGGGCGTGGCGGGTGTGCGTCCCTACACGCCGCTGGAGTCCCGGGGGCGCGACATCTATATCCGGGAAGGTTGCTACACCTGCCATTCCCAGATGATCCGCCCCTTCCGCGACGAGCAGTTGCGCTATGGCCATTACTCCCTGGCTGCCGAGTCCAAGTATGACCACCCCTTCCAGTGGGGGTCCAAGCGTACCGGTCCGGATCTTGCCCGCGTCGGCGGCAAATACTCCAACGAGTGGCACGTGCAGCACCTGATCCAGCCCAAGTCCGTGGTGCCGGAATCCGTGATGCCCAACTACCCTTGGTTGCAAGAGACCAAGCTGGACATCTCCGACGTGGGCGACCGCCTCCGTGCCCTGCGTATCACCGGCGTGCCCTACTCCGCCAACGACGCGGAATATCAGCGCAACGTGAAGCAGTTTGGCGAGGCCGTGGCCAAAACCCTGCATATTCCCGACGCCCAGAAGAACCTGGTGGCCCAGGCCCAGGAAGGCAACTACGACGGCGACCGTTCCAGCGTTTCTGAAATGGATGCCCTGGTGGCCTATCTCCAGGTGTTGGGCACCATGGTGGATTTCAGCAAGGTCAAACCCGAAGACTTGGTGAAATATCGCTGATGGAGTGGTTTGCCGATCCGGCCAATACCAAGCCTCTGGGTCTGCTGATCTTTTTCGTGACTTTCTGCGCCATCGTGTTCTGGGTGTACGGCAGCAAGAAGCGGGGGCGGAAGTTGGAAGAGCACAAGCACATTCCGTTTCTTGATGACGACGATGACATGAAGGACAAGTCCAATGGCTGACAACACCTCAAGCCAACCCCCCTCCACCGGCGTGCAGACCACCGGCCACGTTTGGGATGGCGACCTTCAGGAATTCAACAACCCGCTGCCGGCCTGGTGGACCTACGGTTTCTATGTGACCATCGTGTTCGCCCTGGTCTACTGGGTGGTTTATCCGTCCTGGCCGGTGGGCAAGGGTTTCCTGCCCGGCGTCAACACCGTGTCCTACGTCAACGCCGAAGGTCAGGAGGAAACCTGGCACTGGAACACCCGGGCCAAGTTGCTGGCGGAGACCCAGGAGGCCATCGCCGCCCAGAAGCCCTATTTCGACAAGATTGCCAGCCTGCCCTACGAGAAGGTTTCCAAGGATCCGGAACTCAACAGCTTCGTGCTGTCCGCCGGGAAAACCCTTTTCCTGGACAACTGCGCCGCCTGCCATCAGTCCGGTGGCCAGGGCAAGATTGGTTTCTTTCCCAACCTGACCGATGACGACTGGCTCTACGGGGGCAGTTTCGACAAGATCCATGAGACGCTGACCAAGGGGCGGCGTGGCTACATGCCTCCCTTTGGCGAGGCCCTGAGTCCCGCTCAGATCGACGAACTGGCCCATTACGTGGTGTCCCTGTCCGGTGCTGCCAAGGCTGATGCCGCCAAGGTCGCCAAGGGCAGAGCGTTGTTCCATTCCCACGCTGCCGCCTGCTTCTACTGCCATGGTGACGACGCCAAGGGGCGCCAGGACATCGGCTCCGCGAACCTGACCGACAAGGTTTGGCTGTGGGCCAACGTGCCGGGCGCCGAGACCGATGCCGCGAAGGTTGACGCCGTGCGCAAGGTCATCGCCGGCGGTCTGAACAAGGGCGTGATGCCAGCCTGGGAAGGCCGCCTCAAGCCGGAACAGATCCGGCTGCTCACGGTCTATGTGCATGAGTTGGGCGGTGGCAAGTAACGATCAGCACAGATAGCCCGGAAAGCCCCGGTACGCCGGGGTTTTTCTTTTCCCGGGGCAATCCCGAAAGCCTTCGCCAGGTGATTTCGGGAATCCATCCAGCAGGTGACGTCGTGGAAAATGCAGGAAACGAGTTGTACTTCAAGCGGGTGCCGGTCATACCCCGCTCCATCAAGGGGCCCTTCCGGCGCTTCAAGACGGCCGTGCTGCTGCTTGGCTTCGCGGTCTATTTCCTCCTACCCTGGCTGCCCTGGGCCAGGAGCGACGCCCCATCCCAGGCGGTGATGTTCGATATTCCCGGCCGTCGTTACCTGATCTTCGATCTGACCGTCTATCCCCAGGATGTCTTCTGGCTGTCCCTGTTGCTGTTCATCGCGGCGGTGCTGCTGTTCTTCGCCACCGCGCTGGTGGGCCGGGCCTTCTGCGGCTACTTCTGCTTCCAGACCCTGTGGACCGACGCCTTCATCTGGCTGGAACGACTTTTCCAAGGGGAACGACCAGCGCGCCTGCGCCTGCAACGGGAACCCTGGAACAGCCGGGAGAAGTTCCTCAAGGTGGGTGGCACCAAGCTGGCTTGGGGGCTGCTGTCCTTCTGGACGGCGCTTACCTTCGTCCTTTACTTTGGCCATGCGCCCACCCTGCTGGTGAGTTTCTTCACAGGCAAGGCAGCGGCTGCTGCCTACATCACCACCCTGGCCTTGACCATCACCACCTACCTGGCAGCGGGCGTGCTGCGGGAGCATGTCTGCACCTTCATCTGCCCCTATGGACGCTTCCAAAGCGCCATGTATGACCCGGAAACCCTGACCGTTCACTATGACAAGGCGCGTGGCGAGGGCACATCGGGTCGCGCCATTCCCCGCCCGGGTCTGCGCACCCGGGAGGAGCGTGCCGCCAAGGGCCATGGTGACTGCATCGATTGCGGTCTTTGTGTCCAGGTCTGTCCCGTGGGCATCGATATCCGCAATGGCCTGCAATACAAATGCATTTCCTGCGGCCTCTGCGTGGATGCCTGCAATTCCATCATGGACAAGATCGGCCTGCCCCATGGCCTGGTCCGCTACGACTCCGAGACCAACCTGGCCAAACCCCGACCCGGGCCGGTCAGACTCCACTGGAAAAGCATCAAGGTGCTGGGCTATGGCCTCTCCCTGGCGCTCATGACCGCCTATCTGGTCTACGACATGACCCATCGCGCCACCTTCGAACACAGCATCCAGCAGGTGCGTCAGCCCCTGTTCGTGACCTTGTCCGATGGTTCCATCCGCAACCGCTACCAGATCCGCCTGACCAATCTCTCGGGAGCCGAGACATCCTTCTTCATCGAGGCCCGGGGCTTGCCTGCCGGGGCTCTGGATCTGGGCAACTTCCAGCGGGTCACCGTCAAAAACGGAAAAAGCGTCATCGTTCAGGCCAGTGTCAAGCTGGACCCGGTCCAGGCCGGCAAGATCCACGACTTCGAGTTCGTGATCCGCACCGACAAGGGCGACCTGGTGGTGGACCCGGCCCACTTCTTCACCCAGCACTGAGGGCCGACCATGAATCTGCTCATCTCCATCTTCGGCGGCATGTTGCTGACGGTGTTGCTCTACGCCGCTGGCCGTCGGCTGAGACTTTCCAACTTCTGGGCCGCGGTGACGGCCTGCGGCGTTCCCACCGTGGCTTACCTGGCTTATGCGGTGGCCTTATGGCCCGGCCTGGACGTGGTGACCCTCCATGTCATCGCCTATCCCACCGTGGCGGTGCTTTTGTTCCAGCTCTACGACGGCAAGGCCGATGGCCAGGGCGGCACCCATTGGGCGCCCAAGCTGATGATCGGTTTCTTCGTGGTCATCACCGTGCTCTACGGTGGCTTCGTCTACGTCGCCGGCCAGGGCCTGCCCCCCGCTCTGGCACGTCTGCTGCTGCCCGGCGCCGAGGGCAGGAACATCTACACCGGATTTTCCGGCGTGGTGGCCCATGGCGAGGATGCGGCCAAGGTGCTGGGTCATCACCGCAAGATGGAAGCCAAGCTGGAGAAGCTGGGCTGGCGTCTGGAGGTGGCGGGCCTGGACGGTTTGCGTCCGGATCGACAGGGGAATGTGCGGGTGCGGTTACTCACGGTGGATGGCAAAGGCGTGGCAGCGGTGCCCATCAAGCTCCTTCTGGCCAGGCCCGGCCAACCAGCGAGCCAGGCCCTGCCTCTGACCGACCTGGGCAGTGGCGAATACCGGCTGACTGCGAACCTGCCCGCAGGCGGCGCCTGGATCGCCACCCTGCAATTACGGGCGGGTGGCGAGTCCATTGATTTGGAACGGACCGTGGGCGGCGAATGATGCGCCTTCCCCACGATTGCGAGGAATAACACTAGCGGGAACCGTGGTGAACTGATGTATAATCCACAGGTTTTCTAGATGGGCTTCGCGCCCATTTTTTATTTCTTCGACATGGATTTACGCACGCTGATCGAACCGACCCTCGTGGGCATGGGATACGAGATGGTGGCCCTGGAGCGAGTGGGTCGGGGGCTCCTGCGCCTCTATATCGACAAGCCCGGCGGGATCAACCTGGACGATTGCGTGAAGGTGAGCAACCAGCTCACCCGTCTGTTCATGGTGGAGAACGTGGATTACGACCGTCTGGAAGTGTCCTCGCCGGGTCTGGATCGGCCCTTGGTGAAGGAGGCGGATTTCGTCCGTTTCGTAGGCGCGCGGGCCAACATCCGCCTGCACGCCCCCATGGAGGGGCGCAAGCGCTTCACCGGTGTGCTGCGGGGGCTCGTGGACGGCGTGCTGCAATTGGAGATGGACGGCGCAATGGTGGCGATTCCCCTTGCCGAAGTGGATTCCGCCCGCCTCGCGCCCGAGCTTGAGGGTCATACCCGGAGGATGCGATGAGTCGCGATGTGTTGACGCTGGCGGACGCCCTGGCGCGCGAAAAGAATGTGGAACTGGAAGTGGTGTTTGGCGCCCTGGAGGCGGCCCTGGCCCACGCCACCAAGAAGCGGCTTGCCGAGGACGCCGAGGTGCGTGTCGAGATCGACCGCAAGACCGGCGAGTACGCTGCCTTCCGCCGCTGGGAGGTATTGCCGGACGACGCCGAGATCGAGGCCGAGGATCGTCAGCTCACCCTGACCCAGGCCCAGGAGCGGGTGCCCGGAATCCAGCTGGGCGAATTCGTCGAGGAGCCCCTGGAAGCGGTGGAATTCGGCCGCATCGGCGCCCAGGCCGCCAAGCAGGTCATCCTCCAGCGCATCCGCGACGCCGAGCGGGAGCAGGTCCTCAACGACTTCCTGACCCGCAATGAGTCTCTGGTATCCGGCACCATCAAGCGCATGGAGCGGGGCAGCGCCATCGTCGAGTCCGGCCGTATCGAAGGCCGTCTGGAAAAGGATCAGATGATCCCCAAGGAAAACCTGCGCGTGGGCGACCGGGTGCGGGCCTACCTGTTGCGCGCCGAGCGCGGTGGCCGCGGCCCCCAGCTCACCCTGTCGCGCACTGCCCCGGGCTTCATCATGGAGCTGTTCCGCCTGGAAGTGCCCGAGGTGGAGGAAGGCATCGTGGAGATCAAGGCCGCCGCCCGGGACCCGGGGATGCGCGCCAAGATCGCGGTCAAGTCCAACGATCCCCGCGTCGATCCCCAGGGTACCTGCATCGGCGTGCGCGGCAGCCGGGTCACCGCCGTGACCAACGAGCTCAACGGCGAGCGGGTGGATATCGTCCTGTGGTCGCCGGATCCGGCCCAGTTCGTCATCAACGCCCTGTCCCCTGCCGAGGTCACCAGCATCGTGGTGGACGAGGAAAAGCACGCCATGGATGTGGTGGTGGAGCCGGACCAGGTGGAAATCGCCATCGGCCGCTACGGCCAGAACGTGCGTCTGGCCTCGGAGCTCACCGGCTGGGACATCAACATCCTGTCCGTGGACGAGGCGGAGCAAAAGCACCAGGAGGAGGCCCAGAGTCTCATCCAGATGTTCATGGTCAAGCTGGACGTGGACGAGGATGTGGCCCAGGTTCTCGTGGAGGAGGGCTTCACCAGCCTGGAGGAGGTGGCCTACGTGCCCCTGGCGGAGATGCTGGAGATCGAGGCTTTCGACGAGGACACCGTCAACGAGTTGCGCTCCCGAGCCCGGGATGCTCTGCTCACCGACGCCATCGTGCGCGAGGAGGCGGTGGAGAGTGCCGCCGCCGATCTCATGAGCGTCGATGGCATGGACGAGGACACCGCCTCCCGGCTGATGGCCCAGGGCGTCAAGAACGCCGAGGATCTAGCCGACCTGGCGGTGGACGAACTGATTGAACTGGTGGCCATGGATGAGGAACGCGCCAAGGCGCTGATCATGACCGCGCGCGCGCCATTGCTGGCGGGGTCCTGATGGGGGTTAGAGCATGAACGTCGAACAATTCGCCACGGAACTCAAGGTCGATCCGGCGCTGCTGGTCAAGCAGCTGCAGGCCGCTGGCGTGGCCGTCGCCGGCACCCAGGAAGAATTGTCGGACCAGGACAAGACCCGCCTGCTGGATTACCTGCGCGGCAAGCATGGCGCCAAGGAACCCAAGACCAAGATCACCCTGACACGCAAACAGTCCAGTGAGATCAAGACTGCCGACAGCGCCGGCCGTACCCGCACCGTCCAGGTGGAGGTGCGCAAGAAACGGGTGCTGGTGAAGCGCGAGGGCCCGGGCGCCGAGATCGCCCAGGAGATGCCGGCTCCTGCGGTCGAGGCCGCTGCCCCCATCGAACCGCCGCCGGCTCCGGAACCCGAGCCGGTCGTGGTGGAAGCGCCCGCTCCCATTCCTGAACCCGTCGAGGAGGTGCCGGCCCCTGAACCCGTTCAGGAGGAGGCCGCCCCCGCGCCCGAGGAAACCGTCGAAGCCGAGGTGGTGGTTGAAGCCAAGCCCGCGGCGCCAGTCGCTCCCCGGGTCATCCCCTCCATCCTGAGCGAGGCCGAGCGCAAAGCCCGGGAGGCGGAAGCCCTGCGCACTGCCAAACTGCGGGCCATCCAGGAAGCCGAACTCAAGGCCAAGCAGGAGCGGGAAGCCGCCCGCCGCCAGGCCGAGGAAGCTGCCAAGGCGGCAGCCCAGGCCAAAACCACCGAGCCCCCCAAGCAGGTCGAAGTCAAGCCCTCCGTGAAGCCCTCCGTGAAGCCCAAGGCGGACAAGGAAAAGGCCGTCGCGAAAAAGGGCAAGGAAGAGCCGGCGCCCAGCAAGCGGCCCGGCCTCAAGACCCGGGGCGCGGTGGACACCGGAGATGGCTGGCGTGCCAAGAAGGGCCGCCACAAATCCGAGCACGAGGCCGCACCGCAGATGCCCGCCGAGCCGGTGGTGCGCGAGGTGGTGATCCCGGAGACCATCAGCGTGGCCGACCTCGCGCACAAGATGTCGGTGAAGGCCGCCGAGGTCATCAAGACCCTGATGAAGATGGGCTCCATGGTCACCATCAATCAGGTGCTGGATCAGGAAACCGCCATGATCGTCGTCGAGGAGATGGGCCACATCGCCAAACAGGCCGCCACCGACACGCCCGAGTCCTACCTGGAGGAAGCCGGCGAACACAAGGAGGCCGAACTCAAGCCGCGCGCGCCGGTGGTCACCGTCATGGGCCACGTGGACCACGGCAAGACCTCGCTGCTCGACTACATCCGCCGCACCCGGGTCGCCGCCGGCGAGGCCGGCGGCATCACCCAGCACATCGGCGCCTATCACGTGGAGACGCCGAAGGGCATGATCACCTTCCTGGATACGCCCGGTCACGAAGCCTTCACCGCCATGCGGGCCCGGGGTGCCAAGGCCACCGACATCGTCATCCTGGTGGTGGCGGCAGACGACGGCGTCATGCCCCAGACCCGGGAGGCCATCCACCATGCCAAGGCCGTCAACGTGCCCATCGTGGTGGCGGTGAACAAGATCGACAAGCCGGAAGCCAACCCGGAGAAGATCCGTCAGGAAGTCTCCAACGAAGGCGTGGTGCCGGAAGAGTGGGGCGGCGACGCCCAGTTCGTGGATGTGTCCGCCAAGACGGGCAAAGGCATCGACGATCTGCTGGATGCCGTGCTGCTCCAGGCCGAGGTGCTGGAACTGAAGGCGCCGGTGGACACCCTGGCCAAGGGCGTGGTCATCGAATCCCGCCTGGACAAGGGTCGCGGCCCGGTGGCCACGGTGCTGGTGCAGTCCGGCACCCTGAGGCGCGGCGACGTGATGCTGGCCGGCTCCGCCTACGGCAAGGTGCGCGCCATGCTGGACGAGGCCGGCCGCCCGGTGAGCGAGGCCGGTCCCGCCATCCCCGTGGAGATCCAGGGCCTGTCCGACGTGCCCGGCGCCGGCGAGGACGTGCTGGTGCTGCCCGACGAGCGCAAGGCCCGGGAAATCGCCCTGTTCCGCCAGGGCAAGTTCCGCGACGTCAAGCTGGCCCGCCAGCAGGCCGCCAAGTTGGAAAACATGTTCGAGCAGATGGGGGAGGGCGAAGTCAAATCCCTGCCTCTCATCCTCAAGGCCGACATGCAGGGCTCCTACGAGGGTCTGGCCCACGCGCTTTCCAAGCTGTCCACCGACGAGGTGAAGGTCAACATCATCCACGCTGCCGTGGGCGCCATCTCCGAATCCGACATCAACCTGGCCATCGCCTCCGGCGCGGTCATCATTGGCTTCAACGTGCGCGCTGATGCCCAGGCCAGAAAGCTGGCCGAGGCCTCCGGCGTGGACCTGCGCTACTACAACATCACCTACGAGGCCGTGGATGACGTGAAGGCAGCCCTGTCCGGCTTGCTCTCCCCGGAGAAGAAGGAAAACGCCCTGGGCCTGGCCGAGATCCGCCAGGTGTTCCGCATCACCAAGGTGGGCGTGGTGGCCGGCTGCTACGTCCTCGACGGTCTGCTCAAGCGCTCCGCCAGGGTCCGGGTGCTGCGCGACAACGTGGTGGTTCACGACGGCGAGTTGGACTCCCTCAAGCGCTTCAAGGATGACGTGAAGGAAGTGAAGGCCGGCTTTGAATGTGGTCTTTCGCTGAAGAACTTCAACGACATCATGGAAGGCGACCAGCTCGAATGCTACGAGGTGGTCGAGGTGGCCCGGACCCTGTGATTCCCGCCGGCGGAAGACATCTCCGCCGGCGATCCTCTCTCCCCATGGCCCACACCAACCCCCGTGCCCGCCGAGTCGCCGAGCAGATCCGCCAGGAACTGGCAGCCATCGTCCTGCGCGAGATGAAGGATCCGCGCGTCGCCGGGGTGTCCTTCACCGCCGTGGACGTGAGCAGCGATCTGGAACACGCCAAGGTGTGGTTCACCACCTTCGGCGCCGACCACGAGGCCGCCCGTCTGCGGCTCGCTCATGCCGCCGGCTTTCTGCGCACGGAACTGGCCCAGCGCATGCGCATGCGCAGCGTGCCCAAGCTTTCCTTCCAGTACGACGAATCGGTGGAACGGGGCGCCCGTCTGTCCCATCTCATCGACCAGGCCGTGGAGGAAGACCGAAAACACCATCCGGACGCCCCGGCAGGAAAAGATGAAACGCAAGGTTGACGGTGTCCTGCTCCTGGACAAGCCCGCCGGCCTGACTTCAAACACCGCTCTGCAGAAAGCGAAACGCCTGTTCCGGGCGGAAAAGGCAGGTCACACCGGAACCCTGGACCCCTTCGCCACGGGCCTCTTGCCCCTGTGCCTGGGGGAAGCCACCAAGTTTTCCCAGTTCCTGCTGGATGCGGACAAGGTCTATCTGGCTGAGGTGAAGTTCGGCGTGCGAACCTCCTCCGGCGACCTGGACGGCGAGGTCATCGCCACCCGGCCCGTGGATCTGGTGGAGTCCCAGGTGCGCCGGGCCCTGGAGGGTTTCCTGGGTGAGATCGAGCAGGTGCCCCCCATGCATTCCGCCCTCAAGCACCAAGGCCGGCCCCTATACGAATATGCCCGCAAGGGCATCGAGATCCAGCGTCCGGCCCGCCGGGTCATGGTCCACAGCCTGGAACTGGAATCCTTCACCGGCGACGCCTGCATCCTGCGCGTGCACAGCGGCAAGGGGTTCTACGTCCGTGCCCTGGCCGACGATCTGGGCGAGGCGCTCGGCTGCGGCGCCCACCTTTCGGCCCTGCGCCGCATGGCGGTGGGATCCTTTGACGTCTCCGACGCCCTGACGCCGGCCCAATTGGAAGCATTTTCGGAGTCGGAGCGGGATGAGCGTCTGTTGCCCGCTGATGCCCTGATCCGCGAACTGCCGGAACGGGTTCTGGATCCGGAATCCGCCTGGCAGATTTTCCATGGCCAGGCAGTGTGGCTGCCTCGCCTGCGGGTTGGAACGGTCCACCGCATCTACGCGCCGGATGGCCGTTTCCTGGGCGTCGCAGAGGTGGACGAGGAGGGCAAGCTGGCGCCCAGGCGGCTGATCGCCACCGCCTGAGCGATGTCCTTTTCCTTGAACGGCGAACCCGTATCGGCTTAGAATCACCGACTTTCCCGAACGTGTCCCGAATAGCCTCGGGCCACGCGATTTCACAAGGAGTATTGCCATGGCTATGACTACTGCCCAGAAGGCGCAGATTCTCAAGGATTTCCAACGCAGCGCCGGCGACACCGGTTCCCCGGAAGTCCAGATCGCCTTGCTCACCGCCCGCATCAACGGCTTGACTGAGCACTTCAAGGCCAACACCAAGGACCACCATTCCCGCCGCGGCCTGCTCAAGATGGTGAGCCGCCGCCGCCGGCTGCTGGATTACCTCAAGGACAGGAATGCGGAGAGCTACACCCAGCTGATCCAGCGCCTGGGCCTGCGCAAGTAAAAAACGAGCGGTACGAATCCGGCGCCCCCAGGGCGCCGTTCCGTTTCAGCGGTATCCCCTTTAGGAAGGCAATAGCGTGAATCCGGTCAAGAAGACATTTCAGTACGGCCGCCACCAGGTCACCCTGGAAACCGGCGAAATCGCCCGCCAGGCCACCGGCGCGGTCATCGTCAACATGGACGACACCGTGGTGCTGGTCACCGTGGTGGCCAAGAACGAGGTCAAGCCCGGCCAGGACTTCTTTCCCCTGACCGTGGACTACATGGAGAAGACCTACGCCGCGGGCCGCATCCCGGGCGGGTACTTCAAACGCGAGGGCAAGCCCACGGAGAAGGAGACCCTGACCTCCCGGCTCATCGACCGGCCCATCCGCCCCCTTTTCCCCGACGGATTCTTCAACGAAGTGCAGATCATCGCCACGGTGATGTCCGCCAATCCCGAGGTGGATTCCGACATCCCCGCCATGATCGGCGCCTCCGCCGCCTTGGCCCTGTCCGGTCTGCCTTTCAACGGGCCCATCGGCGCTGCCCGGGTGGGCTATGTGGATGGCCAGTATGTGCTCAACCCCACCCAGTCCGAGCTCAAGGCCTCCAAGCTGGATCTGGTGGTGGCCGGCACCGAATCCGCCGTGCTGATGGTGGAATCCGAGGCCCAGGAACTGCCCGAGGATGTGATGCTGGGCGCCGTGGTGTTCGGCCACGAGCAGATGCGCGCCGCCATCGACGCCATCAACGACCTGGCCGACGAGGCCGGCAAGGACGAGTGGGAGTGGACCGCCCCCGAGACCCCCACCGCCCTCATCGAGCAAATGAACGGCCTGTGCGCCGAGGACCTCGCCCGTGCCTATTCCATCAAGCAGAAGCAATCCCGCGTGGCTGCCGTGGATGAAATCCGCAACCGGGTGTTCGCGGAGATGATCTCCCCGGACATGGACACCACCCAGGCCAACGTCATCAAGGACCTGTTCCACGCCCTGGAGGCCCGCGTGGTGCGCGGCCGCATCCTGGCTGGTGAGCCCCGCATCGACGGGCGCGACACCCGCACCGTTCGTCCCATCACCATCCGCACCGGCGTGCTGCCCCGCACCCACGGCTCCGCCCTGTTCACCCGGGGCGAGACCCAGGCCCTGGTGGTGGCCACCCTGGGCACCGGCCGCGACGAGCAGACCATCGAGGCCCTCACCGGCGAGTACTCCGACCGCTTCCTGTTCCACTACAACATGCCCCCCTTCGCCACTGGCGAGACCGGCCGCGTGGGCAGCCCCAAGCGCCGGGAGATCGGCCACGGCCGTCTGGCCAAGCGCGGCCTCCTGGCCATGCTGCCCGGCAAGGAAGAGTTCGGCTACACCATCCGTGTGGTATCCGAGATCACCGAGTCCAACGGCTCCTCTTCCATGGCCTCCGTGTGCGGCGGCTCCCTGGCCCTGATGGACGCCGGCGTGCCCATGAAGAAGCACGTGGCCGGCATCGCCATGGGCCTCATCAAGGAAGGCAACCGTTTCGCCGTGCTCACCGACATTCTGGGCGACGAGGATCACCTGGGGGACATGGACTTCAAGGTGGCCGGCACCACCGACGGCGTGACCGCCCTGCAGATGGACATCAAGATCCAGGGCATCACCAAGGAAATCATGCAGGTGGCCCTCACCCAGGCCAGGGAGGCGCGCCTGCACATCCTCTCCATCATGAATGCCGCCGAGGCCGCGCCCCACGAGATGAGCCAGTACGCGCCGCGCATCATCACCATGAAGATCAATCCGGAGAAGAGCCGCGATGTGATCGGCAAGGGCGGCGCCACCATCCGCGCCCTCACCGAAGAGACCGGCACCCAGATCGACATCGCCGAGGACGGCACCATCAAGATCGCCTGCACCAGCACCGAAGCCGGCGCCCTCGCCAAGAAGCGCATCGAGGACATCACCGCCGAAGTGGAAGTGGGCAAGACCTACGACGGTACCGTGCTGAAGATTCTGGACTTTGGCGCCATCGTCAACGTGCTGCCTGGAAAGGACGGCCTGCTGCACATTTCCCAGATCGCTCACCAGCGCGTCAATGCCGTGGCCGATCACCTGAAGGAGGGCCAGGCTGTGCAGGTGAAGGTGCTGGAGACCGACGAGAAGGGCCGCATGCGCCTGTCCATGAAGGCCTTGATCGAGCCGCCGGCGGCCCCCGCCCCGGCCAGCGAGGCTCCCGCCGCCGAGTAAGGCCGTCGGACGGAATGAAAAAGCGGCCCCCCGGCCGCTTTTTTTCTTGTCGGGACGAGCAGGCAGTCAGCCGGCGCCGATCATGTCCAGGAAGCCCTGCCACCAACGCTTGCGGTTCTGGGGCACGAAACTGGGGGGCTGCAGGTCGGAGGGGGGCATGAGGGACATGACCCAGCCGGGCAGGATGCGGTGCTTGCTGGAACCACAGGACGTCCCCAGGTGATTGGGGTCGTAGATCTTGATGAGCCGGGGGCGCTCCAGATCGTCGGCGTAGACGATGCCGCAGTAGTCCTCGTGGTGCTCGCGGCGCAGCAGGGCATCGATCTCGCGCACGAAGGCGGTCACGTGGGCCGAGTCGGCGGGTGTTTCGGGGCGGGCCTCGCCGACGGCATACAGGAACCAGCCGGCGGCCGGGTCCAGGCGCTCCCAAAAGGCCGTGAGCTGTTTCCAGGACAGCAGGCTGTAGAGGGTGCCGTCGAAAAGCTGATCGAATTCGGGATTCTGCCGGGCGCTGGCGTCCATGGCGGACTCGCTGCATGAATGGGGAGGCGCATTGTAACCGCGCGCCAACCATGGAATACACGTTTTGCATAAGGAATGGACATGCTCAAGGCACTGATCTTCGATGTGGATGGCACCCTGGCCGACACCGAGCGGGACGGCCACCGCCCCGCCTTCAACGCCGCTTTCCGGGAATATGGCCTGGACTGGGACTGGGACGTGGAACTATATGGCCAATTGCTGGCCGTCACTGGCGGCAAGGAGCGCATGAAGTACTACGTGGAGCGCTTCCGTCCGGACTACGTCAAGCCCCGGGACTTCGATGAACTGGTGGCTGAACTGCACAAGGCCAAGACCCGCCACTACACCCGTATGCTGTCCGAAGGCGGCATCCCCCTGCGTCCAGGCGTCAGGCGCCTTCTGGAAGAGGCCCGGGCCGCCGGCCTGACCCTGGCGGTGGCCACCACCACCACCCCGGAAAACGTCACGGCCCTGCTGCGCCACAGCCTGGCCGCAGACGGCCCGGACTGGTTCGCCGTCATCGCCGCCGGCGACATCGTCCCCGCCAAGAAGCCTGCCCCGGACATCTACGTCTGGGCGCTGGAAAAGCTTGGCCTCGCCCCCGAGGAGTGTTTGGCCTTCGAGGATTCCCGCAACGGCATCCGCGCCGCGCAGGGGGCCGGCCTGCGTACCCTGGTCACCGTCAATGATTACACCCGGGACGACGATTTCCGCGGCGCCCTGGCGGTGTTGTCCGACCTGGGCGAGCCGGATGCGCCTTTCCAGCGGCTGGATGCAGCGGGGGAGACAGGGGTGGTGGACCTGGCGATGCTGCGGCGCTGGCTGGGCTGAGACGCCTCAGACCACGTTGACGCCCCGGTCGTCCTTGCCTTTCACCCGCTGCAAGCGCACCACCTCCGGCAGGCCGCGCAGGGCGCGCATCAGCCGGGCCAGGTGCAGGCGGTTCTGGACGCTGACGGTGAAATAGAGGCTGGTATAGGCGCCGGCCTCGTCGTGCATGTGCACGTTGTCGATGTCGGACCCCTCGTTGGCGATGGCGGCGGCCACCTTGGCCAGCACGCCGCGCTGGTTGACCACGATGACCCGGATGCCTACCTCGAAGAGCTTGTCCAGCTCGGCGGACCAGGCCACATCCACCCACTTCTCCGGATCCTCCCGGTAGTTGCGAACCTGGGCGCAGTCGTGGGTGTGGATGATGAGACCCTGTTCCTTCTTGATCTGGCCGATGATGGGGTCGCCGGGGATGGGCCGGCAGCACTTGCCCAGGCGCACCGCCACGCCCTCGGCGCCGCGGATGAGCATGGGGCCGGCGGCCTTGCGGGCCTCGGTCTCGCTGTCCTTGGCCAGAAGCTGGCGGGCCACCACGAAGGCCAGTTTCTTGCCCAGGCCGATCTCCGCCAGGGTGTCGTCCCGGCTCTTGCCGCCTTCCCGCTGATAGCGCTCCCACTGGGCGTCGGTGAGGGGTTCGTTGCCCAGGGCGCGGACGGCCTGGTCCAGCAGTTGTTCGCCCAAGTGCACGGATTCGTGCCGGTGGGTCTTCTTCAGGGCGCTGCGGATGTGGGCCCGGGCCTTGCCGGTAATGGCGAAATGGGCCCAGGCCGGGTTGGGCCGGGCGGATTCGGAGGTGAGGATCTCGACCCGGTCGCCGTTTTTCAGGGGCGTGGACAGGGGCATGAACTCACCGTTGATCTTGGTGCCAACGCAGTGGTCGCCCACGTCCGAGTGGACGTTGTAGGCGAAGTCCACCGCCGTGGCGCCCCGGGGCAGGGCGACGATGCGACCCTTGGGCGTGAAGACGTAGACCTCGTCCGGGAACAGGTCCACCTTGATGTGTTCCAGGAATTCCACCGAGTCCCGGCTGTCGGCCTGGATGTCCAGCAGGCTCTGCATCCACTGATGGGTTTTCTTCTGCACGTCGGACAGGGAAGTTTCCCCGGACTTGTAGAGCCAGTGGGAGGCCACGCCGGCTTCCGCCACACGGTGCATCTCCTGGGTGCGGATCTGCACCTCCAGAGGGGCGCCGAAGGGGCCGAACAGGGTGGTGTGCAGGGACTGGTAGCCGTTGGGCTTGGGAATGGCGATGTAGTCCTTGAATTTGCCCGGGATGGGCTTGTAAAGGGCGTGCAGGGCCCCCAGGGCCAGATAGCAGTCGGGCGCGTTGTCCACCAGAACCCGGAAGCCGTAGATGTCGAATACCTCGGAGAAAGCCAGGTGTTTCTCCTGCATCTTGCGATAGATGCTGAACAGGTGCTTTTCCCGGCCTTTCACCTGGGCCTGGATCTTGCTGTCCTGCAGCTTGGCGTCGATGGCCGCCTTGATCTTGTCCACCACCTCCCTGCGGTTGCCCCGGGCCGACTTCACTGCCTTCTCGATGACCTTGTAGCGGTTGGGATGGAGGTACATGAAGGCCATGTCCTCCAGTTCCTGGTAGACCTTGTTGAGCCCCAGCCGATTGGCGATGGGCGCGTAGATCTCCAGGGTCTCCTGGGCGATTCGGTGGACCTTCTCCGGCTTCATGCACTCCAGGGTGCGCATGTTGTGGAGCCGGTCGGCCAGCTTGATGAGGATGACCCGCACGTCCCGGGCCATGGCCAGCAGCATTTTGCGGAAGTTCTCGGCCTGGGCCTCGGCTTTGCTCTCGAACTGGATCTTGTCCAGCTTGGTGACCCCATCCACCAGGGCCGCCACCGGCTTGCCGAAGATCTCGGCCACCTTCTCGGAAGTGACGCCCGTGTCCTCCACCACGTCGTGGAGCAGGGCGGCGATCAGGGTCTGGACGTCCAGATGCCAGCCGGCCAGGATTTCGGCCACGGCCAGCGGATGGGTGATGTAGGGGTCGCCACCCTTGCGGAACTGGCCCTCGTGGGCTTGGGCGGAAAAGCAGTAGGCCCGTTCGAAGGCTTCCAGGTCGGCGGGCTTGAGGTAGGCGACCGCCTCGGGCAGCAGTGGAAGGGAGGCGGGGGGGTCCACGGGGCTGCCCATGGGGAGATGCGTCAGAGTTGGACCTTCTTCAGGACTTCCAGTCCGGTCAGACCTTCGGCGATCTCGCGCAGGGCCAGCACGGCGGGCTTGTCCTTCCCGGCTTCCACCCGGGGCGTGGCACCGGTGGAAATCTGGCGGGCGCGGTAGGCGGCGGCCAGGGTCATCTCGAAGCGGTTGGGGATGTGCTTGATGCAGTCGTCAACGGTCACGCGGGCCATGGGGATTCTCTCTGGGTGAAACAGTGGCTAACGCCCCGATTCTAAACGATGCCGGACCTATAATCCTTCCTTTGCAACCTCCCGGAAAACGCCATGCCTTCCTTCGATATCGTCTCCGAAGTGGACAAGCAGGAAATCCGCAACGCCGTGGACCAGGCCAACAAGGAAGTGGCCAACCGCTTCGATTTCAAAGGTTCCGACGCCCGCGTGGAACAGGCCGACTATGTCCTTACTGTGTTCGCCGACGACGACTTCAAGCTGGACCAGGTGCAGGAAGTGCTCAACGGCAAGCTGGTGAAGCGGGGCGTGGACCTGCGCTGCCTGGATGTGGCGGAGAAGAGCGAGAAGGTTTCTGGCAACAAGGTCAAGCGGGAAGTGAAGGTGAAGAACGGCATCGAATCCGAGCAGGCCAAGAAAATCGTCAAGCTCATCAAGGATTCCAAGCTCAAGGTTACCGCCAGCATCCAGGGCGAGGCGGTGCGGGTCTCCGGCGCCAAGAAGGATACCCTCCAGGACTGTATCGCCCTGGTGCGCAGGTCCGTGACCGAATTTCCGGTCCAGTTCCAGAACTTCCGCGACTGAGTCCGCCGGTTCAATCTCCGATAAAACAACTACTTGGATTGCTGGACGGGCTCCTGTAAAATGCGCGGCTTTTCCGGATTCGTCGCGCCATTCCGGCCGGCACAGGTACAGAGGACAAACTCGACATGGTGACCATTCGTCTCGCCCGCGGCGGCTCCAAGAAGCGCCCCTTCTTCAACATCGTGGTGACTGATTCCCGCAATCGCCGCGACGGCCGCTTCATCGAGCGCATCGGCTTCTACAACCCCGTGGCTTCCGGCTCCGCCGAAGCCCTGCGTATCGACCAGGCCCGCCTGGCCTACTGGCAGGGCGTCGGCGCCCAGACCTCCGACACCGTCGCCCGGATCGTGCGTGGCGCAGCTGCTTCCGCCGCCTGAGGACTACGTGGTCATGGGGCGCGTGGTCGCCCCATACGCGGTGCGGGGCTGGATCAAGCTCCAGACCTTCACCGAATACCTGGACAGCCTGCTGGACTACCCGGTCTGGCGCATCGGCAAGGGTGGAGATTGGCGCGACTACCGGGTGCTGGATGGCAAGGTCCACGGCCAGTATCTGATGGCCAGCCTGGAAGGCGTGAGTGACCGGACCGCCGCCGAGACCCTGATGGGCCTGGATGTGGCGGTGCTGCGGGCAGAGATGCCCGAGGCCGAAGAGGACGAGTACTACTGGGAAGATCTCATCGGCCTGGATGTGGTGAACCTGGCGGGGGAAGCGCTGGGCCGGGTGGAAGGATTGCTGGAGACCGGCGCCAACGACGTGCTCCAGGTCCGGGATGGCGACACGAAACGGTTGCTTCCCTTTGTCGGCGCGGTAGTTCGGGAAGTGGACCTGGAAGCGGGCCGCCTGGTGGTGGATTGGGGCCTGGATTACTGAGGCGCCGCATGGCACCTGCCTACCATGTGGTGACGCTGTTTCCGGAGATGTTCTCCGCCCTGACCGGCTTCGGTGTCAGCGGTCGGGCGGTGGACAGGCGGTTGTGCTCGTTGAAGTTCTGGGATCCCCGGGACTTCACCCAGGACAACTACCGCACGGTGGATGACCGGCCCTTCGGCGGCGGCCCCGGCATGGTGATGCTGGCCGAGCCCATGGATCTGGCGCTCATCGCGGCGAAAGCCGCCCTGGCCCGGCAAGGCGTGGCGAAGCCCCGGCTCATCCACCTGTCGCCCCAGGGGCGGCGGCTGCACCAGGGCCTGGTGGAAGAACTGGCGGCGGAACCCGGGCTGGTGTTGCTGGCGGGGCGCTACGAGGGCATCGACGAGCGCCTCTTTGCCCGCCACCGGCTGGAGGAAGTGTCCGTTGGCGACTACGTGCTGTCAGGCGGAGAGTTGCCGGCCATGGTGTTGTTGGACGCGGTGATTCGTCAGTTGCCCGGCGCGTTGGGCCACGCGGATTCGGCCAAGGAGGATTCCTTCGCCGACGGGCTGCTGGACTGTCCTCACTACACCCGGCCGGAAAACTGGCTGGGGATGCCGGTGCCGGACGTGCTGCGCGGTGGCAACCATGCCCAGGTGGCACGCTGGCGGCTGAAGCAGGCCCTGGCCCGGACCCGGGCGCGGCGGCCGGAGTTGTTGCGGGGGCGAGTGTTGAGCCCGCTGGAAAAAGCATTGCTCGCCGAGCTGGATGCCGAATCCGGCTCGCGGGATGGTGGTGTGAAGTGAGCGGTCCGGGCCTGGTCCGGACCAGTGTAGAAACGGTGGCACGTATCGTCTGGATACCTCTGGCGCCCACATTCGTGTAAGGAAACGAAGATGAATCTGATTGAACAGCTGGAAAAAGAAGAGATCGCCCGCCTGTCGGCCGGCAAGACCTTGCCTGAGTTTGCGCCCGGCGACACCGTGGTGGTGCAGGTGAAAGTGAAGGAAGGCAACCGGGAGCGCCTCCAGGCCTACGAGGGCGTGGTCATCGCCAAGCGCAACCGGGGCCTCAATTCCGCCTTCACCGTGCGCAAGATTTCCGCCGGCGAGGGGGTGGAGCGGACCTTCCAGACCTACTCCCCCCTGGTGGCCTCCGTCGAAGTGAAACGCCGCGGCGACGTGCGCCGGGCCAAGCTCTACGACCTGCGCCAGCGTTCCGGCAAGTCTGCCCGCATCAAGGAAAAACTGGACCACACCAAGGCCCGCCCCGCAAAGGGCTGAGGGCCCCGGCCGTCGACTGGAAAAAGCCGCCCCTGGGCGGCTTTTTCGCTTGTAGCGTCACGGCCCATGAGCGCCGCCATGCAGACCCCCGCCGACATCGCCCAGGCCCTGGAGCACGCCCACGGCCGCCTGGTCACCCTGATCGAGAGCCTGGATGAGGACCAGCTCGTCGTGCCCTATCACCGGAACATCAACCCGCCGCTCTGGGAGGGGGGGCACGCGGCCTTCTTCCTCGAAGTTTTCCTATTGCGGCCTTGGCTGGGCGGGGCGCCGTTCATGCCGGGCATGGATCCGGTCTGGGACTCCTTCGAACTCGACCATGAGGACCGCTGGCGGCCCGGCCTGGTACCCGACAAGGCCACCACCCTGGCCTACATGGCTGCGGTGCGGGACGCAGTGCTGGAATGTCTGGCCACCCGGCCCCTGACGCCGGCGGACCTGTACCGCTACAAGTACGGCATCTTCCACCAGCACATGCACATCGAGTCCATGATCTGGGCGCGCCAGACCCTGGGCTATCCGCCGCCGCCTTTCCCGGATCCCGCCGCCCCGCCGCCGGTCGGCGACCCCGTCCAAGGGGACGCACGAGTGCCCGCTGGCCGTTACCGCATCGGCATGGCCGCCGACGCCGCAGACTTTGCCGGGAACGGCTTCGCCTTCGACAACGAGAAGCCGGGCTTCTTGGTAGACCTTCCGGCCTTCTCCATCGCCCGGACCCTGGTGTCCAACGCGGCCTTCCTGGAATTCGTGGAAGCCGGCGGCTACCGGGATGAGGGCTGGTGGAGCTGGGGAGGACGCAAGTGGCTACGGGACCGGGCCGCCACCGACGGGGACGCGACCCGCCCGACCCTGTCATCCCCTCCAGACTGCCCCATCTATTGGAAGCAGGCGGATGGCTTATGGTGGGAGCGGCAGTTCGACCGCTGGGAGCCCCTGCGACCCGAGGCACCGCTGCTGCACGTCAGCTATTGGGAAGCCGAGGCCTATTGCGCCTGGGCCGGCCGCCGCCTGCCCACGGAGTTCGAGTGGGAAGCCGCCGCCCTGGGCCTGGGCCCGGACAGCCCATCGCGGCGCTTTCCCTGGGGTGACCACATGGTTCCGGGCCGGGCGGAACTGGGCGCGAAGTGCAGGGCGCGCCCCGCCGTGCAGGACTACCCGGAAGGCGCCAGCCCATACGGCTGCCGGCAGATGTTGGGCACGGCCTGGGAATGGACCGCCAGCCCCTTCCTGCCCTACGCGGGATTCACGGCGGACATGTATCCCTTCATGTCCACCCTGCAATTCGGCTACCACAAGACCGCCAAGGGCGGCTCCTGGGCCACCGAGCCCGCTCTGATCCGGGGCAGCTACCGCCAGGCTTACCTGCCCCACAGACGGGACGTGTTCGTGGGCTTCCGCACCTGCGCCAGGTGAGGAATGGCGTCGTCAGCCGTTCCAGGCCTTGATCAGCACTGCCGCCGAACTACCCAGCAGCAGCAGATTCACCAGGCGCAGCATCTGGGTGTCGCTCAGCCGGGTGTGGACATGGCTGCCCAGGTAGAGGGCGGCGACGATGAGGGGTGCGGCCATCAGGCTGTCGAGCCAGGTCCGGGTATCCCCCAACAGGCCCGCTGCTAGAAAGGTGAGGATGCGGACCAGTCCTTCCAGGAAGAACAGGCCCGAGAGGGTGGCCCGCAGCACCGACTTGTCGCGGATGCGGTGGGACAGATAGATGACGTAGGGCGGCCCGCCGGTGCCGAACAGACCGCTCACCGCGCCGCCGATGAGGGCGGCGGGGTAGGCCCAGCGTGGCGAGACCGGCTGGAAGTCCCCCTGGCGGACCAGCAGCCCGCGCACCGCGAAGACCAGGATGAAGCTCCCCAGGGTCGCCAGCAGGGCGGCGGCGGGGAGGGACACCAGCAGGCCAGTGCCCAGGGCCACGCCTACCAGGGTCGCGGGCATGAGGCGGCGGATCTCGCTCCATTCCAGGTGGCGGAAGTTGAGCCCTCCCACCAGGGCGGAGGCGGCGAAGTCGGCCACCAGCATGAAGGGCACCACCTGGGGCAGGGGAAAGCGCAGGGCCAGCAGGGGCACGGCGATGAGTCCGGAACCGAAGCCGGAGATGCCGCGCACGAAATAGGCCAGCAGAAGGACGGCGGCAGCGTAAGCGAGGTCGGCGGCGGGCATGACGGAGGACGGGCGAAAGGCGCGCATTTGACCACGAATCCGCCCGCTATAATCCGTCCACGCGACATCCGTCCGGAGTTCCCATGTTTCCCGACATCAGCAAGCTGCCCACGCCGGAGAGCCTCATTCCCCAGATCGACAAGGCCCTGCGCACCCTCTTCGCCAGCGCCCAGACCCGGCGCGACTACCCCGACGCAGGTCTGCCCGAGGCGGACATGAGCGAGGCGGAGAAGCGCCACGCCGCCGGTCTCATGCGCATCAACCACAGTGGCGAGGTCTGCGCCCAGGCGCTCTACCAGGGCCAGGCCCTCACCGCGCGCAATCCCGAGGCGGCCCGGGCCCTGCTGGAGGCCGCCGACGAGGAGACCGAGCACCTGGCCTGGTGCGAGAAGCGTCTCAACGAACTGGGCAGCCACAAGAGTTTCCTCAATCCTTTCTGGTACGCCGGCTCTTTCGCCCTGGGTGCCCTGGCCGGCGCCCTGGGAGACAAATGGAACCTGGGCTTCCTGGCCGAGACCGAGCGCCAGGTGGAGGGCCATCTGGACGGCCATCTGTCCAAGTTGCCGGACCAGGATGCCAAGAGCCGGGCCATCGTCGAGCAGATGAAGATCGACGAGATCAAGCACGCCGACACCGCCCTGGCCCATGGCGGTGCCGAGCTGCCCGGCCCGGTAAAGGAGGCCATGCGCCTCACCTCCAGGATCCTCACCTTCGCTGCCTACCGGGTCTGATGGGCTTCCAGGAAAACCTCGCCGGCCTGGCGCCGGCGGACCATTTGGCGCGCATCGAACTGGATGGCGACGCAGGTCTTGCCGGGACCATCGAGAACAAACCCGGCAGCCAGGGTTCCCTGCGGATCTATCAGCATCTGGCCACGAAATACGGCCGCATCGACGCGGCCGCTGCTCGGGAGGGGCTGGTGCTTTACGGCGAACATACCGAGGACGCCCGCGCCCATCCCGGCAAGCATCCCAACATCGACCGCCTGTTGCGCGTCCTGGCCGGTGACCTGTCCCTGGCCCCACGTCTGGTGCTGGGGAAACGCTGAATCTTAGCGGTGAACGATTCCGCTTGGGATCGGCGCGGAAATGAAAAAGCCCGCCAAGGCGGGCTGGGGGAGTTGCGCGGGAAGGACCGGTTACTTGGCCGGGCAGGCGTCCTCGCCGGGCACTTTGCCGGGGATCAGCAGGAACTGCTCGAAGGGGCCCATGACCCGCATGGCTTCGCCCTTGGGGCCTTCGAACTTGAGGCGGCCGAACATCATGGCGCGCATGGGGCCGTACTCACCAGCGCCCATTTCCCGCCAACGTTTGGTCTCGGCGTGCATCAGGTAGTCGGACTCCAGGTCCAGGGTGCTGTGCTGGACCTTGCCGGCGTATGTGCACAGGGCCTTGCCACCCTTGGCGGAGATGGTCATCTCGACTTTGGTGGCATCGCCACAGTCGGTGCGGTACATATGGATGACCTTATAGCCGCGGCCTTTGTCGTTCTTGATCCACTTTTCGGCTAGTTCGTCGGTGAGGACCGGGTTGTTGTTCCAGGCCTGGCAGGCCTGGGTCGCCCAGTCGGCGGACATGAGGGGCGTTGCCTGGGCGGACAGGGAAACGAGGCTGGCGGCAGCCAGGGCAAAAGTGCTGATACGCATGATGATCTCCTCCAGAATTGCGTAAGCGGACGGCGGGTAAGCCGTGCAAGGTTAGCCCCCGGGGTGGGGGCTGTCAAAAAAGCCCTCTGATGAGTATGTAAATTTTATTAATGGGGCAGGTGCTGCTTGAGAGCGCCGTAGAGCCAGGTGCCATGCAGGGCCCCGGCCAGGACCACCATGGCCCCCAGGGAACCGGTGCCGGCCAGGGCGAACATGGGGCCGGGACACAGGCCGATGAGACCCCAGCCAAAGCCGAAGATGAGTCCGCCAAGGATATAGCTGGTGGTGCCGGGGGCTTTCTCCGGGATTTCGATGGCCTGACCGTCCAGAGCCCGCCTGCGGCCCAGACGCTTGACGATCTGGATGCTGACCACGCCGGTGGCGATGGCCGAGAACAGGATGCCGAACATGTGGAAGCTCTGGAAATGGAACATTTCCTGGATGCGATACCAGGAAGCCGCCTCCGATTTCACCAGTACGAAACCGAACAGGATGCCGACCAGGAGATAGGGGATGTAGCGGATCATGACGGCCTCATCCGATGAGCATGTAGGGCACCAGGAACCAGGAGGCGATGAGGCCGCCACCGAAGATCCCCAACACCGCGTAGAGGGAAGGCAGTTGCAGGGTGGACAGGCCGGTGATGGCGTGGCCCGAGGTGCAGCCGCCGGCGTAACGGGTGCCGAAGCCCACCAGCACGCCGCAGGCAAACAGTAGGGTGAAATTTCGCACACTGGTGTGGAACAACTCGTCGGGCACCAGGCTGCCGCTGGGCAGGAGGAAACCCCAGGATAGCAACATGTCCTGGGCCGCATGGGAGAGCTGGACCGGGTTCGGGTCCGCGAACACCACCCCTGCCAGGTAGCCGCCAATGCCGGTGCCGATGACGAACACCAGGCTCCAGACATGCTCCTTCCAGTTGTAGCGGAAGAAGTCCACCTCCACCGTGGGCGGCTGGGTGATGGCGCACAGGTGGCGCAGGTTGTTGGAGATGCCGAAGGAACGATTGCCGATGAACAGCATCAGCGGAACCATGAGGCCGATCAGGGGCCCGGCCACATACCAGGGCCAGGGATGGATAAGCCAATCCATAGTTTTCTCCGTTTCTGAGTCGGTCGCGATTATATAAGCGATCGCTAATAAACCAAGTGGGCCAGTCGGAATAGACCCGGTCAGGGCTGAGGCTTGCTCCCGCCGGTCAACACCAGATCGATGCGGCGCTGAATACTGGCGGCGGCGGTCTGGTCGCCCGCAGCCCGGGCCCGCTTCAGGCTTACTTCCAGCCAGGCCAGCAGGGGTCGGCGCCAGCCCCGCTCCGAAGCCGTGTCCACCGCCAGGGCCAGGGTGGGGGGATCGGCCCGGGCAGACTTGAAGAGCAGGGCGGCGGCAATGAGCCGGGACAGGGGATCCTTGATCTCTGCCACGGCCTTGGCGGCGGCAGCGTCCTCCTTGGCGCCCGCCAGACCGGCGTATTGGGCGGGCAGCAGCCTGGCGTCCAGGCCGGACCAGTCGCCGGCCAGGAAGTGGGCATAGGCCAGGTCGGCGGGGCTGGCGTCCCCCGCCAGCTTGTCGAAGGCGGCACAGGGGGCGAAATCCAGGCTCGCCACCCGGGTGGCGCAGAAGGCCAGTTCGGCCCGGGCCAGCAGGTCCAGCCGGCCGGATTGGGCGATTTCCCTGCGGGCCTTGCCCAGGGCCAGTTCGGCGGCCTGGGCATTGCCTTCCAGCCAGCGTTGCTGGCCGTGCTCCAGCAGACTCACCGCGTTCAGTTTCCAGTCGGCGGGCGGCGGGCCGCCGCCACAGGCGGCGAGGAGAACGGCGATGCAGAGGAGGGTGAGGCGGCGTTTCATGGTGTCCGGATCTCCACATCGCGGGCGAAGGGCCACTTTTTGTTGATCTCGTTGATGAGGTGGTTGACCTTGCGCACCGAGTCGTCGATCTCCACCCTCAACTGGGCCATGTCGGTGGTGGCGGCGCTGACATTGGCGGTGATCCGGGTGACGTCGGCGCTGGCGGTCTGGGCGTTGGCCAGAATGGCGTCGGCCTTCTTCAGGCTCTCGCGCACGTCGCCCAGGATGGCGTTGACCTTGGCCACCGATTGCCTGGTCTGGTCCATGACCCCCTCGGGACCGAATACCTGGTTGTCGGTCTTGGCCAGGATGCCATCCACCTTGAGGGAGACGCCGTTGAGGCTGGCCAGCAGGCCGTTGGCCTTTTCCAGGGCGGCCACCACTTGCCTCGCCTTGTCCGGCGAGCCCAGCACGCCCTCCATGACGCCATATTCCCCGGCCATGCGGCCGGTGACGGTGGCCACGTTGCCCAGGGTCTTGTTGATGGGCGCGTCGTTGCCGGTCATGGCGGCTACGTTGGCCAAAATGGTCTTGACCTTCTCGATGAGGACCGGAATCTCCTGGGTGGCGTCGCCGGTGATCAATTCCCGCATGGCGCCGTCTTCCAGGAGCTTGTCGGCCAGATTGGCGGTGAAGGCCTTGATCTTGGCGCCGCCCACCAGGGACTTCTCCAGGGTGAAGACGCTGTTCTGGCGCAGCCACTTGGCATCCTTGCGGGGCACGGCGATCTCGATGCGGACCTTGCCCTCCTCGGTCAGGTCCATTTTCTTCACCTCGCCGATGGGGAAGCCGGAGAAGGTCATGGGCATGCCCACCGTCACCCCTTCCGCATCGTGGGCCGTGAGGTAGAGCATCTGGGTGATCTGGAAGGCGCCTCGGGCGTACAGGCTGTAGAGCACGAAGGCACCGGACAGCAGCAGGGTGAAGACCAGCAGGAGACCGATCTTGAGCTCCAGGTTCTTCACCAGGGGCGGCACGATGGGGCGTTTCACCGGTTCGGGTACAGGGGTGCGTTCCATGTGTAATCCAGAATCCAGCAGTCGTTGAGGATGTCGGCCAACCCGCGCAGAAGGGCTTCCAGATAGGGCGGGTAATGCAGGTCGGGCAAGAGCATACCCGGACGGTCAACCAGGATGACAGGGGGCTGGCCGATGGCTGCCCGCAGCAGTTTGGCCACGAAGCGCTCCTCGTGGGAGAGGTCCGGATCGCGCTTGAAGGCGGCGCCGGTATGCCCCGTGCGCAGCAGCAGGCTCCAGGCCTGGTCGGCGGCGGTGCTGTAATCCAGGTTGGCACGGTACTGGGGAATGAGGGCGATGTTGTCGAGTACCGACAGGTTGGCGCGCAGGGGCAGATCCGGCGACACCAGGATGCTGTTCGGGTGCTCGGTGATGAAGGCGCGGCGCTGGGCGTCGTCGGTCATCCATTTCAGGACGAGGCTCATATGTACATGAAGGCCAGGGAGGCCACCTCGATGAGCATGAGGGCGAAGAACAGCCTCACCATGCCGCGCAGCACGGAGATGGGCGCCATGAACAGCTTGCGCGGCGTGGCCAGTCCCTCGGCCACGGGAATCACGGTCACCGCCAGGCCAAAGCCCAGGCTCTTGAGCAGAATGCCCACCAGAACGGGCGTGTCGAACACCTTGCCCATGACCCGGGTGAAATCCGGGAAGCTCCAGAGCTGAACGCCATACACGGCCAGGTAGGCCAGCACCAGGGCCATGACCGCGGTGACGGCGGTCAGGGCCAGCACCGAGATCATGCCGCCGATGACCCGGGGCATGAATTCCAGCCGCAGGGTGTCCACGCCGGCATCCTCCAGGGCATCGATCTCGCCCTGGATCCGCATCAGCGCCACCTCGGTATTGATGGCGGAACCGGAGCGCAAGGCCACGAACAGGGCGGTGAGGAGGGGCAGCAGTTCCAGCACCAGGAGGCGCATGGAGACCTCCAGGGCGTAATCGGAAAGTCCGAACTTTGCCGCCGTGCTCACCACGATCTGGATCAGCACGAAGGAGAGCAGGGCGGCGAACAGGGTGAAGCCCGGCAGGATCTGCCAGGCGGTGAAGTAGATCTGCTTCAGAACCACCGTGCGGGTGGCGCTGTTGTAGGCCGAGGGCGCCGCAGCGGTTACCGTGGCCCGGCCGGCGAAACGCAGGGTGTCCCGCCAGATACGCCAGGTACCCAGCAGGGCGGCGCCCCGGCGGATCAGGAAGTTGGTGAGGAAGCCCATGCGGGAATAGTACTACCGCCTCCCGGAGTGTCGCAGTGCCGGCCGGATGTATCATTTCTCCGTCACGGAGAACCACCGCCATGAAACCCTACCTCGCTTCTCTTCTAGCAGTACTCGGCTATGCGGCCGTTTCTTCGGTCCTTGCCGCCACCGGCGTCATGACCAAGGACGAAGACCTGAGAGCTTCTGCCGCCGCCACCGCTGCAGTGGTTGGCCGGGCCGCCAAGGGTGCCCGGGTGGAGATCCTGGCCCGACAGGGCGGCTGGACCCAGGTGTCCAGCAGCGGCAAGAGCGGCTGGGTGCGTATCCTCGCGGTGAGGGCCGATGCGCCGGCCGGTGGCGGCGATGCCCTGGGGGTCCTCGAGGCGACCACCTCCAAACGCGATCCCGGCAAGGTGGTGGCCGTGGCCGGACTGCGGGGCCTCACCGAGGAAGAACTCAAGCTGGCCCGCTTCGATGCCGGTGAATTGCAGTTGCTGGAGCGCTATGCCAGCAACCGGGCCGACGCCGAGCAATTCGCCCGGGCCGCCGGTCTTCAGGCCGCAAGCGTGCCCTATCTGCCCAATCCCAAAAAGGAGCAGCGGGAAAACAACGCCAGCCCCTGGGGCGACGGCGGCTTCTGACGGCGCCCCCAATTATGCGAGGACATCGTTCCATGACATTCCCTTCAATCCTCCCCAGAGTTCTCGTCGCCCTGATGGCCGCCATCCTGTTGGGTGGGAGCCTGGTGCAGGCCAGTGACCTGGAGGATGCATTCAGGAGCCTCAAGAAGAAGCTGAAGGAACAGCAGGCGGCTCCGCAGCAGCCCGCTCAGTTCCCACCTCCCGCCGCGCCTGCGGCCCCCGCCCGGCCGGTGGCGCCTGCCCAGCCGGTGGGGCCTGCCCAGCCGGCAGCGCCCGTTCAGCCCGCGGCCCAGGCGGAGAAGCCCAGGGACCAGCTCGTGAAGGCCCTGCTCAGTGGCAAGACCTCGCCGGAGGAGGAGGCGCGCATCGGCCAGCAGATCGCCGGCAACCTGCTGGGGGCCGCCCCCCTGGTCAGGGACGACAACCTCCAGCGCTACGTCAACCGGGTTGGCCGCTGGGTCTCCCTGCAAAGCGAGCGGCCAGACCTGGCCTGGCACTTTGGCGTCATCGACAGCGACGACCTCAACGCCTTCGCCGCCCCCGGCGGTTATGTCTTTCTCACCAAGGGCCTCTACCGGAAGCTGAAGAACGAGGCGGAACTGGCCGGCGTGCTGGGTCACGAGATCGGCCATGTCATCCGCAAGCACCACCTCAAGCTGCTGCGGAAATCCCAGGGCATCGCTGCCCTCGGTGGCTTCCTGGGCGGCAAGGTGAAGGACGAGAACCAACTGGTGCAGAACCTCATCGGCAACGGCGCCGAGATCGTCGCCCGGGGCTTGGACAAGGACGCGGAATACGAGGCCGACCGCATCGGCGTGGTGCTCACCGCCCGGGCTGGCTATGACCCCTACGCCCTGCCGGCGGTGCTGGCGGAAATCGGCCACGTGGCCAAGGGCGACAAGAGCGTTGCCCTCCTGTTCAAGACCCACCCCCTGCCCGAGGAGCGGCTGGGCCAGCTCTCCGAGGCGGTGGGCGATAGGCTGGATCGCATTCCGGAAGGGCAGACCGGGCTGGGCCGTTTTTATCGGATACGCTAGTCTTCATAAGGTGATGTCCCTGCAATCCCTTAAGAGGAGCCAGCATGTTCCGCCATGTATCCGCGCTCGTCCTTGCCCTGACCGCCACCCTGAGCTCCGTGGGTTCCCTCGCCGCCGGCACCTTCACCTCGGATACGACCATTGGTGGCACCACCTTCAGCGGCCTGAGCTACGGCTCGGCGGAAGGTCTGATCCTCTCAGTGACGAGCCAGCATCTTGCATCCCTCTTGCCCGCCTACAGCGGCATTGAACCGGTGTCCCTGGTGGGCAGCTATCGTGGTGTCCCCATCTCCATCGGCATTCCTCACGGCCACGATGAGGTTTCCCTCTTCATGGACCTGGGGGGCGGCACCCACATCAGCCGTTTCTTCAACACGGGGGGCAGCCGGGACGAGAACGTCCAGCTCATGATGGACTTCATCAAGAACAGCGGGCTCATGGCCTCGGTGGCCCAGACCCTGGCGGCCACCACCGCCACCGACCCCGTGGCGGGCAATCCCAACAGCCTCATGTCCACCATGATCGCGGCGGATTTCGAGCAAGCTTTCTTTTCCGATTTCAGCCACATCGCCAGTCCGGAAGGCCAGGCCGCAGGCGAGGCGGGCCGGGCCGCCATGACCCAGATGGGCATGGGCTTGGAGTACGCCCATATGAGTCCGGGGGGCATCTCCGTGGATTCCTTCACCATCCCCCTGAGCTACACCATCCGCAACGACCTGGATCCCCGCCGCCAATTGTTGCTGCGCCTGCCCATCAGCATCGTCGATGTGGATGGAGCCAAGGCCTACCACCTGGGCTTTGGCGCCTCCTACCGCTATCCCATGAACGCCAGCTGGTCCCTGGTGCCCAGCTTCAACTATGCCTTCACCGCCGCCACCGACCTGGGCTCCACCGCCCAGATGGCCTCGGTGGGTCTCACCAGCACCTACTACTGGCGCATGGATGGTTACGACGTGGGCATGGGCAACATGCTGGGCTATGTGACCACCATGCCCTTCTCCTACCGGGGCTACGATTACGACCCGGGCATCAACAACACCGTGCTGCGCAATGGCCTCATGGTGTCCGTGCCGGTCACCGTCCAGGGGCGCAAGATGCACTTCGAGGCCTCTGTGGTGGATACCCGTTTCTTCGGCAGCGACCTCTACGCGGACAATTACCAGGAACTGCGCTTCACCCTGGGCACCACGCGCAGCGCCAAGACCGCCTCCACCGGCCTGTTCCGGGTGGGCCTGTCCCTGCTCCACACCCCCCGCGACAACGGCTACAAGGTCGAGCTCGGCTACTGGTTCTGACCATGGCGCGCGGACTGGCCGCGTTCACCGTCGCCCTCGTCCTGGGGATGGGGGGCGCCCTGGCCGCCCCCCGGGGCGCGGAACTGCAACTCAGGCTGGTGGGCGAGGGTCGCTACGAAGAACTGGCGGCCCGCTTCGAGGGCCTGCTGCAGAATGCCAAGGCGCCCGCCGCCCAGCTGCACGGCCTCTGCCTCGCCTACCACCGCATCAAGCATTACCAGCGCCTGGGCGAATGCCTGGATCGGCTGGATGCCCGCATCAGGATGGGGGACCGGGAGGGACTGCTGTTTGGCGCCGAGGATCTCACCCCCTACGCCGCCATCCTGCGCGCGGAAAGCGCCAACGAACTGGGGGACCATGACCGGGCCATCGCCGAGGCCGGCCGGGCCCTGGACTGGTACGACAAAGCGAAGGAGGACGCCCCCCTCGTCGAGATGGAGGCTCTCACCGCCCTGGTGGTGGCCCTGGCCCGGGTGGGCGAGCCGGATGCCGCCCGAGGGTACGTGCGGCGGTTGGAAAAGGTTCGCACCGGCTTTCTGTTCAGCAACGAACACAAGACCTCAAAATCCCTGGCCCTGGCCCGCTGCCACCTGGCCCTGGGCGATTACGAGAAGGCCTACCGGGCCTTGAGCGGCGACGCACTGTTCGAGGCCAACGCTTTCCTGGACCGGTTGTTCAGCGGCGCCCTGCTGGGCGGCGACAACCTCTGGCTCTGGCAGGATCTGCCCCGCCAGTACATGCTGGGCAAGACCCTGCTGGAAACCGGCCGGACCGAAGAGGCGAAGCGCCGTCTCTCCGCCCTGGCCGGCAACGCCCGGGTGCGCCAGAACGGCGAGATCTACTGGCAGGTGCTCCACGACCTGGGCCGGCTGGCCCGGGACGGGGGCGACCTGAAACAGGCGGAGGATTTCTTCCGCCAGGCGGTGGTGCTCATCGAGCAGCACCGCCGCCATATCGACACCGAGATCAACAAGATCGGCTTCGCCACGGACCGGCAGCAGGTCTACGCCGATCTGGTGGATGTCCTGTTCCGCCAAGGCCGCTTCGCCGCCATGCTGGAGTTCGTGGAGCGGGCCAAGGCCCGGGCTTTGGTGGATCTGCTGGCGGAAAAGTGGCGGCGGGAGCCCCCCGCAGGCCGCGACGGGGCCGTCGGTCAGCAGCTCGACCGCCTCGACCGCCTGGAGGTGGCGGTCCGCCTGCAAAAGCGGGGGGATGGCGAGGCGGACCGGGCGGATCTGGAGCGGGCGCGCCAATCCCTGCTCGAGCGGGATCCCATGTTCGCCTCCCTGGTGGCCATCCACGGCGTGGATGCTGACCGGCTCCGGGCCGGGCTGGGGCCCGACGAAAGCCTGCTGGAGTATTACGCCCGGGACGATGTCCTCTACGCCCTGGTGGCCGACGCCGACGGGGTCCGGGCAATCCGGCTGGACGGCAGGGATCTGGCGCGGCGGGTGGAGGATTTCCGCCGCGCCACCGCCGCCCGTTCCCCGGAAGTCTGGCCCCAGGCCCGGGCGCTCTACGACACGCTGTGGCGGCCGCTGGCGGTCTGGTTGCGAAGCCGCGTCACCCTGGTGCCCCACGGCCCCCTGCACTACCTGCCTTTCGCCGCCCTTCACGATGGCGAGGGCTGGCTGGCCCGCAAGCACGGCCTGCGGGTGCTGCCCAGCGCCCACGCCGGTCTGCTCCTGGGCGCCCAGGGCACCGCTGCGGGCGGCGCCCTCATCCTGGCCAATCCCGATACCGGCGTGGCCGCCAACGACCTGGCCAATGCCGAGGCGGAAGCCTACGCCATCGCCGAGTACCTGCCGGGGGCCAGGCTGCTGACCCGGGACCGGGCCAGCGAATCGGCCCTGCGCGCGCTGGCCGGCGACGCCCGCTACGTGCATCTGGCCAGCCACGGCAAATTCCAGTCGGCGGATCCGCTCAAGTCCTACCTGCTGCTCGTTCCGGACGCCGACAACGACGGCGTGCTGAGCGTGGACGAGATCTACGGCCTGCGCCTGAACGCCGACCTGGTGGCCCTGAGCGCCTGCGAGACGGGCCTGGGCCGGGGCAATGCCGGCGACGATCTGGTGGGCTTCAGTCGCGGCTTCTTCTTCGCCGGCGCCCGTGCCCTGCTGGCCAGCTACTGGGCCGTGGACGACGCAGCCACGGCAGACCTGATGCGGATTTTCTATGCCAACCTGTCCGGGGGGGACAAGGCCGAGGCCCTGCGCCGAGCCCAGGTGGATCTCATGGCCGTGCGGCCGGAGCCCTTTTATTGGGCCGCCTTCTACCTGGCCGGTCGGGATCGATGAAAAGGGGGATCAGGATGCGCGGCATGCTGGCATGGGGCTTGATGCTGGTCTCGGGGTTTGTCTGGGCCCTGCCGGGCAGCCTG
>CAZYEY010000090.1:0-6362 GCA_964646585.1 uncultured Thiobacillus sp. | reverse complement strand
GTCCCACCCCCCACCGGCGGGAAAGCGGCGTTCTCACCAGCCGGGCGGCGGACAATCTGTTCTGGGCGGGCCGCTACCTGGAACGGGCGGAGGCAGTGGCCCGGCTGCTTCGGGCGGTCCTGGACGGGCTTTGGGAGGAGGAGACCACCCCGGGCCTGGGCCCGGTGCTGGAGGCCCTCATGGGCCTCATGGGCTATGCCCCGGGCCAATGCGGCTGCGCCGGGCGGCCGGACCTGGCGGCCTGCGTCCGGGAACTCACCACCCGGGCCGACCGGCCCGGCAACCTGGCCCAGTCCGTGCGCGCCCTGCTGGCTTGCGCCTACGGCACCCGGGAATACTGGTCGGTGGCCATCTGGCGGCTGTTGGACCGGGTGGAACGGGACTGGGGCCCTCGCGCCGACGGCCGCGTCCGCGTCGGGGCGGGCCGGGAGCGCACCGATCTGTGGCTGGGCCGCCTCATCGACGCCCTGGCCGGCCTGGCGGGCCTGGCCTCGGAAACCCTGTCCCGGGAGGCCGCCTTCCGCTTCTTCGACCTGGGCCGCCGCATCGAACGGGGCCAGACCCAGGCGGTGCTGCTCTGCCGAACCCTGGAGTCGCGTCTTGGCGGGGAGGCGGAGCGGGAAAGCCTGTCCCTGGTCCTGCAAAGCGCCGACAGCCTGGTGACCTTCCGCCGCCGCTACCGCAGCGAACCCTTCCTGGCCGGGGTGCTGGACCTGTTGCTGTGGGACGCGGACAGTCCCCGCGCCCTGATCTACCAGTTGCGCACCGCCCGCCGCCACGTGCAGGAACTCACCGCGGCCGGCCAGCGGGGCCGGGCCGAGCGCCTGCTGTTCAGCGCCGAGGAGCGCCTCCACGCCAGCGAGGCCATGGTGGAGGACTTGATCGTGGATGCCGGCGAGCGCCAACGCCTCATCGTCATCCTGGGGGAATTGGGGGGGCTGCTGGCGGCCACCTCCGATGCCATCACCCACGCCTGGTTCACCCACGTCCAGGAACAGCACGTGCTCACTGCTGCGGCAAGCGAGGGCTGAGCATGCCGCGTTTTCGCATCCACCACGTCAACCGCTACCGCTACGCCCAGGACATCGGCCTCAACTACGGCGAGGCCCGCCTGCTGCCCCGGGATACCCCAGGCCAGCGGGTGTTGGAAAGTCGCCTGGACCTGGAGCCCCGGGGCGACGACCGGCGCGATCGGCTGGACCCTTTCGGCAACCGGGTCGCCTGGTTCACCCTGCGCCGGCCCCATGGGGCGCTCGCCGTCACCGCCACCAGCCTGGTCGAGCGTCTGGCCACCGCGCCCCCGAAGACCTCGCCACCCTGGGAACAGGTGGCGGCCCAGCTGGCCCGGCCCATCGGCGACTGCGGGGAAGCGGGTGCGGAATGCCTGCTGGCCCGGGAATGCCGGTTGGCTTCCCCCTTCGTGCCGCCGGATTCCGCTGCCCTGGACTATGCCCGCGCCAGCTTTCCACCGGGGCGGCCCCTGCTGGCGGCGGTGGCCGATCTCGCCGCCCGCATCCACGCGGATTTCCACTACCGTCCCGATGCCACCCGCATCGACACGCCGCTTTCGGAAGTCCTGGCCGAGCGCCACGGCGTCTGTCAGGACTTCGCCCACCTGGCCATCGCCGGCCTGCGCGGCCTGGGCCTGGCCGCCCGCTACGTCAGCGGTTACCTGGAAACCACGCCGCCGGAAGGCCAGCCCCGCCTGGAGGGGGCCGATGCCTCCCATGCCTGGGTTTCGGTCTACCTGCCCGGGGCGGGCTGGGTCGATTTCGATCCCACCAATGGCGGTCCCACCGGCGAGGGCCACCTCACCCTGGCCTGGGGCCGGGACTACGCCGACGTGGCGCCCCTCAAGGGCGTCATCTACGGCGGCGGCATGCACAGCCTGGAGGTGGGGGTCACGGTGAGCCGGGTGACGGAGGCCGGCCATGGCGCCTGAAGGCCGACGCCTGGTCATCGTCAAGGCTGGGGGCACCTTTCCCGACCTGGCCAGAAGCCAGGGGGACTTCGACGACTGGATCGCCGCCGGCCTGGGCCTGCCTGCCACGACGATCCAAGTGGTGAATCCGCGCCGGGCCTCTCCCCTGCCCGAGCCGGCGGCCTGCGCCGGCGTGGTCATGACCGGCTCCCACGCCATGGTCACAGATTGGACACCCTGGATGGCCCGCCTGGCGGATTGGCTGTGCCGGGTGGTGGAGGCGGAGGTGCCCTATCTGGGCATCTGCTTCGGCCACCAAATGCTGGCGCAAGCCCTGGGCGGCCGGGTGGATTACCACCCGGGCGGGCGGGAGATCGGCACGGTGCCCATCGACCTGCTGCCGGCCGCCGCGGACGATCCTCTGTTCGCCGGCCTGCCGCTGGGTTTCTCCGCCCACGTGGTGCACGCCCAGACGGTGATGGAGATGCCTGCCGGGGCCATCCGGCTGGCGGCCAACGCGTTCGAGCCCCTCCACGCGTTCCGTATGGGACGGCGGGCCTGGGGTGTGCAGTTCCATCCGGAATTCGACCCGGCGCGCATGGCGGGCTATGTGGACCGGCTCGCGGCGGAGCTGGTGGCGGCCGGTTGCGACCCGGACAGGATTCGCGCCGGCATCCGGGAAACCCCCCAGGCGGCGAGCCTGTTGCCGACTTTCGCGGGGCTGATCCCGGGGCATTCTTGAATCGGCGGATTGACGCCGGTCAAGAATACACGGAAGAAATCAAGAGACGCTTGAAAGTCTTTGAATTTTGGGCAGAATCCCGACCCGCTGCCCGTTAGTCAATATCTACTAGCACGGTCATCAAACCGTCACCATTTGCTGCTAGGGTCGCCAGCCCGGCCACCTCTGAAGCCGCATAACAAACACCGAAGGAGACTTTATGAACACTTTGATCGAGGAGCGCGCCCTGTCGGCGCCCGTGGAACGGCGCAGGAATCTGGTCCTGCGGGAACGTTTCGAGGCCGCCCAGGGCCTTCTGAAACCCGTGTTGGGCGACGTGACGACCCATAATGGCGCTGCCTTCTATCGGGCCATGACCAAGCTGCAAAACGCTTATCCGGATCTTTCCCCCAGCGAGATCGAGGCCTTGGTGGCCGCAGTGGTGCGCACCTTCTCCCAACGTTCCTCCCATCGTTGACCAGCGCCCCGGGAGGTGCCGGCATCCAGGCCCCTGCCCGCCGCTGACGGTCCGGAAGTCGGGACGTCGATTTTCCATTGCCCGTTCCCGGGACCCCGGCGGGGAATTTCCTTTCCGGCTGGGGGGATATGCCGCGAACCCCGGAAATCCAGGACGTTGCGGTCCCAAAAAAATTTTATTTGCAAAGAAATAAGTCTGATTAGTTGGGGGGGGTTGCCGGTGCTATTCTCGCGGCCCATTCGGCTTATCAGCCTATTCTAATCAACGCGTCCTAGGAGCCCTCCATGTCCCGACTGGTGAACCCCCACGGTGGTGGTGATCTGAAGCCCCTCCTGCTCGAAGGAGCCGCCCGCGAAGCCGAGCTGGCCCGCGCCCAGAGCCTCACCAAGATCAAGATGTCCTCCCGGGAAACCGGCGACCTCATCATGATGGGCATCGGTGGCTTCACCCCCCTGGAAGGCTTCATGACCCACGGCGACTGGCAGGGCGTGTGCGACGGCTACAAGATGGCCAACGGCCTGTTCTGGCCCATCCCCGTCACCCTGTCCACCGACGCCAAGACTGCCGAGACCCTGAGTCTGGGCCAGGATGTGGCCCTGGTGAGCGGCGAGACCGGCGAGATCATGGGCACCATGAAGGTCACCGAGATCTACGGCATCGACAAGGGCCATGAGTGCATGATGGTCTACAAGACCACCGACATCGCCCACCCCGGCGTGAAGATGGTCATGGAGCAGGGCCCCATCAACCTGGCCGGTCCCGTGAAGGTGCTCTCCGATGGCGGCTTCAAGGCCAAGTACGGCGACCAGTTCATGACTCCCGCCGAGACCCGCGCCAAATTCAAGGAGTTGGGCTGGAGCCGGGTTGCCGCCTTCCAGACCCGCAACCCCATGCACCGCTCCCATGAGTACCTGGCCAAGATCGCCATCGAGACCATGGACGGCGTGCTGATTCACTCCCTGCTGGGCGCCCTGAAGCCGGGCGACATCCCCGCCGAGGTGCGCAGCGAGGCCATCGCCACCCTGATCGACAACTACTTCGCCCCCAACACCGTGATCCAGGCCGGTTATCCCCTGGACATGCGCTATGCCGGTCCCCGTGAGGCCCTGCTGCACGCCCTGTTCCGCCAGAACTACGGCTGCTCCCATCTCATCGTCGGCCGCGACCATGCCGGCGTGGGTGACTACTACGGCCCCTTCGATGCCCAGAAGATCTTCGACGAGATCCCCCATGGCTCCCTGGAGACCGTGAACATGAACATCGACTGGACCTTCTGGTGCAAGAAGTGTGGCGGCATGGCTTCCCAGCGTACCTGCCCCCACACCAAGGATGATCGCATCCTGCTGTCCGGCACCAAGGTTCGCGCCATGCTCTCCGAAGGCCAGGACCTGCCGGTGGAGTTCAGCCGTCCCGAGGTCGCCGCGGTGCTGAAGAAGTATTACCAGGGCCTTACCGCCGAGCAGAACGTCAAGGTGGAACTCAAGGGCCATTCGGCCGCATGAGCAGACCGGCCGGGCCAGACCCGGCCTTCCATTGAATTTGGGATACCGGGCCCGCCGGAAGCGGATTCGCGATACGCCCCCCGGCCAAGGTGGGGCCCGGTTTTACTGAATGGGCCGCGTGATGAGCGCGGATTGTTAGCTAACAAGGAGTGATTGAATGCCTACCTTCGTCCGTACCGACAAGTGCGACGGCTGCAAGGGTCAAGACAAGACCGCCTGCATGTATATCTGCCCGCACGACCTGATGAAACTGGACCGCGATGGTTCCGAGACCGGCCACGCCATGAAGTCCTTCAACCAGGAACCCGAGCAGTGCTGGGAATGCTACAGCTGCGTGAAGATCTGCCCCCAGCAGGCCATCGAGGCCCGCCACTACGCCGACGTGGTGCCCCTGGGCGGTTCCGTGCAGCCCCTGCGCGGTTCCGACTCCATCATGTGGACCATCAAGTTCCGCAACGGCACCCTGAAGCGCTTCAAGTTCCCCATCCGCACCACTCCCGAGGGCTCCATCGACCCGTTCGGTGGCAAGCCCATGCCCAAGCTGGCTGACATCACCGCCGTGGGCAATTTCACCGCGGGTGTGATGGGCGGTTTCCGCGCCGGCAACCCCGCCGAACTGATCCGCAAGAAGTAATCGAGAAGAGGTAATAGAAATGGCTGAATTTGGAAATCCCGACGTCATCCAGGAAGAAGTCGACATCCTGCTGATCGGTGGTGGCATGGCCTGCTGCGGCGCCGCCTATGAAGTCATGCGCTGGGCTGAAGTGGCCAAGGCCGAAGCTGGCGTGGACCTGAAGATCAAGCTGGTGGACAAGGCTGCCATGGACCGCTCCGGCGCCGTGGCCCAGGGTCTGTCCGCCATCAACACCTACATTGGCGACAAGCAGGATCCCGCCGACTACGCCCGCATGGTCTCCAACGACCTGATGGGCATCACCCGTGACGACCTGGCCTACGACGTGGGCCGCAACGTGGACGACTCCGTGCACCTGTTCGAAGAGTGGGGCCTACCCATTTGGAAGACCGATGCCAACGGTGAGCGTCATGACGGCGCCGCCGCCATCGGCGAAGGCCTGCCCTCCCTGAAGGACGGCGGTCAGCCCGTGCGTTCCGGCAAGTGGCAGATCATGATCAACGGCGAATCCTACAAGTGGATCGTCGCCGAAGCCGCCAAGAAGGCCCTGGGCATGGATCGCATCCAGGAGCGCGTGTTCATCGTCAAGCTGGTGAACGACAAGAATGACAAGAACCGCATCGCCGGTGCCGTCGGCTTCTCCACCCGCGAGCACAAGCTGTATGTGTACAAGGCCAAGGCCATCCTGCTGGCCGCCGGCGGTTGCGTGAACATCTTCCGTCCCCGCTCCGTGGGTGAAGGTACCGGCCGTGCCTGGTACCCGGTGTGGAACTCCGGCTCCACCTACTCCATGGCCGCCGAAGCCGGCGCCGAGCTGACCATGATGGAAAACCGCTTCGTGCCCGCCCGCTTCAAGGACGGTTACGGCCCTGTGGGTGCCTGGTTCCTGCTGTTCAAGGCCCAGGCCACCAACGCCAACGGCGAAGTGTACATGCAGAAGAACAAGGAAATGCTGAACGACTACCCTCCCTATGGCCAGGCTGCCGTTCCCGCTTCCTGTCTGCGTAACCACCTGATGCTGAAAGAGATGAAGGAAGGCCGCGGTCCCATTTACATGGACACCGTGACCGCTCTCGGCAAGCTGCGTGAAACCCTGACCCCCCGCG
>CAZYEY010000089.1:0-18737 GCA_964646585.1 uncultured Thiobacillus sp. | reverse complement strand
TTGCCTTCGCCGGCATGGACAACCCCTCCGTGCCCAACCTGACCTTTGGTCCCCTGGGGTGCGACTCGTTCCTGATGCACGGTGTCACCGACCCCCTGGACGTGCCTCTGATGGTCATGCCGGTGGACCGCATCATCCCCGACTGAGCCAAAGCTGGCGCCACCTACATCACCATCCACCCGGAAGACTCCGAGCATATCGACCGCACCATCTGCCTCATCAAGGACAGCGGCTGCAAGGCCGGCCTGGTGTTCAACCCGGCCACCCCCCTGGACGTGCTGGAATACACCCTGCCCAAGCTGGACATGGTGTTGCTCATGTCCGTGAACCCCGGCTTCGGCGGCCAGAAGTTCATCCCCTATGTGCTGGACAAGGCGCGCAAGGTGCGGGCGATGATCGATGCCGGCGGGCATGCCTGCCGGCTGGAGATCGACGGCGGCGTGGGCCCGGGCAACATCGCCGAGGTGGCCCGGGCCGGCGTGGACACCTTCGTGGCCGGCTCCGCCATCTTTGGCGCCGCCAAGGACGGTGATCCCCACCGCTACGACACCGTGGTGGCCGCCATGCGCGCGGAACTGGCCAAGGTATAAGCGTCATTCCGGCATTTACCCCCCAACGGGGACACGCCGGAATCCAGACAATTGCCCTGGACCCCGGCCCGCGCCGGGGTGATGAACCCGATGGATCCCAGATGCCCGTGAATCTCCCCCTCCCCGTCAAAGCCGTGGTCATCGACCTGGACGGCACCCTGCTGGATACCGCCGGCGACCTGGCCGACGCGGCCGAGGCCATGCTGCGTGAACTGGGCCTACCCCACGTGGACCTGGCCGAGATCAAGACCTACATCGGCAACGGCGTCTCCCGCCTGGTGAAGCGCTGTCTCACCCGGGACATGCAGGCGGAGCCCGAGCCGGCCCTGTTCCAGTTGGCCCTGGCCAGCTACGAGAAGCACTACGGCGCCCACGTCTCCCGGCGCAGCCGGCCCTTCCCCGGCGTGGTGGACGGCCTGGAAGCCATGAAGGCCGAGGGCTACCGGCTCGCCTGCATCACCAACAAGGCGGCCCGCTTCACCCACCCCCTGCTCAAGGACACGGGCCTGTTCGACTACTTCGAGCTGATCCTGTCCGGCGACACCCTGCCGAAGAAGAAGCCTGACCCCCTGCCCCTGCTCCACGCCTGCCAGGTGTTCGGCGTCGAGCCCGCCGACCTGCTGCTCATCGGCGACTCCCTCAACGACACCCAGGCAGCCCGGGCCGCCGGCTGTCACGTGTTCTGCGTGCCCTACGGCTACAACCGGGGCCGCCCGGTGGCCGAGCTGGACCTGGACGCGGTGGTGGATTCCCTGGCCGACGCGGCCAAGATGATCGTCAAGAAATGAGCGCGGTCTTCCCTGAAATCGCACGAGTGGAACCCCTGACCGGGCGATGGCGCGCCTGAAACCCACCCAGGCCCTTTCACTCATCACGATTTCCGGAGAAAACCCGATCATGTTCAACGAAGAGAAATTCAACAGCCTGGCCCGCCAGGGCTACAACCGCATCCCGGTCATCCGCCAGTTCCCGGCTGACCTGGACACGCCCCTGTCCATCTATCTGAAGCTGGCCAACGGCCCCTATTCCTACCTGCTGGAATCGGTGGTGGGCGGCGAGCGCTTCGGCCGCTATTCCTTCATCGGCCTGCCGGCCAAGACCGTGCTGCGGGTCCACGGCCACTTCGCCAGCATCGAGACCAATGGCCTGCCGGTGGAGCAGGGCAATTGCGACGACCCCCTGGATTTCGTCGAGCAGTACCTGGCCCGCTTCAAGGCCGCGCCAGTACCCGGCATGCCCCGCTTCCCCGGCGGCCTGGGCGGCTACTTCGGCTACGACACCATCCGCTACATCGAGAAGAAGCTGGCCGGCACCCGCAAGCCGGACGCCATCAACACCCCGGACATCCTGCTCATGCTCACCGATGAGCTGGCGGTGGTGGACAACCTGTCCGGCAAGCTCACCCTCATCGTCTATGCCGATCCCCTGGAGGACCAGTCCTACCTGAAAGCCCACCGACGCCTGGCGGAGCTGGCCAAGCTGTTGAAAAAGCCCGCCATCCCGCCGAAGAATGGCAACGGTGAGCTTCGGGAAGCGGAATCGGAATTCGGCGAGGACGCCTTCAAGGCCGCCGTGGCCCGGGCCAAGCAATACATCCTGGACGGGGACATCATGCAGGTGGTGCTGTCCCAGCGCATGCGCCGGCCCTTCTCCGCCCATCCCCTGTCCCTGTACCGGGCCCTGCGCGGCCTCAACCCCTCCCCCTACATGTTCTACTACGACATGGGCGGCTTCCATGTGGTGGGCTCCTCGCCGGAGATCCTGGTGCGCCTGGAAGGCCATGGCGAGGACAAGCGGGTCACCGTGCGCCCCATCGCCGGCACCCGGCCCCGGGGCGCCACCCGGGAGGAAGACCAGCGCCTGGAGCAGGACCTGCTGGCCGACCCCAAGGAGCGGGCCGAGCACGTGCAGCTCATGGACCTGGGCCGCAACGACACCGGCCGGGTGGCCGTGGTGGGCAGCGTCAAGGTCACCGAGAACATGACCATCGAACGCTACTCCCACGTGATGCACATCGTCTCCAACGTGGAAGGCAAGCTGAAACCGGGTCTCAACGCCATGGACGTGCTTCGGGCCACCTTCCCCGCCGGCACCGTCTCCGGCGCCCCCAAGATCCGCGCCATGGAGATCATCGACGAACTGGAGCCTTCCAAGCGCGGCATCTATGCCGGTGCGGTGGGCTACGTGGGCTTCAACGGCGACATGGATGTGGCCATCGCCATCCGCACCGCCGTGGTCAAGGACAGGATGCTCTACGTCCAGGCCGGCGCCGGCATCGTGGCCGATTCGGTCCCGGAAAACGAATGGCAGGAAACCCGCAACAAGGCCCGGGCCGTGCTGAAGGCGGCGGAACTGGCCCAGGCGGGGTTCGAGGGCGAGGCGGACTAGGCGCCACCAGCACGGATTTCCCATTCCCATCTTCCCCCGGATCAGGGAAAGTGGGCGGCCGAGCGACCCCACCGTTCCGCCAGGAGACCTGACATGCAACGCCGCCAATTCCTGACCGCAGCCACCGCCCTGGGCATCTCCACCCTGGCCGCGCCAGCCATCGCCAAGGCCCGACCCCGGGTGGTCATCGTCGGCGCCGGCTTCGGCGGCGCGGCCTGCGCCCGCTACCTGAAGCTGTGGGCGCCCCGGGTCCAGGTCACCCTCATCGAGCCCAACGAGCAATTCGTGTCCTGCCCCATGTCCAACACGGTCATCGGCGGGCTCAACAGGCTGGAGGACATCAGCTTCCCTTACCGCTACATTCGGGAGACGGTGGACCGCTTCGTGCCGGACAGCGTCACCCGCATCGACGCGGCGAAGCGCACCGTCACCACCGCCGGCGGCAAGACCTTCGCCTATGACCGGCTGGTCCTCGCGGCGGGCGTGGAGCTGCTGTTCGACCAGATCAAGGGCTATGACGCGGAAGCCCGGAAGACGGTGAAGCACGCCTGGAAGGCCGGGCCGGAAACCGTGGCCCTGCGCCGGCAACTGGAGGCCATGAAAGACGGTGGGGTCTTCGCCATCTCCATTCCCATGGCGCCCTTCCGCTGCCCCCCCGCGCCCTACGAGCGGGTGAGCCTCGTCGCCAACTACTTCAAGAAGGTCAAGCCGAAATCCAAGATCCTCGTTTTGGACGGCAACCAGGACATCGTCTCCAAGAAGGCCCTGTTCACCGCAGCCTGGCAAAAGCATTACGGCTTCGGCACGGAGAACAGCCTCATCGACTACCGGCCCGGCAATCTGGCCAGCGCCCTGGACGCCAAGGCCATGAAACTCTCCACCGAGTTCGAGGATGTGAAGGCCGATGTCATCAACCTGATCCCACCCATGCGCGCTGCCGCCGTCACCGCCCTGGTGGGCGCCCGGACCGGCGACAACGGCACCTGGTGCCCGGTGGACTACACCACCATGGAATCCACCGAGGCCCCCTTCATCCACATCCTGGGGGACTCCATCCTTTCCAACCTGTCCAAGGCCGGCGCGCTCGCCAACAATAGCGGCAAGCTGTGCGCCTCCGCCCTGGTCGAGATCTTCAATGGCCGCCAGCCGGACCCGGCCCCGGTGGTGACCAGCACCTGCTACTCGGCCAGCACCGACCGGACCGCCTTCCACGTGGCCACCGTGTTCCGCTATGACCCCAGGGAAAAGAGCATGGAAGTGCAGCCGGGTGGCGGCGTCTCGGAAAAGGAAAGCCCCCAGGAATTCACCATGATGCGGGGCTGGGCCCACAACATCTGGGCGGACACCCTGGGCCTGCCCAGGACCTACCGTTTCACCAACCGGGTTTAGCCGGCGGCTCCAGCCCGGGCCAGGCGGCCCGCGTGGTAGTCCTGGAAGGCCTGCTCGATCTCCTCCCGGGTGTTCATGACAAAGGGGCCGTACTGGACCACGGGCTCGTTCAAAGGCCGGCCAGCCACCAGGATGAACCGGGCGCCCTCGCCACCGGCGACGATCTCCACGCCATCACCCGCCCCCAGAACGGCCAGGCTGTGGCGCGGCAGTGATTGGCCAGCGATGGCGGCATCGCCTTCGAATACGTAAACGAAGACGTTGTGGCCGGCGGGAAGCGTCTGGTGGAACGCAGCGCCGGGGGCCAGGGCCACGTCCAGGTACAACACCTGGGTATGAGGGTCCTCCACCATGCCCCGGCGGCCAGCGTATTCGCCGACCAGCACCCGCACCCTGGATCCGTCCCCCGTCACCTCCGGCACCGCATCCGGGCCGAACTCCTGATAGGCCGGATCGGACATCTTCTCGGCAGCAGGCAGGTTGATCCAGAGTTGGAAGCCCGCCATGCGGCCCTCGGTCTGCTGGGGCATCTCCGAGTGGATGACGCCGGCAGCGGCCTTCATCCACTGGGCGCCGCCGGCGACCAGATCGCCCCGATTGCCCATGCTGTCCCGGTGTTCCATGTGGCCGGCCAGCATGTAGGTGAAGGTGACGAAGCCCCGGTGGGGATGGTCGGGGAAGCCGGCGATGTACTCATCCGGGTCATCGCTGCCGAAGTGATCCAGCATGAGGAACGGATCCAGGTTCCTGAGAGCCGGCGTGCCGATGCTGCGGTGGACGGTGACGCCCGCGCCTTCGGAGACGGCGTGGGTCTGGACCCGTTGGCGGATGGAACGGAGTGTCATGGTGGTCTCCTCGATGGACATTCGTTGTGGATGGCCGGGTGCTGGTTCCGGAATTCCCCTCAGGCCGCGGCCCGGACCGGCCCCCGGGCATTCAGCAGGGACTCGATGCGGGCCTGGGCTTGGGTCCGGGCTCCATCGCCCTGGATCATCTGGCGTTCGGCGGCGACCACTTCCACATCGCCGATGCCCAGGAAGCCCAGCACATGCTTCAGCCAGGGCGTGGCGAAGTCCATGGCCCCTTCCACCGGTGTGCCGCCGGTGGCCACTACCAGGATGGCCTGCTTGCCCTTGAGCAGCCCTTCCGGGCCATGCTCGGTATAGCGGAAGGTCAGGCGGGCCCGGGCAATCTGGTCGATCCAGGCCTTGAGGCTGGCAGGAACGCTGAAGTTGTAGAGGGGGACGCTGATGAGCAGCAGGTCAGCCTCCATCACCTCCCGCACCAGTTCGTCGGATCGGGCGAGGACGGCGCGCTTGGCCTCGTCCCGCTGGTCCGGGTCGGTGAAGTTGGCGGCGATCCAGGGCTCGTCGACGAAGGGCAGACCCTTGGCCACATCGCGGCCGATTACCCGGACCGGGCCGCGGGCGGCCAGGCCCTGGACGATGAGGTCGGCCAGGGCGCGGGTGGTGGAGCCGCTTTCACGACCGCTGGCATCGACGCGCAGGACGTTCAGGACAGAAGCTTGGGAAGGCTGGTTGTTGGGCATTTCTGTGCTCCGGAAGTTGAGGGATTCGCAAGGCGCGGGGCCTGGATTCCATTGTTGTTGTTAACAATCCACGGATAAAGGCATAGATTTACAACTCATTGTTCATGTATGGAGAACTTATGGACCGCTTCGCCGACCTGAGCATGTTCGTGGCCGTGGTGGACAGCGGCGGCATCAGCGCCGCGGCGGAACGCCTGGGCGTGGCCAAGTCCGCCGTCAGCCGGCGCTTGGCGGACCTGGAGGGGCGGCTGGGGGCCCAGCTCCTGCGCCGCACCACCCGCCGCCTCACCCTCACCGACAGCGGCCGCGCCTTCCACGAGCGGGCGAAAAACATCCTGGCCGACCTGGAGGAAGCGGAGCAGTCCGTCTCCCAGGCCCACGGCGCCCTGCAGGGCCGGCTCAAGGTGGCGCTGCCCCTGGCCTACGGCATCCGGCACGTGGGGCCGCTCATCACCGAATTCATGGCCTTGCACCCGGCGGTGGAGTTGGACCTGGATTTCAACGACCGCCAAATCGACCTCATGCAGGAAGGCTTCGACCTGGCCATCCGCGTGGCCCGGCTGCCGGATTCCAGCCTCATCGCCCGCCGGCTGGCCCCGGTCCCCAGCGCCCTGTGCGCCAGCCCGGACTATCTGGCCCGCTGTGGCATCCCGGCCCAGGCCGCCGATCTGGCCGGACACGAGGCCCTGGTCTACAGCAACCTGGCGAACCCGGACACCTGGAATTTCATCGGCCCGGAGGGCCAGCCCGGCAGCGTGAAGGTTCCGGTCCGGCTGCGCGCCAACAACGGCGAATTCCTGACCCGGGCGGCCATCGCCGGCCAGGGCATCATCCTGCATCCCACCTTCTACCTGGACGAGGCCATCCGGACCGGCCAGCTGGTCCCCCTGCTGACCGACCACGCCTGGCCCCAGGTGAACGCCTACGCCGTGTATCCGCCCACCCGCCATCTGTCCCGGAGGGTGCGGGCCCTGGTGGACTTCCTGGCCGGGAGGCTGGCGGGCCAGCCCTAGCAGCCTGTCTGAACGGCGACGAGACTGTCCAGGATGCGGCGTATCGGCGTGGGCAGGGCGGCGCCTTCCAGATCGTCCAGATCGAGCCAGAGGCGGCCCGGCTCCTCCAGTGCCGGCACGGCGGCCACCGGGAGTGCCCAGGGCCGGATGAAGAGGCGGAAATGGGTGAAGGCATGGGTGAAACCCGGCAGTTCGGTGGCGTCCATGACCCCATAGCCCAGGCGGCGGGCCGCCGCCACGGGATCGTCGGCCTCCCCGCATTCCGGCAGGCTCCACAGGCCGCCCCAGATGCCCGTGGGTGGCCGCTTTTCCAGCAGCACCTGGCCCGGCCGGCAGAGCACCAGCATGGCCACGGAGCGTTCCGGAATGGCCTTGCGCGGTCGGGGTCCCGGCAGTTCCCGCTGCCGGCCTTCCCGGTTGGCCATGCAATCGTCCCGGAAGGGACAGACGTCGCAGCGGGGCCGGCCCCGGGTGCACAGGGCGGCCCCCAGGTCCATGAGGCCCTGGGTATAGGCACGGATTTCCGTCTTTGGCAGCAGGGCTTCCGCCAGAGCCCACAGCCGGTTTTCCACCGCCTTGTCGCCGGGCCAGCCTTCGATGCCGAACACCCGGGCCAGCACCCGCTTGACGTTGCCGTCCAGGATGGCCCGGCGCTGACCGAAGGCGAAAGCGGCGATGGCGGCGGCGGTGGAACGGCCGATGCCGGGCAGAGCCAGGATGGCCGACATAGCCTCAGGGAAGCGGCCACCGTGATCGGCGACGATGCGCCGGGCCGCCGCGTGCAGGTTGCGCGCCCGACTGTAGTAGCCCAGACCGGCCCAATGGGCGAGGACCGCGTCCTCCCCGGCGGCGGCCAGGGTGGCGATGTCGGGAAAGCTGGCCAGGAAGCGGCGGAAGTAGGGAATCACCGTGTCCACCCGGGTCTGCTGCAACATGATTTCCGACAGCCAGACCGGGTAGGGATCCCGGCTTGCCTGCCAGGGCAGGTCGTGGCGGCCATGGGCACGCTGCCAGGCGACGAGGCGGGAGGCGAAATCCGGGGTCATGGCCGGAGTGTGCCAGAATCGGCCCATGGCTCTCACCACCCGCAACCACGATCGCGACTCGGCCGGCCTGACTTACGTCTACCCGGTGGTGTCCCGCCGCGCCGGCGGCGTCTCCGTGGGGGTGAACCTGAACCCCAACAACGCCTGCAACTGGCGCTGCATCTACTGCCAGGTGCCCGACCTCAAGCGGGGCGGCCCGCCCCCCATCGACCTGGCCCGGCTGGAGACGGAACTGGGTGCCCTGCTGACGGATATCGTGAAGGGCGATTTCCTCGCCCGCCAGGTACCCGAGGACATGCGCCGGCTCAACGACGTGGCGCTTTCAGGCAACGGCGAGCCCACCAGCGCCGCCGAGTTTCCCCAGGTGGTGGACCTGATCGGCCGCGTTCTCTCAGACCTGAACCTGGCCGGGCGCATCAAGCTGGTTCTCATCACCAACGGCAGCCTCGCCCACAAGGCCGGTGTCCAGGCCGGCATCCGCGCCATGGCCCGACTGAACGGCGAAGTCTGGTTCAAGTTCGACCGGGTCACCCAGGCGGGCATGAGCCTGGTCAACGACACCGGAACCGATCCGGAGCGGCATTTCCAGCGCCTCAAGCGCGTGGCGAGCCTGTGCCCCACCTGGATCCAGAGCTGCTTTTTCACCCTGGACGGCCTGCCGCCCGACGTCGGTGAGATGGCAGCCTATCTGGCCATGCTGGAACGCTGCCGGAGGGAAATCCCCGATCTCGCGGGGGTGCTGCTGTATGGCCTGGCCCGTCCTTCCTTGCAACCGGAAGCGGGACGACTGGGTGGACTGCCCGCCGGGTGGCTGGAGGATCTGGGCGGACGGATCGAGGCGCTGGGGCTGCGCGCCAGGGTCAGCCCTTGACCGTTTCGGCCAGGCAAGCGGTTCCGGCCCGGAATCGTTCCTCCAGCCGGGCGCGGGTCAGAGTCAGGGCATCCAGCCCCTGATCGTTGGCGAACATGTACATCCCACCCACGGGGCTGACCCAATTGAGGATGAGGGTGCGCTCTTCCTTGGCCAGGTGAAAGCGCACCCGGTCCCCGGCCTTCAGGTCGGGCAGGGCATCCAGAGGGGCGCATCCCGCCCCGGGCCGGGATGCAGGCGGATCGGCGGCGGGCTGGCTCAATTCGGCGAGTCCGGCCCGATTCTCCGCGTCATCCAGGTCTCCCATCCGGGTCACGCCCGGCTCCGGAACCGCTTTGTACTTGAGGCCGGCCCGGGCCACGGCAGCGTGCATCATCGCAAGGCGCTCGAAGAACGCATCCCGCTCCCCGGAGGGCATGGCCATGGCGGCGCAGCCTTCCTGGAGCCGGGCCAGGATCCTGGGCAGCATGCGCAGCATCTTTTCGGTTTCCTGCCGTCCATGCTTGGGGGAAAGGCTCCACAGCAAGGCATTGACGGTATCCCAGCCGGCATTCCAGTCCGCATCCTGGTTGCCCTTGGCCATGAAGATGCCGGTCATGAGCCGGGACCAGTGGGTGACCAGGAATTCATGCACATCCTCGGGGGCCTGGTTTTCCAGGAGATGCTTTTCCATTTCCTGGCGTATGCGGTCGAGGACTTCGCGTTCGGTGGGAGCAGTGTCGTGCATGGTGGTGATGATACGGGTTCGGGCCAGTATCAGTGGTGACAGGCGGATGTTTAGATTAAAGAATGCTCAGCTTTTTCCCGATACCCAATCCTGCTAACCTTCGCGGGTTTTTTCAGGAACAGCACAGGGAGTCATAGAGCATGATCCAAGCACCGCGCTCCATCCGCAAACGCCTCCTGCTGGCCCTGGCCACCCTGCCCCTGCTGGGCGTCGTCGCCGCATTCGGCATCGCCCCCGACACCACCACCGAGCGGATCCCCCGGGAAACCATCGTCGAAGCCCTGACGTTGCCCGAGGCCAAGCCCACCGACAGCGGCAGTTTCGATTTCTGGCGCGAGGAGCGCATTGGCCGGGGGGACTCCCTGCCCGGCCTGTTGTCCCGGCTGGGGGTGAACGCGGCGGATACCCGCGCTTTTCTCGATGCAGCCCGGGAAACCAAGGCTTTGGCCCGGCTCGTGCCCGGCCGCACCGTGTTGGCCCGGGTGAGTTCCGGCGGCCAACTCCTGCTGTTCCGCTATCTGGCTTCAGACGAAAGCCTGGTTTCCGTCACCCGCGCCGGCGGCCAACTCAAAGCCGAGCAACGCCAGGTGGCGCTGGAATCCCGGCTCATCATGCGTTCCGGCAAGATCCAGGGCTCCCTGTTCGGCGCCACCGACGCGGCGGACGTGCCGGACCGCATCGCCTCGGAAATGGCCGAGGCCTTTTCCGGCGACATCGATTTCCACCGCGATCTGCGCCGGGGTGACCACTTCTCCCTGGTCTACGAGGCCCTGTACTTCGATGGCCAGTTGGTCAAGACCGGCCGTCTGATGGCCGCCGAGTTCGTCAACCAGGGCAAGGTCCACCGCGCCCTGTATTTCAAGGATGCCCAGGGGCGGGAGGGCTACTTCACACCGGACGGCCAGAGTATGAAGCGCGCCTTCCTGAAATCGCCCATGCCTTTCACACGAATCTCCTCGGGCTTCTCCAACGCCCGTTACCACCCGGTCCTAAAGGAATGGCGCGCCCACAAGGGCATCGATTACGCCGCCCCAACGGGCACGCCGGTGCGCGCCATCGCCGACTCGGTGGTGAAATTCGCCGGCCAACAGGGGGGCTATGGCAATCTGGTGATACTCAACCACCAGGGCACCTACAGCAGCGCTTACGGCCATCTGTCCCGCTTCGGCAAGGGCATCAGGCAAGGGGCGCGGGTCTCCCAGGGCCAGATCATCGGCTATGTGGGCGCCACGGGTCTGGCCACTGGGCCCCACCTGCACTATGAATTCCGCGTGGGCGGGGTGCAAAAGGATCCTCTGGCGTTGAAGCTGCCCACGTCCTATCCGCTGGATGCCCGCGCCAGGAACCAGTTCATGGCTGGATCCAGACAGATGGTGCAGCGCCTGGAATTGCTGCGGAACACCAATCTCGCTTCCCTGAACTGATGCCCCGTGGGGCGCTGTAGTCGTCAGAGATTGCAGAAGGTCAGGTCGAACTCCACATCCCGGTCGCACAGCCGGGGTTTCTGTACCGTGTCGGGGGACAGGAAGCGGATGTTGAGGGCGTACTTGTTGGCGCTCACCTCAGGCGCGCAGGGCGCGTCCATGGCGACACGCAGCAGGTGGGCCGTTCGACCGCCCAGCATGAGCTGGAACAATCCCTGAACAGCCGTGTGGCGGCTGACATGGCCACTTTCCCGCAGGATGCGCAGCACGATGTCCACAGCCCCCTTGAGCGGCAGGAAAGGGGAAAGCCATTCCATGAGGTCGGAGGTGCGTTTGCCAGGCCGCTGGCTGAGCCAGAAGTGATAAACGGGCAGGTCGAAACTACAGGTACCACCGGGAATGCCCGCCCGGCCCTTGATCCCCATCAGCCATTCGTTGTCCCTCACGTGCTGGCCGATCTTGCCGGTCATGCCATGGATGTCCGCCAAGGCCGCGGCGATGCGATCAAGGATTTCCACCAACCGGGAGGTATCCACCGCAGGATTGGGACGCAGGGCATCCAGCCCGGTCTTCTGCCTTTCCAACTCCTGAATGAGCTCGCTCTTGAGTTCGGAACGGGCGGTCACATCAACGATCTCGAAGATGCCCAGGAGGGCGGCGTGATGGGACCGGGGATCGGTTTCCCGGCAGAAAAACAGCGTCTTGTCGAACAAATCCTCCAAGCGCAGCCATGTGCGAATGCGCTCGTTCAGGGGGAATTCGTAGACTGTCACCGGGCCGGCCCAACAGGATGCATGAGAAATTCAGCGCAAGGGCTTGAATGGGCGGCGATTTTGCAGGATTGCACCGTCTCGGCGCAATGCATCATCGTAAATTGTCCCCATATCAGCATCCGACAGGGCAAGGTAACGGGCATGGAGGATTTCGACCTTCCCGCGCAAATCCGCCAGATCTCCCTGGTTATCGATGACATCGTCGGCTACGGCCAACCGCTCCGAGCGGCTGGCCTGGGCTGCGAGGATTGCCCTCGCCTGGGCCTCATCCAGTCCCGGACGGGCGGCGGTTCGGGCGATCTGCCAAGCCTCGGGACAATCCACCACCAACACCCGATCCAGCAAAGGCCGATAGGCCGCCAGGTTCTCCACCAGCAGCGGCACCACAAGAACCACATAGAGTCCGGGAACCGACTCGCATAGGCGGATGGCCTCCTCCCGGATCAAGGGGTGCAGGATGGCTTGCAGTCCGTGCCTGGCGCTGGCATCGGAAAACACCAGGGCGCGCAAGGCGGCCCGATCCAGGGCACCGTTGCCATCCAGGACACCGGCGCCAAAACGCTGGGCGATGGCGGGCAGCGCCACACCGCCCGGAGCCGTCAGGGCATGGGCGATGGCGTCGGTATCGACGATGCCGGCCCCCAGTTCCGCCAACCAGGCAGCCACCGTGGATTTTCCCGAACCGACACCGCCCGTAAGGCCGACGCGCAGCCGGGTAGTCATCAGCCTAACCAGGCTTTCACGGCAGCTTCACCCCAGAACAGGGCCAGCACTCCCCCCAAAGCCAGCCAAGGGCCAAAGGGAATGGGCTTGGCGCGGTCATGACCCGCCAGCAGGATGAGGGCGATGCCCATCACAGCGCCACTCAGGCTGGCCAGCAAGACAATGGGCAACAGCATTTTCCAGCCCATCCAGGCCCCCAGGGCGGCCAGGAGCTTGAAATCACCGAAGCCCATGCCCTCCTTGCCAGTCAGCAGGCGAAAAAGATGGTAGACCGCCCATAGGGACAGGTAGCCCAGGATGGCCCCCAGCACCGCCTCGTCCAGGGGAACGAAACCGCCCAACAGATTCACCAGCAATCCCATCCAGGCCAGAGGCAGAGTCAGGACATCCGGCAACAATTGAGTGTCCAGGTCGATGAAACTCATGGCGACAAGATAGGCCAACAACACCCAGGCCATCGGCGTATGCCATCCAAAGCCAAAACGCCAGGCTGCCAGGGCGAACAAGCAGCCGGTCAAGATCTCCACCAGGGGATAACGCAGGGAAATGGCGGTGCCGCACGAGGAACAACGGCCCCGCAGAAACAGCCAGCTCAGGACAGGAATGTTCTCGTACCATAGGATTCCGTGCCCGCAGCCGGGGCAGGATGAGCGGGGCCGGATCAGATTGTAGGGCTCGGACGGCTCCAGCTCCCGCCCATCCAGCCAGGCGCATTGTTCCCGCCACCCCCGCTCCAGCACACGCGGCAGACGGTGAATGACCACATTGAGGAAACTTCCCAGCACGAGGCCAAACAGAGCCCCGAGGCCAATGAGCAGTTCCGGCCTCGCGGCAAGCAGGTCAAGCATGGACGTAATGGGGGGGAGATTCAGACCACCGAGCCCATCTTGAAGATTGGCAGATACATGGCGATGACGATGCCACCGATCAGGGTGCCCAGGATCACCATGATGAAGGGCTCCATGAGGCTGGAAATGCCCGCCACCGCGTCGTCCACCTCCCGCTCGTAGTAGTCCGCCACCTTGGACAGCATGGAATCCAGGGAGCCGGATTCCTCACCGATGGAAACCATCTGGATGAGCATGTTGGGGAACACTCCGGCGCTTTGCAGACAGACTGCCAGGCTCGATCCACTGGCCACCTGGCTCTTGATCTTGAGGGTGGCTTCCATGAACACATGGTTGCCCGCCGCCCCCGCCACCGAATCCAAAGACTCCACCATGGGCACACCCGCCGAGAACATGGAGGAGAACGTCCTCGCCCAGCGCGCCACCGTGGCCTTTTCGATGAGCGGGCCAAACACCGGCGCCTTCAATATCCAGGCATCCATCTTGGCCCGCAGGGCGGGGGATTGTTTCCATGCCCTGCCCAATCCAAACACGGTGGCACCGATGCCGCCGAAGATGAGATACCAATGATTCACGAAAGCGTCGGAAATCGACATGACCAGCATGGTCAGGGCGGGCAGATCCTGGCCGGATTTGCCATACAGATCCTTGAAGGCGGGAATGACGAACAGCATGATGCCCGACGTGATGATGAAGGCCACCACCATGACGATAACGGGATAGAACAGGGCTGACTTGATCTTGCCCTTGATGGCCAGCATTTTTTCCTTGTAGGTCGCGATGCGGTCCAACACCATATCCAGGATGCCCGCCTGCTCGCCGGCGTTGACGAGGTTGCAGTACAGCCCATCGAAATATTGGGGATACTTGCGAAAAGCGGCGCTCATGCTGGAACCGGTTTCCACGTCGGCCTTGATCTCTCCCAGCAGGCGCTGCATGGCCGGGTTGGCATGGCTGCGGGCCGAAATATCGAAGGACTGCAGCAGGGGGACACCAGACTTGAGCATGGTGGCCAACTGCCGGGTGAACAGGGCCACGTCCTTTTCCGTGATCTTGCGGCCCCGGCTGAACACGCTCTGCTTGCCCACCTTGACCACGTTGATGCCCTGGCGGCGCAAGGTCTGGCGCACAAAGGCCTCGCCAGGAGCCAGCATTTCCCCCTTGACCTTCTTGCCGGTCTTGTCAGTGCCTTCCCAAACGAAAGGCTGTTGTTTCGCGACCGCCGCCGCCCGGGCCTGCGCCATCGTCGCCTATCCCCTCATTCGTTGGTGACGGCCAGTACTTCCTCCAGGGAAGTATGGCCCTGCTTGACCTTCAGAAGTCCTGCTGCGCGCAAGTCGAGCACACCCTCCCGCTTGGCCTGCTCGGCGATGTCCACCGAGGTTCCGTTCTTGAGGATCAGACGGTTGATCTCCTCGCTCACGGGCATGACCTGATAGATGCCCACCCGACCCTTGTATCCGGTGTTCTTGCAGGCGGGACACCCTACCGCCGTGTAGGCCTGCCAGGAACCATCCAGGTCGGCTTCGCTGAACCCGGCGTTGAGCAGCGCCTCTGGGGGAATGTCCACCGGCCTCTTGCAACTCGGACAGAGCCGACGGCCGAGACGCTGGGCGGTGATCAGATTCACCGAAGCCGCCACGTTGTATGACGGAATGCCCATGTTGATGAGGCGGGTCAGGGTGGCCGGCGCATCATTGGTGTGCAAGGTGGACAGGACCATGTGACCGGTCTGGGCGGCCTTGATGGCGATGTCACCGGTCTCGTGGTCCCGAATCTCGCCCACCATGATGATGTCCGGATCCTGGCGCAGGAAGGCTTTCATGGCCGAGGCAAAATCCAGGCCCGCCTTTTCATTGACGTTGACCTGGTTGATGCCGGCCAACTGGATCTCCACCGGGTCTTCCACGGTGGAGATGTTGACCCCGGGCTTGTTCAGGATGTTGAGACAGGAATACAGCGACACCGTCTTGCCGGAACCAGTGGGACCGGTCACCAGGACCATGCCGTAGGGCCGCTGCACCGCATCCAGCAGCAGCTTCAACTGATCCGGCTCATAGCCCAGCTTCTCGATCCCCATGGTTGCCGCATTGGAATCGAGGATACGCATGACGATCTTCTCGCCATACAGGGTGGGCAGGGTGGACACCCGGAAGTCGATGGCCTTGCTGCGGGAGAGCACCAGCTTCATGCGGCCGTCCTGGGGCACCCGCTTTTCGGAAATGTCCAGCTTGGAGATCACCTTGATGCGGGAAGCGATCTTTTCCTTGATAGCCAGGGGTGGCTGGGCCACCTCGTAAAGCATGCCGTCCATCCGGTAGCGGATGCGGTAATTCTTCTCGTAAGGCTCGAAGTGGATGTCGGAAGCGCCGCTGTTGATGGCATCCAGCAAAATCTTTTGCAGGTACTTGACCACCGGTGCGTCGTCGATGTCCGCTGCCGCAGCCGTATCCGCCGCGTTCTGCGTCTCGTCGTCGCTGAATTCGAGGTTGAGATCCTCGGTCTCGATGGTCTTGAGGATGCTCTCTTCCGTCGCCTCCCCGAAGTTCTCTAGCAACCGGCCCAGCTTGTCGTCCTCCACCACGATGGGCTCGGCGGTGAGGTTGGTCTGGAACTTGATGTCGTCCAGGGCCTTGAGATTGCTGGGATCGGAGAGGGCGACGAATAGGCGGTTGCCCCGCTGGGCGATGGGCAACACCCGATGCTTGGCCAGCAGTTTGGGATCCACGACCCCCTTGGGCATGATCGCCGTGTCCAGCGCATCCAGATTGAGCAGGGGGATGCCGAAATTGAGGGACGCGAAGGCCGCGATCTGGTCGGCCCGGAAGCGGCGCGTGCGTAACAGGTGGGCGATGAAGCTCTCGCCCGAACCACGCGACTGGTCTTGCAGATTCTCACCCTCTTCCGGAGTCAACAGGCCCTGGGTGACCATGGCCCGGCACAGACCGGTGAGATTGGCGCCTACGGTGACCGCGACCATTGCCTCCTCGATTTCATCATTGAGCCCAACCGCGCTGGATATTGCATCCCAAGTCCCCAAAAGTAAAGAAACCAGGGCTCAAGTGGAAGCCCGTCGGGGCGCGATGCGGGCGGTCTTCACCATACGATCCTGGACCTGAACGATCTCCACCGGATACCCCGCCACCAGAATGCTGACGCCAGGCTCCGGCATGGCCTCCAGTTGCTCCAGCAGGAGGCCGTTCAGGGTACGGGGCCCGTCCAGGGGAAAATCCAGCCCCAGCTTGCGGTTCAGCTGGCGCAGGGACGCGGCCCCTTCGACGAGGATGCTGCCGTCCCGGTCGCGGACGCCGTCGTGGGCGCCACCTGGCAATTCGGCGGTGAACTCACCGACGATCTCTTCCAGGATGTCCTCCACCGTCACCAGGCCCAGCAGCTCGCCGTATTCGTCCACCACCAGGCCCAGGGACTGGCGGGTGGCCTGGAACTGGGCCAACTGGTTATAAAGGGATGTGCCGGAGGGAATGTAATAGGGTTCCCGCAGCCAGGAACGGAATTCGGTGGCATCGAATTCACTTTCCATCAACCTGGCAAGGGCACGGCGCACATGGACCATGCCCAGCACGTTGTTGGGCTCGCCCTCGTATACGGGCAGCCGGGCGTGATGACTGGTGGCGAGCTGGTGCATGATCTCCTCTGGCTCCGCCGCCAGGTCGATGGCCTCGATCTGGCCCCGGGGCCGCATGGCGTCGTCCACCGTCACCTGCTCCAGATCGAACAGGTTCATGAGGATGCCCCGGTGCTGGGCGGGCAGGAAGGAGCCGGATTCCGACAGTAGGGTGCGCAGCTCCTCCACGCCCATGCTGTTGGCCGCCGCATCCTGGGGCTTGAGGCGTAGCAACCGGAGCAGACCCTGCACGAAGAGGTTGACGAACCAGACCGCCGGATGGGCCAGCTTCAGCAGAGGCGCCAGCACGAAGCTGGCCGCCGGGGCGATGCGATCCGGGTAGGCGGCCCCTACAACCTTTGGCGTCACCTCGGAAAACACCAGAATCATGAAGGTGACCGCCAGTGTGCCCAGGGTCAGCGCCCACTCGTTCTCGCCAAACAGGCGGAAGCTGATGAGGGTGACCAGGGCCGCGGCGGCGGCGTTGATGAGGTTGTTGCCCAGCAGGACCACGCCCAGCAGCTTGTCGGTCCGGGCCAGCAGCCACTCCGCCAGCTTGGCGCCACGGTGGCCGGCCTTGGCCAGGGTCTTCAGGCGGTAACGGTTCACCGCCATCATGCTGGTCTCGGAGGCCGAGAAGAATCCGGAGAACAACAGGAGCAGGATCAGGACGCCCAGCAGGGCGCCCAAGGGAATATTGTCCAAGCGGGAACACGGTGATTGCGACGAGGCAAGTGTAGCGGCAGACCGGGAAGCCCGTCACCGCGACGAAGCCATCAATCCCCGCCCGGCAAAGCCAGCTTTGCGCTCCGGGGTAGGCGTTTCAGCTCCGCCTCCCGCCGTGCGGCATCGGCGCGGCTGGCGTGGCGTTCCATCCAGACCAGCGTCACCGGACGTCGGCTCCGGGTGTAGCGGGCGCCGCCGGCAAACTCGCCGTTATGCTCGGCCAAGCGCCGTTCCGGCCGGGTGGTGATGCCACAGTAGAGGCTGCCGTCGGCGCAGCGCAGAAGGTAGACGAACCAGACGGGCGCAGCCTTGCCGGTCTCAGTGATGACCGGCCTCATAGAGTGAAGGCGTGACCCGGGCGTGGGTCAGATATTCCCGCAGGTGCTTGATGGCGGAACGGTCCAGCACGTTGCTGTGATGGGGTCGGTGCAGAATGCCTTCGGCGCCATTGAGCACCACTCTCACCCGCGCTCCGGAGATGGATTCGACGCTTGCGCCCAGGTGGTGCAGGAGGGCTTCCACCTCCCGCCAGTGAAGGTTTCCGCTGATGGGATCCTGAAAGATGGCCCGAATGAAGGCTTCGTGTTTGTGGCTCATGGCAGTCGTCCCGAAGGGTCTCGATCGCGATGGAAGTTTGAACTTCCCCGCCATCGATGTCACGGCAGCCACTTCACTCGGCCGGGTGACCTTTCTTGCCGTCGGCAATGCGGTCCATGACCGCGAACAACACGCCGGATACCACGAAGGTCATGTGGATGCCCACCTTCCAAGCCAGTTGCTCGTTGGTCATGGAGGCCACGTGCATGAAAGCCTTGAGCAGTTCGATACCGGAGATGGCGACGATGGAGCCGATAAGCTTCATCTTCAGTTCGGCGAAACCCACATGCCCCATCCAGGACGGCCGGTCCTCGTGGTCGCCGGTGTTGATCCTGGAGACGAAGTTCTCGTAACCGGCGAAGACGATGATGATGAGCAGGTTGGCCACCATCACCACGTCGATGAGGGACAGGAGGCCAATGATCACCTCGCCGCTCTCCCCATGGAA
>CAZYEY010000088.1:0-6503 GCA_964646585.1 uncultured Thiobacillus sp. | reverse complement strand
CCCTGGCGGAGATCGCCCCCGGCGTGCCCTCCCCCACCGGCGAGGGGGACAGTCTGCGGGTGATCGACACGCCCCCGGTGCCAGTGTTGCGCATCGCCACCACCCACATCTACGGCCTTTCCAACTACCGGGACTACAGCGACGAGTGGGACCGCCGCCTGTTCGACTATGCGGTGCCCGGCTTCCGGTACGAGGGCCATCTCCTGGGTTGCGACGACAAACGCGAGTTCGTCGCCCTGGAAAGCGGCGAGACCGTGCGCATCCGCCGCCACCTGGAAGCCGAGGCCCGCCTGCTGCGCACCCTGCCGGAACTGGGCTTCAGCATCGTGCCCAGCCATTCCATCTACGCTGGGCGTCCCCTGCCCCGGCCCTGCTACGGGCTGGCCAGCGAGGCCGCCTGGGAAGACTTCATGGCCGTCACCCTGCCGGCCCTCAAGGCCGCCGGCTGGGAGGTGGAGCTGCCGCCCGACTTCCGCCACGACTATGCCGACGTGGAGGAATGGCAGGCGGAGGTGGACGAATCCACACCGGGCTGGTTCGAACTGTCCATGGGCATCGTGGTGGAGGGCCGCCGGCTGGCCCTGGCGCCGCTGCTGGCCAGCCTGTTCAGCCGGGAGCCGAGATGGCTGGATGCCCAGGCCATCGAGCGCATCGACGACCGGGCCTGGGTCGCCCTGGACGGCCCCGATGGCCGCCGCATCCGCCTGCCGGCCGGGCGCCTGAAGCCCCTGGCCCGCACCCTGGTCGACCTGCTCGAGGCCGGCGTCGGCCACGACGGCCGCCTGCGCATCTCCCGCCTGGACGCGCCCCGGCTCGCGGCGCTGGCGGACATGGGCCGCTGGCAATTCAAAGGCATGGATGGGGTGGGTGAACTGGCCCGGCGGCTGGCGCGGAGCGAAGGCGTGCGGCCGGTACCCACGCCTTCCGGTTTCGCCCTGGAGTTGCGCCCCTACCAGCAGGAGGGCCTGGCCTGGCTGCAATACCTGCGGGAACACGACCTCTCCGGCATCCTGGCCGACGACATGGGCCTGGGCAAGACCGCCCAGACCCTGGCCCACCTGCTCACGGAGAAGGAGGCCGGCCGGCTCACGAAGCCCGCACTGGTGGTCTTGCCCACCTCCCTGATCTTCAACTGGAAGCACGAGGCGGCCCGCTTCGCTCCGGAACTCCGGGTGCTCTCCCTCCACGGCAAGGAACGCCACGGCCTGTTCGAGCGGATTCCCGAGCACGACGTGGCGCTCACCACCTATCCCCTGCTCTGGCGCGACCACGAGGCCCTGGAGAAGCAGGACTACCACATGCTCATCCTGGACGAGGCCCAGACGGTGAAGAACGCGGGCAGCCAGGCAGCCCAGGTGGTGCGCCGGCTCCGGGCCCGGCACCGGCTCTGTCTCACCGGCACCCCCCTGGAAAACCACCTGGGCGAGTTGTGGGCCCAGTTCGACTTCCTGCTGCCCGGATTCCTCGGGGACCTCAAGTCCTTCACCCGGACCTGGCGCAATCCCATCGAGAAGCATGGCGACAGCCTGCGCCGTGACCTGCTGGCGAACCGCATCCGACCCTTCATCCTGCGCCGGCGCAAGGAGGAGGTGGCGCGAGAATTGCCGCCCAAGACCCACATCCTGCGCACCGTGGAACTGGAGGGTGGTCAGCGCGACCTCTACGAGACCGTGCGCAGCGCCATGGACGCCCGGGTGCGGGAAGCCATCGCCGATCTGGGCCTGAACCGCAGCCAGATCGTCATCCTGGACGCCCTGCTCAAGCTGCGCCAGGTCTGCTGCGACCCACGACTGCTGAAGTCCGAGGCTGCCCGGAAGGTGACGGAGCGGGCCAAGCTGGACCTGCTCATGGCCATGCTGCCGGAACTGGTGGAAGAAGGCCGCCGCATCCTGGTGTTCTCCCAGTTCACCGCCATGCTGGACCTGATCCGCCGGGAGCTGGACGCGGCGGGCCTGGGCTACGTGGTGCTCACCGGCGACACCGGCGACCGGGAAACGCCCATCCGCCGATTCCAGAGCGGCGAGGCCCCCATTTTCCTCATCAGCCTCAAGGCCGGCGGCGTGGGCCTCAACCTCACCGCCGCCGACACGGTCATCCACTACGACCCCTGGTGGAATCCGGCGGTGGAAAACCAGGCCACCGACCGCGCCCACCGCCTGGGCCAGACCAAGCCGGTGTTCGTCTACAAGCTCATCGTGGCCGGCAGCATCGAGGAAAAGATCCTGGCCTTGCAGGAGAAGAAGGCGGAGCTGGCCGCCGGCATCCTCTCCGAGGACGCCCAGGGCATGACCAAGTTCGGCGAGGCGGACCTGGCCGCCTTGTTGGCGCCCCTGCCATGATCCGCTTGCAAAATCTCACCCTCATCCGCGGCGCCAAGCCCCTGCTCGAGGGGGCCGACCTCACTCTCAATCCGGGAGAGAAGGTGGGCCTCATCGGCGCCAACGGCTCGGGCAAATCCAGCCTCTTCGCCCTGCTGCGGGGCGAATTGCACGCCGATGGCGGCGAGGCCGACTTTCCCGCCGCCTGGCGGGTGGCCCACGTGGCCCAGGAAACCCCGGCCCTGGATCGCTCCGCCCTGGACTACGCCATCGACGGCGACACCACCCTGCGCCGGCTGGAGACGGAATTGGCGCAAGCCGAAGCCGCCCACGACGGCCACCGCATCGGCGAGTTGCACGCCGCCCTCCAGGACGCCGATGCCTACACGGCGAAGGCCCGGGGCGAGCAGCTGCTTGCCGGCCTGGGCTTCAGCCAGGCCCAGCTCGACCAGCCGGTGGCCAGCTTCTCCGGCGGCTGGCGCATGCGGCTGAACCTGGCCCAGGCCCTCATGTGCCAGTCCGACCTGCTGCTGCTGGACGAGCCCACCAATCACCTGGACCTGGACGCCATCCTCTGGCTGGAGGACTGGCTCAAGCGCTACGCCGGCACGCTGATCATCATCTCCCACGACCGGGACTTCCTGGACGGGGTGGTGAACGTCATCGCCCACATCGACGAGCGCAAGCTCAAAAGATATGGCGGCAACTACTCCGCCTTCGAAAAGCAACGGGCCATCCACCTGGCCCTGTCCCAGGCCGCCTACGAAAAGCAGAGCCGGGAGCGGGCCCACCTGCAAGCCTTCATCGACCGCTTCAAGGCCAAGGCCAGCAAGGCCAAACAGGCCCAGTCCCGCATGAAGATGCTGGCCAGGATGGAGGAACTGGCCCCCCTCCACGCCGCCGCGTCCTTCAGCTTCGAGTTCCGGGAGCCGGAACGGGCGCCCAACCCCTTACTGGTGCTGGAAGACATCACGGCGGGCTACGGCGACAAGGCCGTGCTGGCGGGCCTCAACCTCACCCTCCTGGCCGGAAGCCGCATCGGTCTGCTGGGAGTCAACGGCGCCGGCAAGTCCACCCTCATCAAGACGCTGGTGGGCGAGCTTGCGCCCCTCTCCGGCCGCCTCACCCAGGGCAAGGGCCTGGCCATCGGCTACTTCGCCCAACATCAGGTGGAAAGGCTGCGCCACGACCAGTCCCCCCTGTGGCACCTGCAGAAGCTGGCGCCCACGGCGCGGGAACAGGACCTGCGCAACTTCCTCGGCGGCTTCAACTTCGCCGGCGACATGGCCACCGCCGCCATCGCCCCCTTCTCCGGCGGGGAGAAGGCGCGCCTGGCCCTGGCCCTCATCGTCTGGCAGCGCCCCAACCTGCTGCTGCTGGACGAGCCCACCAACCACCTGGACCTGGAGACCCGGGAGGCCCTCACCGTGGCCCTGGCCCAGTTCGAGGGCAGCCTGGTCCTGGTTTCCCACGACCGCCACCTGCTGCGGGCCACCACGGAGGCATTTCTCATCGTCGCCGACGGCGGCCTGAAACCCTTCGACGGCGACCTGGACGACTACCGGGACTGGCTCTTCAAGACCAAGCTGGCCAAGCCGGAAACCGCCTCTGCCCATACGCCGGCCAAAGCCGAGCTCCCCCGGGAGAACCTGGACCGCAAGGAGCAGAAACGCCGGGAAGCCGAGGCCCGCCAGCGCCTGTCCAGTCAGCGCAAGCCCATCGAGGCCCGCATCAGGCGCCTGGAAGAACTCATGGATCGGCTCCACGCCCGCAAATCCGATCTGGACGCCCAACTGGCCGATTCCGCCCTCTATGCCGAGAACCACAGGGATGCCCTCAAGCAGGCCCTGTACGAACAGGCACGAATCACCCGGGAACTGGAACAATTGGAAGCGGAATGGCTGGAACAGCAGGCTGCCCTGGAAGCCATTTCAGCCTGAGCTTCCGCTACCCTCGCCCGATCACGAACCTCAACACACCGACTGAAACGCCATGGCCCAATACGTGATGTCCATGCTCCGCGTGAGCAAGATCGTTCCCCCCAAGCGCCAGATCATCAAGGACATCTCCCTGTCCTTCTTCCCCGGCGCCAGGATCGGCCTGCTGGGCCTCAATGGCGCCGGCAAGTCCACGGTGCTGAAGATCATGGCCGGGGTGGACACCGAATACGACGGCGAGGTGCAGCGCCTGGCCGGCATCACCCAGGGCTACCTGCCCCAGGAGCCCCAGCTGGACCCGGACAAGACCGTGCGGGAAGAGGTGGAAGCGGGCCTGGGGGAGGTGATGCAGGCCAGGCAGAAGCTGGAGGAGGTGTATGCCGCCTACGCCGAGCCCGACGCCGACTTCGACCGCCTGGCCGAGGAGCAGGCCCGCCTGGAGGCCATCATCGCCGCCTCGGGTTCCGATGCCGAGCACCAGATGGAGATCGCCGCCGATGCCCTGCGCCTGCCGCCCTGGGACGCGCTCATCCGAAACCTCTCCGGCGGCGAGAAGCGCCGCGTGGCCTTGTGCAAGCTGCTGCTGTCCAAGCCTGACATGTTGCTGCTGGACGAGCCCACCAACCACCTGGACGCGGAATCCGTGGAATGGCTGGAGCAGTTCCTCACCCGCTTTCCCGGCACCGTCATCGCCGTCACCCACGACCGCTACTTCCTGGACAACGCCGCCGAATGGATCCTGGAACTGGACCGGGGCCACGGCATCCCCTGGAAGGGCAACTACTCCAGTTGGCTGGAACAGAAGGAAGCCCGCCTGGAGCAGGAACAGAAGCAGATCGACGCCCACATGAAGGCCATGAAGCAGGAACTGGAATGGGTGCGCCAGAACCCCAAGGCCCGCCAGGCCAAGTCGAAGGCGCGTCTGGCCCGCTTCGAGGAAATGAACAGTTACGAATACCAGAAGCGCAACGAGACCCAGGAGATCTTCATCCCGCCGGGGGAGCGCCTGGGGGACCAGGTCATCGAGTTCAAGGGCGTGTCCAAGTCCTTCGGCGACCGGCTGCTCATCGACAACCTCTCCTTCTCCATCCCCCCTGGGGCGATCGTGGGCATCATCGGCCCCAACGGCGCCGGCAAGTCCACCCTGTTCCGCATGATCCAGGGCAGGGAACAGCCGGATGCCGGCCAGATCGTCATCGGCCAGACGGTGAAGATCTCCTCCGTGGACCAGAGCCGCGAGGGCCTGCCGGACGACAAGACCGTATTCGACGCCGTCGCCGAAGGCCGCGACATCCTCACCGTGGGCAAGTTTGAGATGCCCTCCCGGGCATATCTGGGCCGCTTCAATTTCAAAGGGGCGGACCAGGGCAAGATCGTGGGCCAGCTCTCCGGCGGCGAGCGCGGCCGCCTGCACCTGGCCAAGACCCTGATCCAGGGGGGCAACGTGCTGCTCCTGGACGAGCCCTCCAACGACCTGGACGTGGAGACCCTGCGGGCCCTGGAAGACGCCCTGCTGGAGTTCGCCGGCTGCGTGCTGGTCATCAGCCACGACCGCTGGTTCCTGGACCGCATCGCCACCCACATCCTGGCCTGCGAGGGGGATTCCCACTGGGAGTTCTTCGCCGGCAACTACCAGGAATACGAGGCGGACAAGAAGCGCCGCCTGGGCGAGGAAGGCGCCAAGCCCAAGCGGATTCGCTACAAGCCCATCAGCCGCTGACGCCGGGCATGTCCCGCTGGGGTTCCCCAACACCGCATCGGCTATTCCCCGAAACTGACGATGGAAACCGGGAGCGCCCTTGGCATGGCCATCCCCGCCTTCACCACCTACCAGTTGCGCATCCGCGTCGGGCAGGCCCTGCGCTTGTCCATCGGCCGTCTGGGCGAGTTCGATTTCCCCGCCGGAACCTACGTCTACACCGGCTCGGCCCGGCGCCACTTCGAGGCCCGGATCGCCCGCCATTTGCGCAGGGAGAAGGCGCTACGCTGGCACATCGACTACCTGCTCGCCGCCCCTGGCGTGGTGGTGACGGAAGTGGTCCGTTCCGGCACGGCCGAGTGCGCCTTGAATCAGGCCACGGCGGGTGCCCTGCCGGTACCCGGCTTTGGCGCCTCCGACTGCAAGCACGGCTGCGGCAGCCATCTCAAGTACCTGGGTTGGTGATGGAGCCGGGGCGGCGAGAGGATAATCGGGGCCTGGAACCTTGCCGCCCCCTGCCATGAATACCGTCTTCGAACAGTTGGAACC
>CAZYEY010000087.1:0-7364 GCA_964646585.1 uncultured Thiobacillus sp. | reverse complement strand
GCGCACCGGCTCGGCCAGCTTCTCGGCGCCGGCGATGACATAGCGCAGGCGGAAGAAATCGTAAGGGTGGGCGAACTTGCCGTAGTTGGCCAGGAAGGTGCTGGTGCCGAACAGCACCGTGCAGCCCCGGTCGTAGGCCAGTTCCGGGATGATGCGGTAGTGCAGCGGCGAGGGATACAGGAACACCGCGGCGCCGCTGAGCAGCGGCAGCAGCGCGCCGCCGGTCAGGCCGAAGGAGTGGAAGACGGGCAGGGCGTTGAGCACCTTGTCGTTGGCCGAGATGTCGATCACCGCGCGCACCTGGGCGACGTTGGCCAGTAGCGCCCGGTGCGGCAGCACCACCCCCTTGGGGCTGCCCTCCGAGCCCGAGGTGAACAACACCACCGCCGGCGCCTCCGGCGTGACCGGCAGCTCGAAGGCACGCGGCAGGCGCAAGGCCCACAGCACCAGCCACAGCCTGTCGCCGAGGGTGATGGCGTCCTTCAGGTCTTCCAGATACAGCAGGCGCACGCCGCGCAGGGCGGCCAGCCGATCGGCCAGCCGCGCCTGGGTCACGAACGCGCGGCTGGTCACCACCACCCGCAGCGTGGCGGCATCGCAGGCGGCCTGCAGGCCATCGCTGCCGGCGGTGTAGTTGAGCATGGCCGGCACGCGGCGGCGCGCCGACAGGCCGAACAGCAGGCCCAGGGTCGGCGCCATGTTGGGCAGCAGCAGGCCGATGCGGTCGCCGGGCATGACCTCCGGCGCGGCGCGTTCCACCAGGCGCGTCAGCATCAAGGCCATCTTCAGCAGATCGCCGTAGCTGTATTCCACCTGCCTGATGTCCTCCAGCAGGCGGTGATCGCGGCCATGGGTCTCCATGGCGTCGCACAACGCCGCGTACAAGGTTTGTCGCGGACGGGAGGCGAACAGCATGTCCTGCATCAGCCGGCGCATGGCCTCGCCGGCCAGCCGGCGCCGCTCCTTGGGCAGGTCCGCCGCCGGCATGGGGATGGCGGTGGCCGGCAGCACATGCAGGCTGATGCGCGGAAACCAGCGGCGCGGCGCCTTGCCCGACACGCGGGCGAACAGCGAGCGCGCGGTGCCGTCCAGGCGCACCGGCACGATGCGGGCGCCGGTGCGCGCCGCGACGAAGGCCGGGCCGTCATAGACCTTCATCAGGCTGCCGGTGACGGTGATGCGCCCCTCCGGAAAGATCACCACCGGCCGGCCGCTCTCCACCAGGCGGATGACCTGCTTCATGGCCATGGGGCTGGTGGGATCGACCGCGAGATAGTCCACCAGGGACAGGATGCGCCGGAACAGGCCGTGCCGCGCCACGTAGGAATGCACCACGAACACCGGATCGACCGGCAGGAACAGACCCAGCAACACGCCGTCGAGAAAGGATTCGTGGTTGGCGACGATGAGCAGGCGTGGCGCGGAAAGCGCGCCGGTATCGCCATGCACGCGCACGCCGAACAGCAGTCTGGCCAGTTGACGCAGCAGTCCACGCAACAGTCCTTTCATGGCCGTTTCCCCTTCCCCGTACCGTAGATAATCAAGATCAAATGACTAGATGTTTCGATATGAATGACAAAAAAACTACGTCGTGCGGCGGATGTGATCGGCCACGTTGGCGAACACCGTCAGGATCCAGTCGCGATCGATCCAGAACCACACTTCCTTGCCGATCTTTTCCGAACGCAGCACCCCTGCATCGCGCAATATCTTCAGATGATGCGAAACGGTGGAGCGGGTCAGCGTGGAGACCTCCGCGATCTGGCCGACGTTGAGCCGCTCCCCCGGCTCGAATAGCAACAGGATGCGCTGGCGATGCTCATCGCCCAGGGCGGTGAAAACCCGGGAAACGGCCTGCCACTCCGGTGGGATGACGTCGCGGTAATTGGATTTCATAATGATATTCTTGATTGTTTGATTATGTTCGTCAAGAAAACCTTGTGATGACCAGTCCAATTGTGGGGGTGGCTTGCAGCCATGGGCTGGCCGATGACATGACCGTGGCGGCCCGAGGTTGCAGGTCATCTGGCCGTCGTTCAGCAGCCATCGTCCAGCACCCTTAGGAGCAGGCCGTCGATGTCCAGGACGGGAATGGCCACCCTCTCCAGTTCCAGCGCCCGGACATGGGGCTGCAAAGACTCGTGGGTCTCGCCGTTCACCTCGAACAGGATGTCGATGCGGTTGGCGATGCGGATGTTTTCCACCTCGGACCCGTTGGCTTCCCGGCCGAACCAGGCGGGGTCCATCTCCCTGGCCGCATCCAGGCCTGACACTGGCGCGCTTTTTCCTCGTCCATGGCCGCAAAGTAGACGTGGGGATCCCGACACACGCCACGTGGCAGGAAATCCGGCATGCCGGGCAGGCGGACCAGGGTATCCAGACGCGCGCCGCGCTCCAAGGCTTCCAGTGGGCTGGCGGCGAATTCCTGCCATTGGGCGTTGCCGACCACGCGCATGCACCCGTCCTTTCTTTGTTTCCCCGGCGGCGGGCGGGCGGCCCAGCATAGCAGCCCACCCGCCCAGCGGCGTCACACCACCTCCGCCTCCATCACCTGCTCGAAGACGATGCGGCCGTCCACCGCGTCCACGCGGATGATGTCCTTGGGGGCGAAGCGCCCGGCGAGGATCTCCTTGGCCAGGGGGTTCTCGATCTCCTGCTGGATGGCCCGCTTGAGGGGCCGGGCGCCGAATACCGGATCGAAGCCCGCCTTGGCCAGTTCCCGCAGGGCCGCATCGGACACTTCCAGCTTCATATCCATCTTGGCAATGCGTTCCTCCAGGTAATGGAGTTGGATGCGGGCGATGTTGGCGATATGCGCCTCGTCCAGGCTGTGGAACACCACCACCTCGTCGATGCGGTTGATGAACTCGGGGCGGAAGTAGGTTTTGACTTCCGCCATCACCGCCAGCTTGACGACTTGGTAGTCGTCGCCGGCCATGCTCTGGATCATCTGGGAGCCCAGATTGCTGGTCATGACGATGACGGTGTTCTTGAAGTCCACGGTACGGCCCTGGCCGTCGGTCATGCGGCCGTCGTCCAGCACTTGCAGCAGGACGTTGAACACGTCCGGATGGGCCTTCTCCACCTCGTCCAGCAGGATGACGCTGTAGGGCTTGCGGCGCACGGCTTCGGTGAGGTAGCCGCCTTCCTCGTAGCCCACGTAGCCGGGGGGCGCGCCGATGAGCCGGGCCACGGAGTGCTTCTCCATGAACTCACTCATGTCCACGCGGATGAGGTGGTCCTGGCTGTCGAACAGGAACTCGGCCAGGGCCTTGCACAGCTCGGTCTTGCCCACGCCGGTGGGGCCCAGGAAGAGGAAGCTGCCGTAGGGCCGGTTGGGGTCGCTCAAACCCGCCCGGGAGCGGCGGATGGCGTCAGACACCAGGCGCACGGCCTCGTCCTGGCCCACCACGCGCTGGTGGATGCGCTCTTCCATGGCCAGGAGCTTGTCCCGCTCGCCCTGGACCAGCTTGGACACGGGGATGCCCGTAGCGCGGGAGACCACTTCGGCGATCTCCTCGGCCCCCACCTGGGTGCGCAGGAGCTTGAACTCGGTCTTGCCTTCGCCGGCCTCGGCCTGCTTCAGGCGCGCCTCCAATGCGGGCAGCTTGCCGTACTGGATCTCGGCCACCTTGTCGAACTGGCCTTTGCGTTGCAGCTCGGCCATCTGGGCGCGCAGCTGGTCGATTTCCTCCTTCACGTGGGCGGACCCCTGGACCACGGCCTTCTCGGCCTTCCACACCTCCTCCAGGTCGGCGTATTCGCGCTCCAGCTTGCGGATCTCGTCCTCGATGAGGGACAGGCGCTTCCTGCTGGCCTCGTCCTTCTCCTTCTTCACCGCCTCCCGCTCGATCTTGAGCTGGATCAGTCGCCTATCCAGCTTGTCCATGGCCTCGGGCTTGGAGTCGATCTCCATCTTGATGCGGCTGGCAGCCTCGTCGATGAGGTCGATGGCCTTGTCCGGCAGGAAGCGGTCGGTGATGTAGCGGTGGGACAGTTCCGCGGCGGCGACGATGGCCGGGTCGGTGATGTCCACGCCGTGGTGCGGCTCGTACTTCTCCTGCAGGCCACGCAGGATGGCGATGGTGGCCTCCACGGAAGGCTCGTCCACCAGCACCTTCTGGAAGCGGCGTTCCAGGGCGGCATCCTTTTCGATGTACTTGCGGTATTCGTCCAGGGTGGTGGCGCCGATGCAGTGCAGCTCGCCCCGGGCCAGGGCGGGCTTCAACATGTTGCCGGCATCCATGGCGCCTTCCGCCTTGCCGGCCCCCACCATGGTGTGCAGCTCGTCGATGAACAGGATGATGCGGCCTTCGTCCTGGCCCACCTCCTTCAACACGGCCTTCAGGCGTTCCTCGAACTCGCCCCGGTACTTGGCGCCGGCCAGCAGGCCCGCCATGTCCAGCACCAGCACGCGCTTGTTCTTGAGGGTCTCCGGCACCTCGCCGTTGACGATGCGCTGGGCCAGGCCCTCGACGATGGCGGTCTTGCCCACGCCAGGTTCGCCGATGAGTACCGGGTTGTTCTTGGTGCGCCGCTGCAAGACCTGGATAGCACGGCGGATCTCGTCGTCCCGGCCGATCACCGGGTCCAGCTTGCCCTGACGGGCCCGCTCGGTGAGATCCAGGGTGTACTTGGCCAGGGCCTGGCGCTGCCCCTCGGCCTCCTGGCTGTCCACCCCTTCGCCGCCGCGCACTTCGCTGATGGCCGCTTCCAGGGCCTTGCGGTTAGCGCCATTCTCCTTCAGCAGGCGGCCTGCCTCGCCCTTGTCGTCCACGGCGGCCAGCAGGAACAACTCGCTGGCGATGTACTGGTCGCCCCGCTTGGTGGCTTCCTTGTCGGTCAGGTTGAACAGGTTGACGAGCTCCTTGGAGGGCTGGATCTCGCCCCCCGTGCCCTCCACCTTGGGCAGGCGGTTCATGGCCGTTTGCAGGCCCGCCACCAGGCTGGGCAGGCGCACGCCGGCCTTCTGCAGGATGGGCCGGGCGGAGCCGCCTTCCTGGTTGATGAGGGCGGCCAGCAGATGCACCGGCTCGATGTAGGCGTTGTCGTTGCCCAGGGCCAGGCTCTGGGCATCCTGGATGGCGGACTGGAAGGGCGTGGTGAGTTTGTCGAAGCGCATGAAATGCTCCCGAATTGGTTGACTGACTCCCAGATGGGGAAGCCGACGACGATTTCAACTGTCCCGACAGGGGCATTTACAATCCGGCCATGAATACGCCCCCCGCTGCCGCCATCCAAGCCAACGTCCGCGCCGCCCTGGAAGAAGACCTGGGAGGACAGGGGCCGGAAGGCGACCTGACCGCCCGGCTCATCCCCGCCGGCACCCGGGCGCGGGCCCGGGTCATCACCCGGGAAGAGGCCGTGTTGTGCGGCACCGCCTGGTTCGAGGCCTGCTTGCGCCAGGTGGACCCGGACACCCGCATCGCCTGGCAGGCCGCCGACGGCGACCGCATCCACGCCGGCCAGACCCTGTGCGAAGTCGAAGGCCCCGCCCGGGCCCTGCTCACCGCGGAGCGCCCCGCCCTCAACTTCCTGCAAACCCTGTCCGGCGTGGCCACGGAAACCCGGCGATACGCGGATGTGGTGGCCGGCACCCGGGCGAAGGTTTACGACACCCGCAAGACACTGCCGGGGCTTAGGCTCGCCCTGAAATACGCGGTGAAATGCGGCGGCGGCGAGAACCAGCGCATCGGGCTCTTCGACGGCATCCTCATCAAGGAAAACCACATCGCTGCCGCCGGCGGCATCCGTCCTGCCTTGGAGGCGGCCTTCCGCCTGGCCGGCGAAGGCGTGGCCGTGCAAATCGAGGTGGAGACCCTGGACCAGCTGGAAGCCGCCCTGTCCGCCGGCGCCCGGCTGATCCTGCTGGACAACTTCACCCTGGCGGACATGCGCCGGGCCGTGGCCCTGACCGCCGGCCGGGCCCAGCTGGAAGCCTCCGGCGGCATCGATCTCCAAACCTTGCGGGAGATCGCCGAAACCGGCGTGGATCGCATCTCCATCGGCGCCCTCACCAAGCACGTGCGGGCGGTGGATTTATCGATGCGGTTTTTTTGACCCCACACGCCAGCCGCGTCCACCGCAGCGCCCCGGGGACGCATTCAACGGCCTCTTCCGGCGGCGGTTTCTGGGACAGGCCTGGGCCGGCGCCGGTCAGAAACGCAGGTTCAGGGCCACGTTGAGCGAGCGTGCGCGGCCCGGCACGTTCATGCCCCAGGGAACGCCACCGATCGTCATGGTGTTGCCTTGGCCGAGATAGGCGCCACCGAACGGCAGCAGGTAGAACTTGTTGAGCGCGTTTTCCAGCGCGATGTCGAGGCGCGCGTGCTTCCATTCATGGCTGCTGCGGATGTTGATCAGCGTGTAGTCGGGCGTGACCATTTCATTCCTGACCCGCGAGACACGTTCCTTGGCATCCACCATCTGGGCTTCGATGGTGTTGGTCCAGCCGCCGACACGATGAATCAACGCCAGCTTCAGGTTGGGGGGCATCATGTGATACAGGTTGTCACCCGTGGTGCGATTCTCGCCGCGGGCGATGCTCGCCAGGCCGCTGACCGCAAAACTGCCGACGCCTTCGATGCGCCCCAGTTCCGCCTTGCCGGAGAGGTCCAAGCCATAGAGCCGCGCCGTCTGATTCACGTACTGCAGCTTCACGTAACTGGTGGTGGTCGTGGCGTTTCCAGCGGTGCATTGGCTGTTCATGCTGGGGGTGCAGCGCCGGGCGTCGATGAAGTCCTGCACATGGGTCAGATAAGCCGTCGCCTTGAAATTCCACTTGTCCTTGTTGGCATCGTGCCAGTCGCCACTTGCGCTCAGGGTGTGGGCGACTTCCGGCTTCAGGTCGGGATTGCCGATGTAGCCATTGCCATCGCCGACGAAGTTGTTCATCAACGCCGCCATGGAATTGTAGGACCACGGGTAGCGCTCATAGAGGTTGGGCGAGCGGGTCTTGCGCGCCAGACCGGCCTCGTAGGTCTGCCTCGCATCCGGCGCGTAGCGTGCCAGCGCGGTCCAGTCCAGGTGATGGTCCTTGCGGAAATGGTCGCGCGCGTTGAACAGGTTCACGTCGCCGGAATAGACGTTGCTGTAACCTTGGACCTGTCCGGTATCGGATTTGACGGACCCGATGCGGATGCCGAGCAGCGTCAGCCATTTCGTGTTCCAGGTGGCTTCCCAGTCTGCGAAGGGGTAGGCCCGGTCCCTCTTGCCTTCGCGAATGTTCCAGAAATCGTTGCAGCACATCGATGCTCGCAATGGCCCGCCGGAGGGCGGTAACCAGTCGTCGAGCCGTAAGTGCGGGACGCCCTAGCCGATCAGCAGCAAGTCGCTTTCCCACACATCAGTTACCGCCGGGAGCG
>CAZYEY010000086.1:0-3362 GCA_964646585.1 uncultured Thiobacillus sp. | reverse complement strand
CGACGCCAGGGCAGCGTTCAGATCCTTCGCCTCAAAACCAGCCTTGTTCCACTCGGCCAGCGCCATGCCAGGCTTCAGCAGCCCAGCCATCACCGCTACACCGACGGCGCCAGCAGCTCCAGCACCCTTCAGTACGTTCCTGCGCAGATTGTTCATGCAAATCTCCATAAACGTTGGTTCCAGGTTATGCCCGTTCCAGCTTTGCAGCCGGTCACGATGACATTCAACGAGCGCTTATAAAAACGTCCATCAGGCCCAAGAGGTGCACACCTGAACCTGATACTTTCGGCCTAGTTCACGCAATACAAACGAACAATAGACGAAGTCGAACAATGACACGAATTCCAGGCTTTGGTCATGAGCCAGATCATATTCAGTTCAATTGGATCCGAACCCCGAAAGGCACCGGCGCCTTGCCCTTGACCAACCAGACCACGGGGAATCCCGGCTCCAGATCGGGAAACTTGCCTTCCGCATCGGTGAAATAGACCAGAAGGTCCGGCGCGAAGCTCTCCCGACGCGCCCAGTCGAACACCGGACGGAAATCCGTGCCACCACCGCCGGACAGTTTCTCGGGCAGGACGATGGTCTCCCACTGGGCGTATTTCCAGGGCCCGGCCGGGTCCAGCTTGTCGTCGCAGGCATGCAGGGTGACTTCCGCCCGCACCTGGGCCTTGAGGGCGTCGATCTCGCTGAGGAAAGCCTGGAGTTCCTCCTGGGTAACCGAGCCGCTGGTATCCAGGGCCACGGCCACGTTGACGCCCTGGCTGCCAAGACGCGGCATGAGGGCCTCGCCTTCACGGCGGGACGGGCGTTGGAAACTGTAGTCGTCCCGGGCCACGTTCATCATGTAGCGGGCCAGCAGGGCACGCCAGGGCAATTGGGGCGCCAGCAGAGCATCAACGAAGCGCATCAGGGACTGGGACAGCTTGCCAGCCTGGCGGGCGGCCTGGGCGGCGGCGGCGAGCCGGCTCTTCCACTGCTCGTCCAGCTTGTCCGGGTCGGCGGGGGGTGGAGGTGGCCTGTCCTGCTCGCTGACTTGCCCGGATTCGCCTTCGCCCCCCTCAGAGCTTTCAGGGCTGCCCACCTCGTTCCGCTCCTCCCGCTCGGATTCGTTCTCCTGACCCCGACCGTCCTGTTCCTGCTCTTCCGGCGAACCCTCGCTGCCCTCGCTGTCACTGTTGTCGAACAGATGGGTGTCCTGGGTCTCCTCGGGCGGGTCCTCGTGCAGCAGCGGATAGATCTCCTCCGCGGTCAGGCCGCGGTAGCTGGCGCTCATGAGGGCGTTGTCCGGGGGCTGCATACGCTCCTCGTCGAGGATCATGTTCACCGCGTAGTCGCAGGCCACGTCCCAGCGGTGCTTCTGGCGATGGTTGCGGCGGGCGAAGTGGGACAAGGCGCAATGCATGGCCTCGTGCGCGAGCACGAACTGGGTTTGCTCCAGGGTCAGGCGGGCGATGTAGGCCGGGTTGAAATAGAAATTGCGGGCGTCGGTGGCCGTGGTCTTGCACCACTGGGCATCGGACGCCTTCAAAGGCAGATGCATGACCAGGGCGCCGAGAAACGGCTTTTCCAGGATCAGCCGGGTACGGGCGGCGGCCAGCTTGGTTTCCAGCACCTTCAGGTCATGCATGAAATCGCCCTCAGGCGCTGGGCTTGAAGTCGTAGAGCATCAACTCGGCCACGCTGTTGGCCCAATCCACGAACTCGGGCACGGCGAACAGGGGCTTGCCCACCGCCCGATGCAGGTCGGTGACCAGCATGACCCCCATCTCCCGCTGGGGGTAGCGGCGTGCGTACCTAAGAATGTTGGAGAGCTTGGCCACGCCTTTTTCACCCTCCCCGGCGGACTCCTTGGCCCGCCGCACCAGAGCGGCAGCGACGCCGTACTGCAGGTCGATGCCCTTGGGCACGTCGGCCACGCTGCCGTCCAGAATGCCGTCGATATCCGGCAGGTTTTCCAGGTTGTCGATGAATGCCTTGAGCTCCACGCCGCAGGCCTGGCCCACGCAGGCCTGGAGGGCGTCGGACAGTAGGTCCGGCCGCTCACCGAACTTTTGCAGGGCGCGATGGGCGTATTCCCAGGAGCGGGGGCTGGGGAAGGCCACGGGATTGTGGGCAGCGTCGTAGTTGAAGAGCAGGTCCGGGCGGAAACGCAGAAAACCCAGGATGCGTGGGTCCATGCCGGCCCCCAAGGCCCAGGAAATCCAGTCGTCCAGGTTGGGCTCCACCTCGTAGTGAGTGAAGCGGTTGGCCAGGGGGGCAGGCATGGCGTAGGTGACCCCCCGGTCGCCCTGGCGGTTGCCGGCGGCGAAGATGGCCCAGCCGTCGGGGATGACATACTCCCCAAGCCGCCGGTCCAGGATGAGCTGATAGGCCGCCGCCGAAACCGTGGGGGGGGCCGCGTTGATCTCGTCCAGGAAGAGGATGCCGGCCGGGCCGTGGCGCTTGGCGTCCGGCAGCATGGCGGGCACCGACCACTCCACGTTGTCGCCCTTGCGGAAAGGGATGCCGCGCAGGTCCGTGGGCTCCATCTGGGACAGGCGCAGGTCGATGAGGGGGACACCATGGCGTCGGGCGATGCCGGCGATGATCTGGGATTTTCCCACCCCCGGCGGCCCCCACAACATGACGGGAGTATGTTGGCCCGAGGCGCAGCTCTCGAATTCGCGGTCTAGGATGGTTTCGATGTGGGATGGACGCATGATGTGCTTCGTTGAGGTGTCACGGAAATGCTTCGTCGCCGGGGCCTTGGGCCGCCTCCAGCCGCGCCGCCACCAGGGCGGCCCGGACCCGCTCCGGTTCCAGCAGGGGGGGCAGCAGACGCTCCACCCGGGCCAGCCAGGCGGGATTCTCGCAGGCCTGCAATTCCAGGCGGCGCCGGGTTTCCGGGTTCAGGCGGGGCCACAGCAAAAGCAGCGGCGCCAGCCAGCGATGATAGTCGCTGATGACCGACTGTTCCAGTCGGGTATTCCACTTTTCCCGCACCAGCAATTCGGGAAAGTCCTCGGCGGCCACGGTCCGGCCCCGCCACTCGTGGGGCAGCCGGCGGCCGGGCTCACCGTGGCCGATGCCATCCTGACCGCGCTCGAACCACTGGGTCATGGGGTGGGGCCGGGCGGCCTGGTTGACGACGCGGGCAAGGAAATCCTTGTGGCCGTCCCCGGCCTGGCGGCTCACGACATCCCGCTGGGCCAGGGCATCGGAACGAAACCCGGTGTAGGACAGGACGAATGGATACCACTCCACCTCGGTCTGCTCACTGCCCCGGGTCATGCCCCGGTCCGTGGCCAGCAGGGCCAGGGGCAAGCCGGATTCCCGGTCCAGCAGCCAGAGTTCGTGGATGTCGAAGATGGCAAACG
>CAZYEY010000085.1:0-5974 GCA_964646585.1 uncultured Thiobacillus sp. | reverse complement strand
TAGCTCCCGCTCTCACCCCGGATAGCTACAATTTCCTTGCTAGCTTGGCTACTTCTGTCCGCGTTGTAGCTCCCTCTCTCACCCCGGATAGCTACAATAAGGGCGGAGCGCCGGTCCCGCCATGGAATGTTGTAGCTCCCTCTCTCACCCCGGATAGCTACAATTCTCCTACGGGTAGAACCACATGCGCCGCGGTTGTAGCTCCCTCTCTCACCCCGGATAGCTACAATTGGCCACCCGCAATTTCCCGCCCGGCGTAGCTGGGCGGGAAATTTTTTTTGAAATTTTCATGGTTAGAACAACAGCATCTGTTGGGCTTTGACATTTTTTTCCTGAAATAGCGGCAAGCCGACGAGCAGCTTCATGCTGGCAAATTGCTTCTCCGTCACTGTCAGGCAACGCACCGAGCCTGCAGGAGGCAGGTTGTCCACCAAGCGTTTCAAATGTTTTGCTTCTGCGTCATAACCATTGAGGATGCGGCCATAGACCGAGAACTGGATCATGTCGTAGCCGTCGTTGAGCAGAAATCGGCGAAACACGCTATAGGCTCGCCGCTCGGCACGCGATACTACGGGCAGATCGAAGAACACGAGCAGGCGCATATGGCGTCGCGTTTCCGCGCTCATGGCTAACCGTCTGAGGGGTGCTGGTTGAGGCCGATCAGCGTTGGTAGCTCGATGAGTTGCTCATCGCCGTCTTCCAGCGCGCGGACCAGGCTTTCCACCGTCTGCTCGGCGGCGGACAGAGTGGACATCACGCCGCGTCGCATCCCTACGTCCACGTTCAACAGGCCGACCAGCGCAGCCTTGTCGGTCGGGAGCAGTTCATCGCGGTCTTCCTTGGGGTGATGTCTGACGACGTGCGAATCCACTAGGGGCCTGTAAGGTTCGATCAGATCATCGGCCAAGTTGAAGGCATTTTGCTCGCTGGCATGGAACACCCCGATGCTGGGATGCAGGCCATGCGCCACCAGGGCGCGCGCAATGACACCCCGCAACACGGCGTATCCGTAATCCAGGGCCGCATTGCTCCATCTTGGTTGCGAACGTTCGAAGTGGGCATCGAATAGGTGTGTGAAGTAGAACGCCGCTGCTTGGCCTTCCAGCCGGTCCGGGTCGCCGGAGCGCACGCGGCGCGCATAGGAATCCAATCGTTCCTCGCCATCCTTTCCGCATAGGCGCAGGCAGGCGGCTTGATTGGCGATCTTGCGGCGAATCAAAGCGGCCCAGATCTGCTTCACCAAAGGGCGGGACGCGCCCTGTTGCAGCCGCCACATGCGTGTGCTGCGGGAATGTTGCAGGAAGGGCAGAAAGACGCCGCTGGGTTGATGGTTGTCTCCGGTGGCGTATAGGCCGATGCCGTATTCGGCGCAAGCCGAGAGCACCGGATGGGTGAGGGTGATTTCCCGATGGTTGAGAACGATGACGGCGATATCCTCGAACGGCACGAAGGCGGTCTCATCCTGCTCGATGGCGAGGGAGAAATGCTCGCGCCGCAGTTTGGCCGGGCGCGAGATCATCACGCTACGCCAGGTCACGACGCTTCTCCGGTGGGGCGGGGTAGAGGTTGCCGAGAACATCGACGTGGAATTTCTCGATTGAGAGGCAGGTTTTGACCCCTATGCCGCGGATCAGTCCATCCTTGCCGACCTTCTGATTCCGGTCATGAGTCCATAGGCTCATAGTACCTGTGGAACGATCGCAGCCAGCGTAGTACCCAAGGTGACGCTCATTTTTTAGACTGATCCGCACAAGATCATTTGGATACAGCGAAAAACGAAACTCAAAGCTGTCATCGATCAGCGTCCATTCCGCTTCGTCCTTGAACGCCACAATGGCCCGATTCGGCAGGCCATTTACCCGGTGATGCACATACACCGGCACCAGATGGAATTTCCCGCTTTTGGCGAACACATCCACCCGCAACATGCTGTCGTTCTTGGCGATGCCCCCACGCACCGGGATGCCGGATAGCTTGTCGATCACGAGGGTGACGGTTCGCACGACGGGGCCGGTGGGATTGCCGTCGCGGTCAGGCTTGTGTAGAGGGTTGCTGGCCGGGAAGGCCTTGTCGCCCTTGCCGCCGTGAGCTTCGAGACGGGACCGGATGGCGGCATAGAGCTTCTCGTTACGATGTGGGTCGATGAGGTTGTCCAGATCCTTCAGCGTCAGGCTGGCGAGGGGAACCTTCTGGGTAACGCCGCCCTGGGATTTCAGCCGCGCCGGCTGGGCATAGATGGTGTCCTTGTGCGCCGCGCCGCCATTCCGCCTTTGCGGAGCGCGTGAGACGAACAGGGGCTTCAGTGCATCCAATTCTTCGGTGGGATAGGTACCCAAGCCTTCGACGGCCGCGCGTAGCCGAGCCGGGTCGTCGGTGAAAAGGCGGGTCTCCAATTCATGGCGGAAGCCAGGCCAGGGGTCGGGAAAATGCGCTTTCAGTCGGTGGTATTTCGCCACATCCACGATTTCGCCGGTTTCCAGATCGACAAAGCCATCGCGCACGCCTTCCAGTTCCTTGCCGCGCGCATAGTCCGAGAGGCGCTTGACCATGCCGTGACTACATGCGGCCACTACGGCGGCATCCAGGGCGTGGTGCCGGTCGCTATCGCCACGGATTTTCAGCAGCCCCCAGCGGGCGCGCAGGAAGGCGGTGAGCTGGCCGGACAGCACGACACAGCGTTTGGACTCGCTGTTCTCGGCCAGCTTCAGATAACGCTCCACGTAGTTCTTGAAAAATTTGCAGATGTAGCGGGTGTCGTTGAGATTGCGGTCGCGGAAGTTTTGCGCCTCTTCCTCGCCGAAGTTCTTGCGCAATAGCCGGGTCCGTTTGGCGAGGCGGTAAGCCTTGTTGCCTTCCACGTAAGCCGCGAAGCGCTGCCAGCGCTCACTCCCTTCCGCGCCTTCCAGGTATTCGTAAGGAGTGCGGTTGCCCTTGTCGCGGTTTTCCTTCGCCAACACCAAGACCTTGTTGTTCTTGCTGTCGTCGAAGCTGCGGGAATAGGGCAGGGCATGGTCGATTTCCACATAGCCGGGTTCGAGCAGGCGTTCGATGTCGATGGGCTCGATGGAGTAGGCGCACTTGCCTTGCTGCTCCCGGTAAAGACGCCATTTTTCGAACTCCTGGCCCTTTGGCGACTGGCCGAAGTGCTCTTGAAACAGCGCTTTGTCCTTTTCATTGCGTTCCCGATATTCGAGTTGCTCTTTCTCAATTTTTTTGCGTTCGTCGAAAGGCTTCGACAACTCCCGTGCCATTTCGATATGGACAGAAGCAGGCGAGCCGTATTCACGGATCAGGGCGTTGACGACCTTCCGGGCCTGGTTGAGCGCGCGCAACACCACCGGGTTGCGCGGGATGTCCATCTCGTCGTTGAACACCATGCGGCCATTCTTGTCGCGGCCCGAGTAGAACGGCGGCAGGTGGCGTTCTTCACCCTCGCCAGCCTTGAACAACTGACTATGGTGATAGCCGGCGGCCTCGCAGGCTTCGTCGTAGCGCAGGCCGGCCTCCATGTGTGGAACGATCTTGCGCAACGCTTTGAGCGAGAGATTGCTGAATTTGTCGAAGCTGATTTCCGACAGTGCGTCCACCATCGCTTTCCCGCCCGGAAGCCCCAGTTTGGCGAGCTCCTGCTCGATTTCCGCGTCGTCCTTGTAGACCGAGAGAATCCATGCGATTTGATCGAGCAGTTCCGGATTTCCCGCCTGGGCGGCGCCCGCGATGCCTTGCCATTCAGTTTCCAGACCCCGGTCTTTCAGATGCTTGCGCAGTTCCTGCCAGGCGGGGAGTTTCACCAGCACGGCGGCTTCAGGGTCTTTGGCCTTTCCATCGGTACTTTGGGCATAGGGAAATTTGGCGAATTTGAAGCCTTCGCCCAGCAGTCCGGACCTGACCAGGGCCGTGCGTAGTTGCTTGTGGGTGAGGTCGCCTGCCTGGGTGTAGGGGAGAGGCAGGGCCAGCCGCCGTTCCATTTCGTTGAGGGGGCGGGTGACGCCATCGACCACGATCCGCAGGTTGTTCAGGCGGGTCAGCCAAACATGACGCTCCGCCGTGAAGCTGGCCTTCGGGGCGCGGTATTCGTCCTTTTCGAACGTGCAGCGGCCCAGCATCTTGAGCAGGTTCTCACCTGAGAGCGCGGGTTTCTGCGACCAGAACAGACCGGTTTTGCGGTCGCCATTCCCCAATATCGTGGATTGGAAGGCGTCTCCGGCGTGGGGATTGCCCAGCTTGCGCTGGTGCTCGAACAGCGTTCCCAGCTCATCCGCCAGCAAGACGCGGGATAGTGCCTTGCCATAGTCCCCTTGTTTGTTGCGCTGGGCATCGGGGAATTCGGCCAATACCATCTCGGCGGCTGTGCGGTAGTCCTTTTCCTGCATCAATCGGTGGGTGGCTGCAAGACCCTGCTTGACTTTGCCACCTTCACCCTTGGCATCGTCCCCCGCTTTTCTTTCCTCCGCGCGACTGGTCCAGTGAAATCCCCGGTGCTTGCACAGGTGGTAGATCACTCGCGCCCATTCTTCCGGCGTGAGCAGGCGGTCCAGTCCTTCCACTCGCAGCCGCCAGGGTGAAATCGGGGCATGTGTCTGTACATGGAAGAAGCGCGCGTCCCCGATCAGCCCCTCGCGTTTCAACAGCCTTGCCACCTTGGTCTGTCTCCAGGCGCGTCGTTGCAGGCGGCGGCGCATGAGGCGCGCCGAACGCCGGGCGAGGTTGAGGGATTCCCCCTCTTTGGCGGTTTCCGCCTTGTCGAAGGCGCGAACGCCCAGCGCGACGATGCGATCAGGCGCCAGCACCGCCCAGCCCACCGAGGCGATGCCGATATCCAGACCGAAAGTGATGGATGAAGCCTGCTTGTCTGTCATGAACTATCTCCCCATAATCCCCCCCCGTTGTAGCTATCCGGGGTGAGAGCCGTTGCTGCAATAAGATTCGAAAGAATCGTATCCGCCCGGTGGCGACCCCACCGGGCTTTTCAATTGTGTCGCGCTCTTTTGAACATCAAGCCTTATCGTGGCTTGTGAAATATCTCCCCCATATGCATGGGGTACTCCCCCTTCTTCCGGTCCGCGTAGTAATGCATCAGCGTCCGACGGATGGTAGGGAAAGCCAGATCGTCCCAGGGAATCTCGTTCTCGCCAAATAGGGTGGCTTCCAGGCTTTCCTCACCGGGGGCGAAGTCCAGATGCAGCAGCTTGGCGCGGAACACCAGGTAGACCTGATTGATGTCCGGCAGGCTGATCATGCTGTAGAGGCCCAGGATTTCCACCCGGGCGCCGGCTTCCTCCAGGGTTTCCCGGGCAGCGCCCTCGGCAGTGGTCTCGCCGTTTTCCATGAAGCCGGCGGGCAGGGTCCAGAGGCCGTATTTGGGCTCGATGGCCCGGCGGCAGAGCAGGATCTTGTCCTCCCATTCGGGGATGCAGCCCACTACCATCTTGGGGTTGTGGTAGTGGACGGCGCCGCAAGCGGGACAGACATGGCGCGGGCGGTTGTCGCCGGGGGGAATTTCGACGCGCACGGGACTGCCGCATTGGGAACAGAAATTCATGTTTGACGCCCGGGGTGGATTGCGCGAAGTTTGCAACATCAGTGTGACGAGGCAAAGCACATGGCCGAGGATCAGTGGCTGATGGATCTGGTGCACACCCTTCGCCGGGCCAAGACCCGAGACGAGTTGCTGGATGTCATCGAGGTCCTGGAGGACCGTTACGACGCCTTCTCCGGGCCGGGCCAGGAACTGGTGGACGATTTGCTGGATGAGGCGCGCAAGCGATTGCGCGGTTTGTGAACCGGGGCCTGGGGGCCGGGAGAAGGTTTGTATCCCAAGTATTACGGTCTGCGGCGCGTCAACCCCTACCGGGGTGTGGCGCAGCACGTCGACGTGGGCGAGGCGACCGCCAGCAGCCTTGACGGCCTGACCTGGCACCTGCGTGCCGACGACGGTTCCGGCTGGGTGCGGCCGGTGGGGGCCGGCAAGGCG
>CAZYEY010000084.1:0-5068 GCA_964646585.1 uncultured Thiobacillus sp. | reverse complement strand
CCATCACCGCTTCCAACCTGGAACATGACCCGGAGCAGAAGTCCCGGGTGCGCCTCAGCTTCATGCTCACCAACCGCACCGGCCAGGCCCAGGCCTGGCCCCACATCGCCCTGACCCTCACCGACGTGCGGGAAGCCCCCGTGGCCCAGAAGCTGTTCCCGCCCCAGGTCTACCTCCCCGAGGGCAGCGCCATCGCCGCGGGCATGGCCGACGGCAGCGAAAGGGAAGTGCGCCTGGACCTGGACATCGGCAGCCTGGCCGCCACCGGCTACGCCCTGAGCCCCGTCTATCCTTGAGGTTTGCCGGGGCGGTGGACGCTCCGGTATATTCCGCCTCGCCATCGTTCTCGCGGGAGAGCGCCGGACCAGCCGGCCGCCGAAGGCGCAACGCCACCCGCAACCGCTCAGGCAGAAGGACCGCGGGAATCGGGCAACGCTGGAGAGCGCCGCCTCGCGCGGCCACCGATGGGGCAAATCTCTCAGGTACCAAGGACAGCGGGGTGAATGGAATTCGGATCCGTTCACCGTCTGTCAACCGGAGCCCCGCTTTTGCAAGCCCATCCCACCAACGCCACCCGCATGCCCGTCTGGATCCGCCAGAACCTGGGCCGGGAGCGGCACTACCCCGGCACCGCCGCCGCCGTCCATGGCCACGGCCTGCACACGGTCTGCGAGGAAGCCCGCTGCCCCAACCGGGGCGAATGCTGGAGCCGGGGCACCGCCACCTTCATGCTGCTGGGCGACACCTGCACCCGGGCCTGCGCCTTCTGCTCGGTGAAGACCGGCCGCCCCACCTGGAACGATGCCGACGAGCCCCGCCGGGTGGCCCGAGCCTGCCTGGACCTGGGGCTGTCTTTCGTGGTGCTCACCTCGGTGAACCGGGACGACCTGGCCGATGGCGGCGCCGGCTGTTTCGCCGACACCCTGGGCCAACTGCGCCGCCTCAAGCCGGACATGGGGGTGGAGTTCCTCACCCCGGATTTCCGCAACGTCCAGGCCCAGGCGGCCGAAGCGTTCAACCGGACTCTGGCCGCCCTGCCCGACCCGGCCCGGCGGGACCTGATCTGGGGCCACAACGTGGAGACCGTGCCGCGCCTCTACAAGGAAGCGCGCAAGGGCGCCAAGTACGAGCGCAGCCTGGGCCTGCTCGCCCTGGCCGCCCGCCAGCCCGGCATGGAAGCCAAGTCCGCCCTCATGCTGGGCCTGGGGGAAACCCGGGCGGAAGTGCTGGCGGTGCTCGCCGACCTGCGCGCCGCCGGGGTGGCCCGCCTGTCCCTGGGCCAGTACCTGCGTCCCACCCTGGACAACCTGCCGGTGGCCCGCTACGTGCCGCCGGAAGAGTTCGCCGACTACGCAAACGAAGCGCGCCGCATGGGCTTTGCCTGGGTCAAGGCCGGCCCCCTGGTGCGCAGTTCCTACCACGCCGAGGAAATCCAACATGGCTGAGCTCAAACGGACCCCCCTCAACGCCAAGCACCGGGAGGCCAACGCCAAGCTGGTGGACTTCTCCGGCTGGGAGATGCCCATCCACTACGGTTCCCAGATCGAGGAGCACCACGTGGTGCGCACCGGCGCCGGCATGTTCGACGTCTCCCACATGCTGCCGGTGGACCTGAAGGGCGAAGGCGTGCGCGATTTCCTGCGCACCCTGGTGGCCAACGACGTGGACAAGCTGCAGACCACCGGCCGCGCCCTCTACACCTGCATGCTGCACGAGGGCGGCGGCGTGGTGGACGACCTCATCGTCTACTTCCTCAACGAATCCTGGTTCCGGCTGGTGGTCAACGCCGGCTGCGCCGACAAGGACCTGGCCTGGATGGAAACCCAGCGCGACCGCCTCGCGCCGGGCCTCGCCATCACCCCGCGCCGGGATCTGGCGATGATCGCCGTCCAGGGCCCCCTGGCCGCCGAAAAACTCTGGCAGGCCATGCCCGGCACCCGGGAGCTGGCCGCCCCCCTGAAGCCCTTCCACGCCGTGGTGGTGGGCGACATGTTCGTGGCCCGCACCGGCTACACCGGCGAGGACGGCTTCGAGATCATGCTGCCGGCCAAGGCCGCCCCCTTCTTTTGGCAGGCCCTGCTGGACGCCGGGGTGAAGCCCTGCGGCCTGGGCGCCCGCGACACCCTGCGGCTGGAAGCGGGCATGAACCTCTACGGCCAGGACATGGACGCCAGCACCACGCCGCTGGAATCGGGCCTCGCCTGGACCGTGGATCTGAAGTCCGGGCGGGACTTCATCGGCAAGGATGCCCTGCTGCGTCTGCCCCGGGACAGGCAACTGGTGGGCCTGAAGCTCCTGGACCGGGGCGTGCTGCGGGGCCATCAGAAGGTCTTCACCCCCCGGGGCGAGGGCGAGATCACCAGCGGCTCCTTCTCCCCCACCCTCAACGCCTCCATCGCCCTGGCCCGGGTGCCCGCCGGGGTCAGCCCGGGCGACACGGTGGAAGTGGAAATCCGCGACAAACGTCTGAAAGCCCTTGTGGTGAAATACCCCTTCGTGCGCAACGGCAAAGCCTTGGTTTGAACAGAAAAGGAACCAGCATGACCATCCCCGCCAACCTGAAATACGCCAAATCCCATGAATGGGCCCGCCTGGAAGCCGACGGCACGGTGACCGTGGGCATCACCCACCATGCCCAGGACCTGCTGGGCGACATGGTGTTCGTGGAGAATCCCACCGTGGGCCGCAAGCTCGCCGCCGGCGAGGAATGCGCCGTGGTGGAATCGGTGAAGGCCGCCTCCGACGTCTACGCCCCCATCGCCGGGGAGGTGGTGGCTGCCAACGCCGAGGTGGAAAGCAACCCGGAGCGCATCAACCAAGACGCCTATTCCGCCTGGATGTTCCGGCTCAAGCCCGACGACGCCGCCGACCTGGACGGCCTGATGGACGCCGCCGCCTACCAGGCTTTCGTGGCTTCGGAAGCCCACTGACGGCGGCACCCATGCCTTTCATCCCCCACACCCAGGCGGACATCGCCGCCATGCTGGCCAGCATCGGCGTGCCCAGCACCGACGCCCTGTTCGACGAGATTCCCGCCGAGCTCAACTGCGGCGGCCTGCCGGGCATTCCCGAGGGCCTCTCGGAGATGGCCGTCACCCGCCTGATGCACGGGCGCGCGGCCCAGGACGGCTTCTACAGCACCTTCATCGGCGCCGGCGCCTACGAGCACCACATTCCGGCGGCGGTCTGGCAGATCGTCACCCGCGGCGAGTTCTACTCCGCCTACACCCCATACCAAGCCGAAGCCAGCCAGGGCACCCTGCAACTCCTCTACGAATACCAGACCATGATGGCCGGCCTCACCGGCCTGGACGTGTCCAATGCCTCCCTCTACGACGGCGCCTCGGCCCTGGCGGAAGCGGTGCTCATGGCGGTGCGGGCCAACAAGGCGGGCATCCGCCGGGTGCTGGTGCCGGCCACGGTGCATCCCCGCTACCTGGCGGTGGCCCGCAGCACGGTGAAGAACCAGGGCATCGAACTGGTCACCGTGCCCTACGATCCCACCACCGGCGCCACCGACCTGGCGGCCCTGGATGCCGTCGCCGGCGAGGCGGCCGCCCTGGTCATTCCCCAGCCCAACTTCTTTGGCGTGCTGGAGCCGGTGGACGCCCTCACCGACCGGGCCCACGCCCGCAACATGCTGGCCATCGCGGTGGTGAATCCGCTCGCCCTGGCCTTGTTGAAGCCTCCCGGAACCTGGGGTGAAGGCGCGCAACCCCGTGGCGCCGACATCTGCGTCGGCGACGGCCAGCCCCTGGGCGTGCCCCTGTCCTCCGGCGGCCCCTACTTCGGCTTCATGACCGCCCGCCAGGCCCTGGTGCGCCAGATGCCCGGCCGCATCGTGGGCCGCACCGTGGACCTGGACGGCAAGGAAGGCTTCGCCCTCACCCTCCAGGCCCGGGAACAACACATCCGCCGCTCCAAGGCCACCTCCAACATCTGCACCAACCAGGGCCTGCTGGTCACCGCCGCCACCATCCACATGGCCCTGCTGGGGCCGGAAGGCTTGAAGAACGTGGCGTTGAGCAGCCACGCCAACACCCGGGCGCTGCTGGACAAGCTCACTGCCATCCCCGGCGTGGAAAGGGTGTTCCCGACCCCCTTCTTCCACGAAGCGGTCATCCGGGTAAGCAGCCCGGTGCCCGAGGTGCTGCGCGCCCTGCGTGCCCAGGGCATCCTGGGGGGATACGACCTGGGGCCGGACTACCCCGAACTGGCCGGCTGCATCCTGGTCTGCGCCACCGAGACCAAGACCGATGGCGACCTCACCCAATACGCGCAACAATTGGAACGTATCCTCAGCCGGCGCCGGGAAGCGCCGCCCTGTGCGTACAAATGACCCAACCAAAGGAGACACAGACATGGCAACAGTAACCCTGGGTGGCGAGCCCATCGCCGTTGGCGGCAACTTCCCCCGGCCGGGCGATGCCGCCCATTCCTTCATGCTGGTGGACAAGGATCTCAAGGACGTGTCCCTGTCGGCTTTCTGGGGCAAGCGCAAGATCCTGAACATCGTCCCCAGTCTGGACACCCCGGTCTGCCAGGCATCCGCCCGCAAGTTCAACGAAGCCGTGGCCGCCATCCCCAACACCATCGTGCTGACCATCTCCGCCGACCTGCCCTTCGCCCAGAACCGGTTCTGCGGCGCCGAGGGCCTCAACCACGTCATCACCCTGTCCACCCTGCGAGGCCGGGATTTCCACAAGGACTACGGCGTCATGATCATGGACCCGCCCCTGGCCGGGCTGACCGCTCGCGCCGTCATCGTCCTGGACGAGAACGACAGGGTGGTCTACTCGGAATTGGTGCCCGAGATCAAGCAGGAACCCAACTACGAGGCCGCCATCGCCGCCGCCAAGGGCGAACCGCTGTAATTCCACCGCGGGACGCCCCAGCCCCATGTGGGAGTGGCTGGAGAGGGAAACTTCGGTTCACGCCAGGCATGTCCCCCTCCAAGCTTCCCGCAAGCGGCGCGGGGGTTCCCCCCCACCACCCTAAATCACCGGACGCTCATGCTCATCTTCGAACACGCCCATGTCGCCGGGCCGCACCCGGCCCAGGATGGCGT
>CAZYEY010000083.1:0-3475 GCA_964646585.1 uncultured Thiobacillus sp. | reverse complement strand
GCCGACCGACGCCGGGACGGAAAGATATTCGCCGGAGATGAGCAGGGCGAACACCCCGACGATCAGGGCGAAGGGGATGTTGACGAACCCCATCGCCGCCTGCCGCACCGAGACGAAGGTGGTCAACAGGATGTGGAAGATCAAGGCGAGCGACACCGGCACCACCAGCATGAGCCGCCTGGCGGCGCGCTGCTGGTCCTCGAACTGGCCACCGTAGACCACCAGATAGCCGGCAGGGAGCTTCACCTCCCGGGCCACCCGGGCCTTCACCTCCTCCACGAAGCCCACCAGATCGCGGCCGGCCACGTTGCACTGGATGGTGACATAGCGGCCCGCGTTCTCCCGGTTCACCGCCACCGGCCCTTCGGTGCGGTTGAGCCTCGCCACCTCCCGCAGGGGAATGGCGATGCCGCCGGCGGTGGGAATGCGCAGGGATTCGAACAGGGCCGGCGACATGCGCAGGTTCTCCCCCGCTCTCACCACCAGGGGCGTGCGCTGGATGCCCTCCTGGACGATGCCCACCCGCAGCCCCTCCAGATGGGCCTTGAGGAAGGCGGACACGTCATCCATGGACAGGCCGTGGCGGCCGGCGGCCAGGCGGTCCACTTCCACCTGGAAGTACTGGACGCCGTCGTTCTTCAGGCTGAACACGTCCTGGGCGCCGGGCACCCTGCCCAGCAGGGTTTCCACCTGGCCCGCCAGGGCGTTGAGGGTGGCGATGTCGGCGCCGAACACCTTGATGGCCAGGTCGCCCCGGCTGCCTGTGAGCATCTCCGAGACCCGCATGTCGATGGGCTGGGTGAAGCCATAGGTGACGCCGGGGAAATCCGCCATGACCAGGCGGATCTGCTCCATGAGCCAGTCCTTGTCGGGTCTGCGCCACTGGTCCCGGGGCTTGAGCACCAGGAAGGAGTCGGTCTGGTTTAGGCCCATGGGATCCAGGCCCAGCTCGTCGGAGCCGGCCCGGGCCACCACCCCGGCCACCTCCGGCACCCGTTTCATGATGGCCTGCTGCACGGAGCGGTCCAGGGCCAGGCTCTCCTCCAGGCTGATGGAAGGCAGCTTTTCCAACTGCACCAGCAGGTCACCCTCGTCCAGGGTGGGCATGAAGGATTTGCCGATGAAGGGGAAAAGGCCCGCCGCCAGCACCAGGAGCCCGGCTGCGACGGCCATCACCAACCTCGTCCTGGCCAGGGCGAAGTCCAGCAAGGGCGTGTAGAGGCGCAGGGCCTGGCGCACCAGCCAGGGGTCGCCGTGGCTGCCCGGCTTCAGGAGCCAGGAGGCCAGCACCGGCACCACGGACAGGGACAGCAGCAGGGCCGCCCCCAGGGCGAAGACGATGGTCAGGGCCACGGGAATGAACAGCTTGCCCTCCAGGCCCTCCAGGGTCAGCAGGGGCAGGAAGACGATCATGATGATGAGCACCCCCGCGGCGGTGGGCGTGGCCACCTCGGCCACGGCCCGGTAGACCTCGTGGAGCCTGTGCCCCGTCCCCCTCGACGCCCCGGCATTAGCCTTCACCGAAACATCGTGAGCCGACAGGCGGCTCACGATGTTTTCCACCACCACCACGGCCCCATCCACCAGCATGCCGATGGCAATGGCGAGTCCACCCAGGCTCATGAGGTTGGCGGACAGGCCGAAGCGCCCCATGAGCAGGAAGGTGGCCAAGGCCGCCAGGGGCAGGGTGACGGCCACCGCCAGGGCGGCGCGAACGTTCCCCAGAAACAGGAAGAGCAACACCAGCACCAGGACGATGGCTTCCATGAGCGCCTTGGACACGGTGCCCACCGCCCGCTCCACCAGGGCGGAGCGGTCGTAGAAGGGCTTCACCGTCACGCCTTTTGGCAGGCCCGGCTCGATCTCCTTCAGGCGCTGCTTCACTGCCTTCACCAACTGCTGGGCGTTGGCGCCGCGCAGCCCCAGCACCAGGCCTTCCACGGCCTCGCCCCGGCCATCCTGGCTGACGCCGCCGTAGCGGGTGAGCTCGCCCAGGCGTACCTGGGCCACGTCGGACACCCGCACGGGCACGCCTCCCACGTTCTTGACCACGATGCCGGCCAGATCGTCCAGGCTCCTCACCGCGCCCTCCACCCGCACCAGCCACACTTCCTCGCCTTCCGTCAGGCGGCCGGCGCCGTCATTACGGTTGTTGGCTTCCAGGGCATCCCGCAGCTCCGCCAGGGTGACGCCCCGGGCGCTCATGGCAGCGTTGTCCGGGGCCACCTCGTAGGTCTTCACGAATCCGCCCAGGGCATTCACGTCCGCCACGCCGGGCAGGGTGCGCAGCCTGGGCCGGATCACCCAGTCCAGCAGGGCGCGGCGCTCGGCCAGGGAGAGGTGGCCGCCTTCCACCGTGAACATGAACATTTCCGACAGGGGCGTGGTGATGGGAGCCAGGCCGCCGCTGACGCCGGCCGGCAGCTCGCCCAGGACGGCGCTGAGGCGCTCCGCCACCTGTTGCCGGGCCCAGTAGATGTCGGTGCCGTCCTCGAAGTCGATGGTGACGTCGGTGAGCCCGTACTTGGAGACGGAACGCAGGATCCGCTGCCTGGGGATGCCCAGCATCTCCATCTCGATGGGGGCGGCGATGCGGGTCTCCACCTCCTCCGGGGTCATGCCCGGCGCCTTCAGGATGAGCTTCACCTGGGTGGTGGACACGTCCGGGAAGGCATCGATGGGGAGGCCGCGCCACGCCTGGATTCCCGCCACCGCCAGCAGCAGGGTCAGGCCCAGGACCAGCAGACGCTGGGTGAGAGCGAACTCGGTCAGCCGGGGCAGCACGTCATTCCCCCTGCCAGGCGGCCTTCAGCGCCGCCACGCCTTCCACGGCGATCTTCTCCTCGCCGCTGAAGGGGCCGTCGATGGCTGCCTGCTGGGCCGATTGCGACAGCACCTTGACCTGCTCCGGCTCGAATCCGCCGGGCCGTTCCACGAACACCCAGTTCTGGCCGGCCTGGCGCACGATGGCCTTCACCGGAACCCGCCACTGGCGGGAGCCGGCCACCCCTTCCAGCCGGGCGGACACACTCTGGTTGAGGCGCAACTGGCCATCCTTGTTGCCGATCCGGGCCCGGATGGGCACGGTCTGGGCCTCGCTCACGCCCCGGCCCACGGACAGCACGCTGCCCCTTGCGGCGGTGCCGGGCACGCTCACGCCCTGGCCCGTCTTCACCAGGGCCGCCACCTCGGCGGGGGCCTGGATTTCCAGCCACAGGGGATCCAGCCGGGCCAGGCGCAGCAGGGGCGCGGTGGTTTCCACCCGGGCGCCCACCACCGCCGGCACCTCCATGACCACGCCGTCCATGGGCGCCGCCAGGGCGACACTGTCCGCCAGCCGCCCGCCCCGCTCCGCCCCCTTCACGTCGGACCCAGCCAGGCCCATGAGCCGCAGCCAGGCCCGGCGCCCCCGCCGGGCCTGGCTGCGGCCCATGGGGTGTCTCTTTTACCCCTCCTACGCTGCCGCCCCACCCAG
>CAZYEY010000082.1:0-9074 GCA_964646585.1 uncultured Thiobacillus sp. | reverse complement strand
ACACTGTCCTGGCCACCGGTGATGACGTCGGCCACCCCGGGCCGGCGTGGCAACACCAGGGTCAAGGATCCCGGCCAGAAGGCTCGCGCCAGGTCTCGGGCCGCAGCGGGCACCCCCCGCGCCCATTGCCCGAGATCCGCGCCCACCGGCAGGTGGACGATGAGGGGGTGGTCGGCAGGCCGGCCCTTGGCCGTGAAGACCCGGGAGATGGCAGCCACGTTGCGGGCGCTGGCCGCCAGGCCGTATACCGTCTCGGTGGGCATGGCCACCAAGCCGCCGTCATCCAGGATGGCCGTGGCGCGGGCGATGTTCTCCGGGGTGGCGGGAACCAGGCGGACATCGTTCTCGGGACGGGCTTCCATGCCGCCGGCCGGTACCTGGGCTCAGTTTTGCAACTGCACCGGGCAGGTGAACATGAGCAGGCCATAGTCCTTTTCATACTGGGCCTGCAGGCGGGCGACGATGCGGTCGCACAGATCCGGTTCGCCGACCACGTCGATGCGGATGTTGCCCCCCGCGCTCCACTTGCCGGAGCGCACGCCGTGGGTGCCGCGGCCCCGCGCCTCGGTGATGGTATAACCCTTGGCGCCCAAGGCCATGATCTCGTCGATGAGGGTGTCCTCGAGCACCGCCTCGGACAGGATGGTCAGGAGCAGCATGTCTTGCGCTGCCATGGGCTCAGCCTCCTTGGTGGATGAAACGGGCCATCCACAGATAGAGCGGGATGCCCAGGAAGATGTTGAACGGGAAGGTCATGCCCAGCGAGGCGCCGATGGACAAGGCCGGATTCGCCTCCGGCACGGCGATGCGCATGGCCGCCGGGGCGGCGATGTAGGAAGCACTGGCGAACAGGGTGGCAAGGAGGAAGGTGCCGCCCACGGAGAAGCCCAGCAGCCAGCCGGTAATCGTGCCCAGGGTGGCGGAGAAAATGGGCATCAGCACAGAAAAACCGGCCAGGAAGGCGCCGTATTGCCGCAGGGCGGCGATGCGGGTGGACGCCACCAGGCCCATCTCCAGCAGGAACAGGGCCAGCACACCCTTGAACAGATCGAAGAACAGCTTGTCCAGGGGCTTGATGCCGTCGGCGCCTGCGACGAAACCGATGATCAGGCCGCCAGCCAGGAGATAAATGCTTTTGCCGAAGAACACCTCGTGCAGGAGCTTGCCCCAACGCACCGTACCCTGGCCATAGCGGGCCAGGATGACGCCCAGCACCAGGGCAGGCATCTCCAGGAGCACCAGGAAAACGATGAGATAGCCCTCGAAGTCGAGTTTTTCCTGGCCGAGCAGGGTGATGCCCACGGAGAAGGTGACCACGCTGACCGAGCCGTAGTGGGCGGCGATGGAGGCCGAGTCGGCCCGGCTCATGCGGCCCAGATAGCGCAGGACGGGGAAAGCCACCAGGGGGATGAGGGCGCCCACCAGGACGATGATGATGCCGGTGCCGATGAGGTCGCCCACGTGGTGCTTGGCCAGTTCCACACCGCCTTTCAGACCGATGGCGAGCAGGATGAAGATGGACAGGGCCTCGTAGATGCTGCCGGGGATCTTGAGGTCGGAACGCAGGAGACCCGCGGCCACGCCGAGCACGAAGAACAGCACCACCGGCTCAAAGCTCATGCCGCCCCCCTGCAGCCGGATACAGTCGGCAATGGCTCAGTCCTGGCAGAGAGGGTCATTCGTCCTCGTCCAGCTCCGGATCCCAGCCGCGCTGGCGGGCCCGCTCCATCGCCCAGGCGTACAGCTCGGCATGACGCGCGCGCAGATCCTCGGGCAGGCGGCTGGGCAGGTTGCCATACTCGTCCCAGCGCCGGTTGACCTGTTCCACCAGGTGCTGCATGCGTTGCAGATCCCAGCCGGCGCAATCCTCCTCGCGCGGCAGCAGACCGAACAGCCAGGCGTCCAGGACGATGCGACCGAGGGTGGTGATGCCATGCGTGTCCGCGTTGAAGCCGGCATAGGTCATCTTCTCCATCACGCGCTCACTCCACCCATTTGCCCAGGTAGGCGTTCATCACTTCGACCACCGCCTGGGATTTGATCACCAGCCCGAGATCGATCATTTCAGACCCCATCACCATGGAGGTGTTGTTCGCCGGCACCGGCACCGACACCAGGTGGTTGGCCTCCTCGCGGAAGAACACCGCGGCCACCACCCCGGCGAACAGGAACTTGCGCCCGGCGCTCTGGTTGGGGCGCAGGGGATCGGGCTGATAGACGAATACCGGGCTGCCGCTGGAACCAGGATAGACCGCCGCATCGATGAGGAATTCGGCCCGCCCCTCGAAATCCAGAGCCATGGGCGTGGCGGTGGTGCCGCGGCGGAGGATGGGCATCAGGTTGACCTGATCCCACACGCCGCTGGGGTAGCCGACGAACAGCACCTCCTCCAGGGCGTCCAGGCTGCGCAGGGTAGCGGCATCCGGCGCCAGGCGGCTGTCGATGGGCTGGTAGTAGAGCTCCACGCCCTGCTCGCGCGCTGCCTGCTCCAGCGGCCGCATGGGGATGATGGCGAGATCGACCTCCGGGTTCGGATGCATGAACCAGGCCTGGGGAAAGTCCTCGATGTTGAGCTGGAAGCGCTGGCCGAAGGCTGGCTGGCCGTTCTGCTTCTGGGTGAACACCAGGCCGCCGCGGCGCACGCCATCGACCAGGTGGCGGTTGGTGACGATGAAGGTGTGGGTGCCGCGGGGGTGTGCATGGTTCACCACGAAGGCGGTGCCGGAACCCTCGCTGCCGTCCTCGAGGACGGTATCCACGCGGATGGTGTTGAACAGCAGCTTCTTGGTGAGCGAGTTGATTTCCACGTCGGCCTCAGGTCTGTGGCACGGGCTTCAATGGGCAGAACAGATCCTCCCCGGCGGCCTCGCCGAGGCGCTCGTAGATCGCGGTGATGGCCTGATCCTCGGTGGCGAAGATGTTCTCCTGGCCCACCACCTCGAACAGCCCGGTCTGCCGCATGACGTCGATGACCTGCTTCTTCAGGCCGGAGAACACCAGGGTGACCCCGGCCGCGCGCAACCGTTCGATGAGGTGATGCACCACCTCCTCGCCGGAGGCGTCCATCTGGTTGATGGCATCGCCGACGATGAGCACGTATTTCGCCTTGGGGTGGTCGGCCAGGGCCTCCAGCACGGCGTCCTCGAAATAGGAAACGTTGGCGAAATACAGCGAGCCGTCGTAGCGCATGGCCATGATGTGCTCGCTGGTGGGCAGGTCGGGGTTGACCTTGATGTCGCGCAGGGTGCCGTCCTTGTAGCGACCGAGCAGGGCCACCCGCGGCTTCATGGTGCGCAGCAGGAAGAGGACGATGGCGAGCCCGGCGCCGACCAGGATGCCGTTGTCGAGATGGGGCGCGAAGAACAGGGTGGCGGCGAAGGTGACGATGGCCGCGGCGCCGTCGTGCTTGTGCGCCTTCCAGGCATGCTTGATGGCCTCGACGTTGACCAGACCGCCCACCGCCATGACGATGATCGCGGCCAGCACCGCCTGCGGCAGGTGATAGAGCAGGGGGGTGAGGAAGAGCAGGGTGAGCGCCACCACCAGGGCGGTGAACACCGCCGACAGGCCGGAAGTGGCGCCCATGCTGGCGTTCACCGCGGTGCGCGAGAAGGAGCCGGAGGAGGGATAAGCCTGGGAGAAGCTGCCGACGATGTTGCCGATGCCCTGGCCGATCAGTTCCTGGTTGGGGTCCAGGCGCTGGCGGGTCTTCGCCGCCACCGCCTTGGCGATGGAGATCGCCTCCATGAAGCCGACCAGGGAGATCACCAGCGCCGCCGACAGCATGGTGCCGAGCTTGTCCATGTCCAGCGTGGGCATGCTGATGGCGGGCAGGCCCTGGGGAATGGTGCCCACCACCTCGCCGCCGCCGACCAGTTTGAAGTCGCCCTTGGAGATCTTGCGGATACGATAGACGGTGTCCTCCACCTGCACGCCCTGGGGCACCGCCCCTGCCCGATAGATCGCCAGGGTCTTGCCCTGGGCATCCACCGTCCGCACCACCGGTATCTTGCGCAAGGGCTTGCGCAGGGAGGCCGCCGATTCTTCGGCCGCCTGCACCGACAGCCGCATGAGATCGGCCTCGGCATGCAGGGAGACAATCAGGGCCTCGTCGCGTTCGTCGGCTTTTTCCGCCTGCAGCAGGTTGCCGTTGATGCGCGTCAGCTCAGCGCGCAGGCGGGCAAGTTCGGCATCGGCGGCCACCACTTTTTCCACTTCGGCCCGCAGGGTGGGATCCTGCAGATGACTCAGGTTGCCGCTGGCATTCTTCTCGAAACCGGTGGCCCAGGCGAGCAGCGTGCTCAACACCACGGCGATGAGCACCCCGGGCAGCTTGGGGGCGTATTTCTTCAGCGCCCACATCAGGAGCATGGCCCCCAGGCCCATGGCCAGGGTGGGCAGATGGGTATCCCCCACCTGCTTGAAGACCGCCACGATGTCGCTCATGAAGGACTCGCTGCGCGGCATCGACACCCCCAGGATTTTCGATACCTGCGACAGGGCGATGATGATGGCCGCCGCATTGGTGAAGCCCACGATCACCGGGTGGGACAGGAAGTTGACGATCACGCCCAGCTTGAACACCCCCAGGGAGAGCTGGATGAGCCCCACCAGCAGGGTCATCATGATGGCCAGGGCGATGAACTGGTCGCTGCCGGGTGCGGCCAGGGTGGCCAGCGCGGAGGCGGTCAGCAGGGAGACCACCGCCACCGGCCCTGTGGCCAATTGGTTTGAGGAACCCCACATGGAGGCCACCATCACCGGCAGGAAGGCGGCGTACAGGCCGTAGTAAGCAGGCATGCCCGCGAGCTGGGCATAGGCCATGGACTGGGGGATCAGCACCAGGGCGACGGTGAGGCCGGCCATGAAGTTGACCTTGACGTCGCCACTGGACATCGGGAACCAGCGCAGGAAAGGGAGGAAACGGAGCAGGGTGGGGTTCATCGTCGAATCTGGCCGGCCTACGGCGGCTTGCTCATTCACATATCAGAAAATTTCAATATTATAGCTTTATCGCCTGCCGAACCGCCGCAACCATGTTCTCGAACCGAGCAAGTATTTCCACCGCGCTGCAAAGCTTCCGGCTCGAAGGAAACATGCTCTGCTACAACAGTTTCGTCCCCAAACTCTACAACTGGTGTCTCACCCTCGGTTTCACCCCGGGCAAGATCATGCCCTCACGCGCGTTCTGCTCAGACGAAAGCCAGGGTTTTCCCATCATCCTGCTAGCCAAACATTTCGGCGCCTTTCCCTTCAACCATGGCCGCGTCGGCGGCATCGTTTCGGTAGAACGGCATGGCCCCCACGCCGACCACGGCAAGGACCTCCTGCTGCTGCAAGCCAGCCATGTCGGCTATGATCCGCAGACAGGGGAGTTCGGCGTCTATCGGCGCCTGCACACGCAGCATGAAACCAACAGCTGTGCCTGCGGCAAGATTGGCCACATCGTGCAGAAGTATGACGGCGAGTACCAGTATGCCCGCGACAGCGTGCGGCTGATCCGCCATGGGGGCCGGCCTGCCGTTCTGCTCGATTACCTGCTGATCTCACCGCGCAAGCAAGGCCTGTTCCTCGTTGCCGAGAATCTGGTCGCGGATGCCGCGCATACTCTGCCCAAGCCGGTATCGACGCGCAGTACCGGCCACGTCTTCACCGCATCGCCCAAGCTCGTCGCGCGCCTGGGTGAGGATGCCTGGCCACAAGAGGGAAGCATTGCCATCGGCCGCCACTTGACCGCCGAGGATTTCTATTTTCAGCGCGAAGGCCACTGGGAGGACCCATTCCAGGATCAGTTGGAGCAAAACCTGCTCGCCCCCATGCCCTGGATACTCACCTCACCCCATCCACTCCTGACCGCAGCCTGCGCCAACACCCTGGCCGAATTCGAACGCACCTACCGCAGCCTGCTGCAATCTCCTGCCATGCACGGGAAAAACCTGCTCTTCCTGGCCGGTCTGAACATCGACATCTCGCCAACCCATGGCGAGTACTTCCCCCAGACCAAATTCGTGCCTTGGGCCGGTTTCCTGCAGCGTCCGGATGGCACCCAGGAAATCTTCGAGCAAGAAGCGCTCTTGCAGCGCCTGTCCGCCGAGCCTGACAGCAATCCCACCCAGATCGATCTGGAGGCCGCCATCCAGCAGATGGCGGGCAAACGCCAGGTTCACGTGCGCATCTGATCCACTGCCCCGGCGCTGACAGGGGCACCCCGCCTGCAGGCGGACGTTGTCTGGCGGCTTACCCGGATCCGTCCGCATCGCAGGCAGCCGGGCAGCCCGCATTCACGGCCCAGAGTTGCCACTCTCCTGCTCCCCGCCCCCGCTGGGCTTCCAGTGCACCCCATGCTCACTGAGGTATCCGCGGATCAGCTGCCGCACTACCTGAGAGGGCGTCACGTCGAGCTGGGCGCACAACTGCTCGAATGCCTTCTTCTTGGCCGGATCGAGCAGAATGGTCAGGCGCGCGGTCTTGGTTTCCATTGTTGGCATATCATGATCATCGTATGATAATGTCATGGTCATGAGATGCGCATCCAATGTCAATAGTTTCATTGACAGCCCTTTTCCCCCATCCCGATTAGGCACGACGCAGGTCCGTACCCCCCGGTCTGACTGCCCCGGCAGCCCATGTTGAAGATTCTGCTGTTGCTGCCCCTGTCGGGCGCCCTGCTCATTGCCGTGCTCCCCTCCCGCTCCCGGAGGCTCATCCGCCAAATCGCACTCGCAGTCTCCGCCGCCGCCCTGGGTTGGGCCCTTTGGCTGGCCTCGGCTTTCGATCCATCCCTGGCCGGCGCGCAGCTGGTCGAGAGCCACGCCTGGAATCCGCGCCTGGGCAGCGCCTTCAGCCTGGGAGTGGATGGGATCTCGCTGCCTCTGGTGTGGCTGGCCACCCTGCTGGCATTCATCGCCGTGCTGGCATCCGGCGCCAACCGCGACCAGGTCAAGGGATACTACCTGCTGCTCCTGCTGCTGGAGAGCGCCATGCTGGGGGTGTTCACGGCGCAGGACTGGTCCCTCTTCTACGTGTTCTGGGAACTGACCCTGCTGCCCCTGTTCTTCCTCATCGACCGCTGGGGCGGCGCGGGCCGGCAGCGGGCTGCCCTCAATTTCGTGCTCTACACCATGGGTGGCTCGGTGTTCATGCTCATCGCCCTGCTCATGCTCTACGACGCCGCGCCCGGCCACAGCTTTGACATGGGCGCCATCCAGGAAGGCGCGCGATCCCTGCCCGAGGCGGCCCAGGTGACCCTTTTCCTGGGCATGTTGATCGGTTTCGGCGTGAAGATGCCGATTTTTCCTCTGCATGGCTGGCTGCCCCTGGCCCACGTGGAGGCACCCAGTCCGGTATCCATCCTGCTCTCCGGCATCCTGCTGAAGATGGGTTCCTACGGCCTGATCCGCGCCGCCTGGATGTTGCCTGCCGCCGCCGAGGCCCTGCAGGGCCTGCTCATGGCCCTGGGCCTGGCGAGCCTGATCTATGGCGGCGTGCTGGCCTGGCAGCAACGGGACCTGAAGGCCATGATCGCCTATTCCTCCATCTCCCACATGGGCGTGGTGCTGCTGGGCCTGGCGGCCCTGAACACCGCCGGCCTTACCGGCGCGGTGATGCAGATGGTGGCCCATGGCCTGGTGGCCGGCGCCCTGTTCCTGCTCATCGGCCTGCTTTACGAACGCACCCACACCCGCGATCTGGCGGACTACGGTTCCCTGGTGAAGGTGATGCCCCGCTTCGCCTTCTTCGCCATCCTCGCCTTCATCGCCGCCGTTGGCATGCCCGGCACCGCCGGCTTCGTGGCCGAACTGCACGTTCTGGCAGGCGGCTTTGAACGCTGGGGGGGCTGGATGGCGCTGCTGACCCTGACCGTGGTGATCAGCGCCGCCTATGCCCTGCGCACTGTGGGACGCCTGTTCACCGGTCCGGTCTCCGAAAACATGCTACGGCTGCCGGATCTGTCCCGTGGGGAGTTCACCGCCGCCGCCATCCTCACCGCCGGCAGCCTGATCGTCGGCCTGTATCCCGCGCCGATGCTGAGCCTCATCGCTACCTCGGTCAGACACTATGCCCAGTTCTTCGCGTCCTGAGCGCCTGCTACCAGGGGAGGCCCTGGGCGCCGTGCTCGATCGCTTGTCGCACCGGTTGGAGCACGTATTGCCCGGCCAAGCGCCGATAAGGGACTTCGTTCACCACAACACCCTGCACGGCTTCCAGCAATTGAACTTCCACGAAGCCCTGACGGCGGCGGAAGCGGCCACCGGCGCCCACGGCTACCTCCCTCTGGCACGTTTCCGCGAGCATCTTCAGCAGGGCCGCATCGACCCCGCCGACCTGGAGGCCGCCCTGGACGAGACGCCGGAGTTGGGAGGCAACTGGCTGGTGGCGGGCCGGATCGATCGTCGCGCCATCCTGCTGGCCGGCCTGCTCGGGGATTTCACGCCACCGCCGGCCGCCACCTGGGCCTGGCAGGTGGAGGAGCTCGGCCTGCTGCGGCACATCGATCCGGCCGTCGGTCCCCAGGCCCGCGAGCGGCTGCTCGCGGGCGAAGACGAGGCCCCTGCCCTGGAACGGCTATGGCAGGCCTGCGTGGCCATGCAGACCACGCCCAGCTTGGCGCCGGACCTGCTGCCCCGCGAGGCCAACGAAGTGTGGCAACGCCGCCTCCTGCGCAAGGCGGCGGAGGGCCGTCTGACCGATTTGCTCGGACAGGTGGCACAGGGCCTCACCCTGCGCGGTCTGCTTCTGCGCCTGACCGGCCGGGACGTGCTGGAGGAGATCCGGCCCTATCTGATCCGCCACCTGGCCGCCCACCTGGACCAGGGCCTGGCGGCCTGGCACAACCCTTTGCGGGAGCGGGGCTTCTACGCGGCGTGGCGGGCCAGCGCCGGCCAGGACCCCCACTTCGACCTCCAGGGTTTGGTCAGCTGGCAGCAGACCCTGGAGCGCCTGCCGGAGGCGGCAGACGAGGCCATCTTGCAGGGACTCATGACGTTGGGTCGCGAGCCGGCGCACTGGGAGGGCTCTCTGGAAAGCCTGGCCAAGGAACTGCCCGGCGGGGCGGGCATGGTGCTGTGGCGTGG
>CAZYEY010000081.1:0-12356 GCA_964646585.1 uncultured Thiobacillus sp. | reverse complement strand
TTCCATGACTTCCTGACGCTCGGCGTTCTTCTTCGCCACGTCCAGGTTGGGGCGGCTGGCGGCCACCACCCGGATGGCCCGTTCGATGTCCTTGATGATGGAAGGCTGGATGCCTTCGGTGGGCTCGTCCAGGATGAGCAGACGGGGGTTCATGGCCAGGGCCCGGCCGATGGCCAGTTGCTGCTGCTGGCCGCCGGACAGGTCGCCGCCCCGGCGCTTGAGCATGGACTTGAGCACCGGGAACAGCTCGAAGATGCGCTCGGGCAGTTTCGCCCCCCGGGGCAGGCTGGCCATGCCCATGAGCAGGTTCTCCTCCACGGTGAGGCGGGGAAAGATCTCCCGGCCCTGGGGCACGTAGCCGATGCCGGCCCGCACCCGCTCATGGGTGGCCAGACGGGTGATGTCCCGGCCTTCGAATTCGATCCTGCCGGTACGGGCGGGCACCAGGCCCATGAGGCACTTGAGCAGGGTGGTCTTGCCCACCCCGTTGCGGCCCAGCAGACAGGTGACCTGGCCCACGGGCGCCTCGAAGGCCAGGTCGCGCAGGATGTGGCTGCCGCCGTAATACTGGTTGAGGGCTTCGACTTTCAGCATGGTCAGCGTCCCAGATAGACCTCGATGACCCGCTCATCCGCCTGGACGGTGGCCAGGTCACCCTCCGCCAGTACGGAACCCTCGTGCAGCACGGTGACCTTGCCGCCCAGTTGCTCGATGAAAGCCATGTCGTGTTCCACCACCACCAGGCTGTGCTTGCCGGCCAGGGACTTGAACAGTTCGCCGGTGCGTTCCGTCTCGTCGTCCGTCATGCCGGCCACGGGCTCGTCCAGGAGCAGGAGCTTGGGGTCCTGCATGAGCAGCATGCCGATCTCCAGCCACTGCTTCTGGCCGTGGGAGAGCAGGCCCGCCTGGCGATCGGCCTCGTGATCCAGGCGGATCAGGCGCAGGGTGTCGGAAATCTTGTCCCGGCCTTCCTGGTCGAGCCAGGCCAACAGGCTCTTCCAGGCGCCCTTGTCGGTCTTCATGGCCAGTTCCAGGTTCTCGAACACGGTGTGGTTCTCGAAGACGGTGGGCTTCTGGAACTTGCGGCCGATGCCCAGGTGGGCGATCTGGGGCTCGGTGAGCCGGGTGAGGTCGATGGTCTGGCCGAAGAAGCAGGTGCCGGAATCGGGCCGGGTCTTGCCGGTGATCACGTCCATCATGGTGGTCTTGCCGGCGCCGTTGGGGCCGATGATGCAGCGCAGCTCGCCGGCGTCGATGGCCAGGTTCAGGTTGTTCAGGGCCTTGAAGCCGTCGAAGCTGACGCAGATGTCCTCCAGGTAGAGGATGACCTTGTGGGAGGTGTCCAGGCCCGGCTGCAGCACCCGGCCCAGCGCCGGGGCATTGTCTTCCCAGCCCAGGCCCTGTTGATCCTGCGTGGTCATGCCGCCCTCCGCTGGCGAATGCGTTTCCACAGGCCCACCACGCCTTCCGGCAGCCACAGGGTCACCCCCACGAACAGGGCCCCCAGGAAGAACAGCCAGTACTCGGGAAAAGCCACGGTGAAGAAGCTCTTGAAGCCGTTCACCAGCCAGGCGCCGATCACCGGCCCGATCAGGGTGCCGCGCCCGCCCACCGCCACCCAGATGGCGATCTCGATGGAGTTGGCCGGGGACATTTCGCCCGGGTTGATGATGCCTACCTGGGGCACGTAGAGGGCGCCGGCGATGCCGCACAGCACCGCCGACAGCACCCAGACGAAGAGCTTGTAATGCAGGGGGTTGTAGCCGATGAACATGACCCGGCTCTCGGCGTCGCGGATGGCCGCCAGCACCCGGCCGTACTTGGAGGTGGCGAGCCAGCGGCCCAGCAGCAGGGTCAGCATGAGCGCCAGGGCCGACAGGCCGAACAGGGTGGCGCGCATCTCCGGCGAGGTGATGTCGTGCCCCAGGATGCGCTTGAAATCCGTGAAGCCGTTGTTGCCGCCGAAGCCCGTCTCGTTGCGGAAGAACAGCAGCATGGCGGCGAAGGTCAGGGCCTGGGTGATGATGGAGAAATACACCCCCTTGATGCGGGAGCGGAAGGCGAAGTAGCCGAATACGTAGGCCACCAGGGCCGGGGCGGCCAGCACCAGGAAAGCCGCCCAGAGGAAGGAATCGGAACCGGTCCAGTACCAGGGCAGTTCCTTCCAGTCCAGGAAGACCATGAAGTCCGGCAGGTCCGACTGATAGGAGCCGTCCCGGCCGATCTGGCGCATGAGGTACATGCCGAAGGCGTAGCCCCCCAGGGCGAAGAACAGGCCGTGGCCCAGGGAGAGGATGCCCGCGTAGCCCCAGATCAGGTCCATGGCCACTGCCACCATGGCGTAGCACATGAGCTTGCCGCCCAGGGTGATGACATAGTTGGAGACGTGCAGGGGATGGCCCTCCGGCAGCAATAGGTGCAGGGCCGGCAGGAGCACCAGGGTGATGGCGGCGAAGGCGCCCAGGCCGATCCAGCCGGATCTGGGCATGGACGAGAGGAAGCGGATGACGAAGGATGCGCGCATAGCAAATGAGTTCGTCATGCCCGGGTAGGTTGGGCTGACGAAAGGAAGCCCAACATGATCGGCTGCCTGGTGCTGTTGGGCTTCGTTTCGTCAGCCCGACCCACGGAGGGAAGGATGGTTGCGCTTTGGTTCATCTCAGTTCTCCACGAACCGGCCTTTGAGGGCAAACAATCCCTGGGGCCGCTTCTGGATGAAGACGATGATGATCGCCAGCACCACGATCTTGGCGATGACCGCGCCGGCCCAGCCTTCCAGGAACTTGGTCACCACCCCCAGACCCAGGGCGGCCCATACCGCGCCGGCCAGCTGGCCCACGCCGCCCAGCACCACCACCATGAAGGAATCGACGATGTAGCCCTGGCCCATGTCCGGGCCCACGTTGGCGATCTGGGACAGGGCCACGCCCCCCAGGCCGGCGATGCCGGCGCCCAAACCAAACGCCAGCGTGTCCACCCGGCCGGTGGGCACCCCCACGCAGCCGGCCATGGGCCGGTTTTGCGTCACGGCCCGGACGAACAGGCCCAGGCGGGTCTTCTGCATGAGCACTGCCATGAGGCCCAGCACGAACAGGGTGAAGCCGATGATGACGATGCGGTTCCAGGGCAGCACCAGGCCGGGCATGATTTCCACGCCGCCGGACATCCACTCCGGGTTGGCCACTTCCACGTTCTGGGCGCCGAACAATACCCGGGCGGCCTGGATCAGGATCAGGGACAGGCCCCAGGTGGCCAGCAGAGTCTCCAGAGGCCGGCCGTAGAGGCGGCGGATGACCGTGCGTTCCAGCACCATGCCCACCAGGGCGGCGGCGGCGAAGGCCACGGGGATGGCCGCCAGCACGTACCAGTCCACCCAGTCGGGCAGGTAGTGGCGGAACAGGGTCTGCATGAAATAGGTGGAATAGGCGCCGATCATCAGCAGTTCCCCGTGGGCCATGTTGATGACCCCCATGACGCCATAGGTGATGGCCAGGCCCAGGGCGGCCAGGAGCAGGATGCTGCCCAGGGACAGGCCGGTGAACATCTGCCCCAGCAGGTCGCCCAGGAACAGGCGGGATTCGATGGCCTCGATGGACTGCCTGGCGGCCTGACGCACCGCGGCGTCGGGCTCGTTGCCGGCTTCCAGCAGGGGCAGCAGCAGGCTGCGGGTGTTGGGGCTGGCGCTGTCCGCCAGGGCGCGCACCGCGGCCAGGCGGGCGCCGACATCGGGGCTCGCCAGGCTGGCCTGGGCATGGGCCTGCCTGAGCAGGGCCTGGATCTTGGCGTCGCTTTCCTTGGCCATGGCCCGGGCCAGGATGGGCACCAGTTCCAGGCCGGCGTTGCTCTGCAATTCCTTGGCTGCCGTCATGCGCACGGCCCGGTCCGGGTCGAACAGCTTCAGGGCCGCCAGGGCATTGCCCAGTTCGGAACGCAGGCGATTGTTCACCGTCACCGGCTCGTAGCCGTCGGGCGTGGGCGAGAGGAGGGCGCCGGTGGCCGCGTCCAGGGCCTTGTCGCCATCGAGGATGAAGAGATCGCCATGTGCCGCCAGCAGGCCTCCGTCGGCCATGGCCTGGAGCAGCTTCGTGGCTTCAGGCGAGGCGGTGGCCCCCAGTTGCCGGATGGCAGCCACCTGGGCGTCGGAATCCTCGGCCGCCAGCTGCCTGACCAGGGCGGGGTCCAGGGCGGCGAGGGCCGGCAGGGCGGCGAGCCAGAGAAGGAATGTGAGGAAGATGGGTTTCATGATCTGGGATCGGTCATTCCGGCGCAGGCGAGCATGGGGCTGCCCGCGCGGGAATGACGCCCCTCCCGGGGCGCCGTGGGGTGACGTCCAAGCCGGCTTACTTGCCGTCCGGCTCGTCCTTCTTCTTGTCGTTGCCCGGGATGTAGGGGCTCCAGGGTTGGGCACGGACCGGGCCCTTGGTCTTCCACACCACGTTGAACTGGCCATCCGCCTTCACTTCGCCGATGAACACGGGCTTGTGCAGGTGGTGGTTCTTCTCGTCCATCTTGGCGACGAAGCCGGAGGGCGCCTTGAAGGTCTGGCCGGCCATGGCGGCGATGACCTTGTCCACATCGGTGGACTTGGCCTTCTCCACGGCCTGCTTCCACATGTGGATGCCGATGTAGGTGGCTTCCATGGGGTCGTTGGTGACCACGGTGTCGGCGTTGGGCAGCTTGTTCTTCTTGGCCCAGTCCTTGTACATCTTGATGAACTTTTCGTTCTCCGGGTTCTTGATGGACTGGAAGTAGTTCCAGGCCGCCAGGTGGCCCACCAGGGGCTTGGTGTCCACACCACGCAGTTCTTCTTCGCCCACGGAGAAGGCCACCACCGGCACGTCGGTGGCCTTCAGGCCGGCGTTGCCCAGTTCCTTGTAGAAGGGCACGTTGGAATCGCCGTTGATGGTGGACACCACGGCGGTCTTCTTGCCCTCGCCAGCGAACTTCTTGATCTTGGCGATGATGGTCTGGTAGTCGGAGTGCCCGAAGGGGGTGTATTCCTCCATGATGTCTGCATCCGCCACACCCTTGGATTTCAGGAAGGCGCGCAGGATCTTGTTGGTGGTGCGGGGGTACACGTAGTCGGTGCCCAGCAGCACGAAGCGCTTGGCGGAACCGCCGTCCTTGCTCATCAGGTATTCCACGGCGGGAATGGCCTGCTGGTTCGGCGCCGCGCCGGTGTAGAACACGTTCTTCTCCAGTTCCTCGCCCTCGTACTGCACGGGGTAGAACAGGAGGCCATTCAGTTCCTTGAACACGGGCAGCACGGACTTGCGGGAGACCGAGGTCCAGCAGCCGAACACCACCGCCACCTTGTCCTTGGACAGGAGCTGGCGGGCCTTCTCGGCGAACAGGGGCCAGTTGGAGGCGGGGTCCACCACCACCGGCTCCAGCTTCTTGCCCATGACGCCACCGGCCTTGTTGATCTCCTCGATGGTCATCAGGGCGGTTTCCTTCAGGGCCGTCTCGGAGATGGCCATGGTGCCGGACAGGGAATGCAGGATGCCGACCTTGATGGTGTCGGCGGCCAGGGCGGACAGGCTGGTCAGGCCAGCGGCGGCCAGGGCCACGGAGAGCGTGGCGGCCTTGATGAAGTTGCGTCTTTGCATGGAAGACTCCTCTGGGTGATGGGCGGGACTGGAATGCAGTCGGGGCCAGATTACGGAGCCGGGCCGGGCGGGGGTATACGTCAGATTGCGTAGAGGCAGGACACCCCGGATGGCCCAGGCTCGTCCGGCGGCGGGATTCGGCCCATACTTTTCCACCATGACTGAGCCCATCGAAAAATCCACGTCCTGGCCCGGCGGCGAGGCCGGCGCCCCCGTCCAGCGGGTGGTGAAAGCACGCCGGGACTACAACACCTGGGTGGCCAACGAAACCCTGGAGGACTACGCCCTGCGTTTCACGCCCCGGCGCTGGCGCAAGTGGTCCGAGTCCCGGGTGGCCAACACGGCCTTCGGGGCGGCGGCTTTCCTGGTGCTGGAAGCGGTGGGGGCCACCCTGCTGGTGAACTACGGCTTCCTCAATGCCGCCCTGGCCATCCTGGCCACCGGGCTCATCATCTTCCTGGCGGGCCTGCCGGTGAGCGTCTACGCGGCCCGCCACGGCCTGGACATGGACCTGCTCACCCGGGGGGCGGGCTTCGGCTACCTGGGTTCCACCATCACCTCCCTCATCTACGCCAGCTTCACCTTCATCTTCTTCGCCCTGGAGGCGGCCATCATGGCCTATGCCCTGGAGCTGGCCTTCGACATCCCGCCGGCCTGGGGCTACCTGATCTGCGCCCTGGTGGTGATTCCCCTGGTGACCCACGGCGTCACCGTCATCAGCCGCCTGCAGACCCTGACCCAGCCGGTGTGGCTGGTGATGCTGGCGCTGCCCTACATCTTCCTTCTCTACCAGGAACCCGGCGCCTTCTCCGGCATCGTGGACTATGCCGGGGCCGGTTCGACGGACTTCGACATCCGCCTGTTCGGCGCCGCCATGGCCGTGGGCCTGGCCCTCATCACCCAGATGGGGGAGCAGGCCGACTACCTGCGCTTCATGCCCGAGCGCACCCCGGCCCATCGCCGCCGCTGGTGGGCCGGGGTGCTGGTGGGCGGCCCCGGCTGGGTGGTGCCGGGGGTGGTCAAGATGCTGGGTGGCGCCCTGCTGGCCTGGCTGGCCATCAGCCACATGGTGCCCCCGGAGCGGGCCATCGACCCCAACCAGATGTACTTGGTGGCCTGGGAATACGTGTTTCCCCACTACGGCTGGGCAGTGGCGGCCACGGCCCTGTTCGTGGTGATCTCCCAGCTCAAGATCAACGTCACCAATGCCTACGCCGGGTCGCTTGCCTGGTCCAATTTCTTCGCCCGCCTCACCCACAGCCACCCGGGCCGGGTGGTGTGGATGGTGTTCAACACTCTCATCGCCCTCATGCTCATGGAAATGGACCTGTTCCAGGCCCTGGGCCGGGTGCTGGGCCTCTACTCCAACGTGGCCGTGGCCTGGATGATGACCGTGGTGGCGGATCTGGTGATCAACAAGCCTCTGGGCCTGTCGCCCCCGGGCATCGAGTTCCGCCGGGCCTATCTCTACGATGTGAACCCGGTGGGTGTCGGAGCCATGCTGGTGGCCTCGGGCCTGTCGGTGACGGCCTATGTGGGCCTGTTCGGGGAGGCGGTGCAGCCCTTCGCCACCTTCATCGCCCTGGGGGCGGCCCTGGTGGTGTCGCCGTTGATCGCCTGGGCCACGGGGGGGCGCTACTACCTGGCCCGCCAGGCCGATGGGAGCGGCGGATCGGTGGCCGGCAGCCCCTCCGTCACCCGCACCTGCGTCATTTGCGGCAAGGACTACGAGACCGAGGATCTGGCCCATTGCCCGGCCTACCAGGGGGACATCTGCTCCCTGTGCTGCTCCCTGGACGCCCGCTGCCATGACCAGTGCAAGCCCCAGGCCCGGCTGGGGGCCCAGTGGACCCGCCTGCTGGAACGCTTCCTGCCGGCCCCGGCCCGGCCCTATCTGGAAGCGGGCCTGGGCCACTACCTGCTGCTCATGGCCGGGGTGGTGCCCTTCCTGGCCCTGCTGGTGGGCCTGCTCTACTACCAGGAGGTGCTGGCCCTGGGAGAGGGCGCCGGAGCTCTGCGGGAAGCCTTGCGGGAGTCCTTCCTGCGCGCCTTCGCCGTGCTCCTGCTGGTGTCCGGCGTCGTCGCCTGGTGGCTGGTGCTCACCCACAAGAGCCGCCAGGTGGCCCAGGAGGAATCCAACCGTCAGACCGAGCTACTGATGCGGGAGATCGAATCCCACCGCCGCACCGATGGGCTGCTGCAAAAGGCCAAGGAGGCCGCGGACCAGGCCAATCAGGCCAAGAGCCGTTACATCAGCGCCATCAGCCACGAGTTGCGCACGCCCCTCAACGCCATCCTGGGCTATGCCCAGATCCTGGACGGGGACGAGTCCATACCCGCCAACCGGCGCCAGGCGGTGAGCGTCATCCGCCAGAGCGGCGACCACCTGCTGTCCCTCATCGAGGGCACCCTGGACATCGCCCGCATCGAGGGCGGCAAGCTTTCCCTGGAGGTGAAGCCCCTGGAGTTTCCCGGCTTCCTGCGCCAGATCGTCGCCATGTTCGAGCTCCAGGCCCGGGCCAAGGGGCTGGAGTTCCGCTATGAACCCCAGGGCGAACTGCCGGAGCTGGTGCGGGCCGACCATCGGCGGCTGCGCCAGATCCTCATCAACATCCTGGGCAACGCGGTGAAGTTCACGGCCCGGGGCCGGGTGGCGTTCCGCCTGAAGTACCAGCGGGAGATGGCCCAGTTCGAGATCGAGGACACCGGGCCGGGGATTCCCCCGGACGAACTGGCCCGGGTCTTCGAGCCGTTCTCCCGGGGCAGCGCCGCCTCGGTGGGCGCCACCGGTGGCACCGGCCTGGGCCTCACCATCGCCAGGATGCTCACCGATCTCATGGGTGGCGAGCTGACGGTGGAGAGCCCGGTGGGGGCGGAAGGCGGCTGCCTGTTCCGGGTCCGCCTCTATCTGCCCCAGGTGCGCGCCGCCCAGGCCCGGCAGGCGCCCCGCACCCGGCGCATCGGCTACGTGGGAGTGCGCCGGCGCGTCCTCGTCGTCGACAATGAACGCAATGACAGGGAACTGTTGGTCAGCGTGCTGGAGCCCCTGGGCTTCCAGCTCGCCCAGGCCGCCTCGGGCCGGGAATGCCTGGATCTGCTGCCCCGCTTCCGGCCCCATCTGGTGTTCATGGATTTGGCCATGCCCGGCATGGACGGCTGGGAGACCATCCGCCACATCCGAAAGATGGCCCATGGCGGCGGGATCGGCGACCCGGAGGTGGCGGTGATCTCCGCCAACGCCTTCGACAAGGGCATGGATAACGACGCCGGCATCGGCCCGGAGGACTTCTTCACCAAGCCGGTGCGCATGGACGACTTGCTGGATTGGATGGGCCGGAGCCTGGCGCTCGAATGGGTGGCCGGCGACGCGCCGCCACCGCCGGAGCCCCAGCCGCCGGCCGAACTGGTGCCGCCCCCGGCCGAGCATCTGCGGGCCCTGGCGGAACAGGTGAAACTGGGTTTCCCCAGGGGCATCCAGGCCCGGCTGGACGAGATCGAGGCCCTGGACCCGCGCCACGCCGAGTTCGTCGCCGTGCTGCGCCCGCTCGCCCGCCGCTTCCAGTTCGACGCCATGGCGGAAATCCTGCGCAAGGGGCTGGAGGAAGCTCCGGGCCAGCAAATCTAGAATGCCGGCCATGGACCCCCTGGACCCCATCGATCGCCTGCGCAACGACATTGTCCTCATCGTCGATGACGTGCCGGAGAACCTGTCCCTGCTCCATGACGCCCTGGACGAGGCAGGCTATGCGGTGCTGGTGGCCACCAACGGCGAATCGGCCCTGCAACGGGCACGCCAGAGCCGGCCGGACGTGATCCTGCTGGACGCGGTCATGCCCGGCATGGATGGTTTCGAGGTGGCCCGCCGCTTGAAGGCGGACCCCCAGACCCAGCCCATTCCCGTCGTCTTCATGACCGGGCTGACCGAGACCGAGCACGTGGTGGCCGCCTTCGCCGCCGGCGGCGCCGATTACGTGACCAAGCCCATCCGCCCGCCGGAGGTGCTGGCCCGCATCGCCGCTCACATGCGCAACGCCCGCCAGATGAAGCAGGCCCGTACCGCCCTGGACGCCTTCGGCCAGGCCACCGTGGCCATCCGCGCCGAGGATGGCCGCCTGCTGTGGGCCACGCCTCTGGCCCGCAAGCTGCTCCGGGAATACTTCGGCGAGGGAGACGAAGCGCCCGCCCGCCTGCTGGCCTGGATCGGGGAGGCCCGGGACGCCGCCCGGCAGCAGCGGGAGGCGCCCCTGGCGCTGGCCCGGGACGCCCGCCGCCTGCTCGCCAGCCTGCACGACCCGGCGGAACCCGGCCACGAGGGCGAGTGGCTGCTGGTGCTGCGGGAGGAAAACCACGCGGCGGCCGTCGAAGCCCTCATGGCCGCCTTCCGCCTCACCACCCGGGAGGCCGAGGTGCTCTACTGGGTGAGCAAGGGCAAGACCAACAGGGACATCGGCGACATCCTGGGCAGCAGCCCGCGCACGGTGAACAAGCACCTGGAGCACGTTTTCGAGAAACTGGGCGTGGAAACGCGCACAGCCGCGGCGAACCTGGCCTTGAGCCGGATGGGAAAGTAGGGAGCGCGGCCGTCCAGCGGCCGCGTCGAGTCAATCGTCGTCGTCCTCGTCCGCCATGCGCCGGCGGGGCACGGTGGCAGGGTCGGCGGTGATCTTGCGGTAGATCTCGATGCGATCGCCGGGTTTCAGGGCCGCGTCCAGCCGGGTCTGCTTGCCGAAGATGCCCACCGCCTGTTCCTCCAGGTCGATCTCTGGGAACTGTCGCAGGATGCCGGATTGGATGATGGCCTGCTCCACGGTGCTGTCCTCGGGCACCTCGATGCGCAACCAGGCCTGCTGGGCGGGGTCGGAATAGGCGACGGCGATCCTCACGGGGGGCTCCTCAGGCGCTGGCCGGTTCCGGCGCGGCGGCGGTTTCCGCCTTGGCGGTCCGGCGCGAGTCCAGCGCCCGCTTGCCGGCCAGCAGGAAACCCACCGCCATGAATCCCCCGGGGGGCAGGATCATGAGCAGAAAGCCCTTGTATTCGGGGATGAGCTTCAGCTCCAGGAAGGCGAAGGCCGACCCCAGCAGCAGGTGGGCGTTGGCGAACAGGGTGCCGCTGCCCAGGACCTCGCGCACGCCGCCGATGGCCACCAGGGCGGCGGTGAAGCCCAGGCCCATCATCAGCCCGTCCACGGCGGAAGCCGCCACCGGGTTTTTCGCAGCGAAGGCTTCCGCCCGGCCCAGGATGGCGCAGTTCACCACGATCAGCGCGATGAACAGGCCCAGCACCTTGTGGAGCTCGTGGACCCAGGCGTTGAGGCTCATGTCCACCAGGGTTACCAGGGTGGCGATGAAGACGATGTAGACCGGGATGCGAACTTCCGGGCTGATGAACCGGCGCAGGGCGGAGATGAGCACGTTGGAGGCCACCAGCACCGCCGTGGTGGCCAGTCCCATGCCCAGGCCGTTGGTGGCGGTGCCGGTCACCGCCAGCAACGGGCACAGGGCCAGCATCTGGGCGAACACCACGTTGTTGTCCCAGAGGCCGTCCTTGGTGATGCGGGCGTAGTCGGTCATGGCTTCGGGCTCCCTTGGGTTTTGCCTTGGCTCGCAAGCGGAGTCGGGGCGAGGTCCAGCAGCGTTGCCTTTTCCTGGGCGAAGAATTCCAGACCGCCCTTCACCGCCTTCACCACCGCCCGGGGGGTGATGGTGGCGCCGGCGAACTGGTCGAAGACGCCGCCGTCCTTCTTCACGGCGAATTTATCGGGTGGCGGGTCGCCCAGGAACTTGTGCTCGAAACTGTGGATCCAGTCGGCCTTGGCGGGCTCGATCTTGTCCCCCAGGCCCGGGGTCTCGGCGTGCTTTAGCACCCGCACCCCCAGCACCTTGCCGTCCCGGTCCACGCCCATCATGCAGACGATGGGGCCGGCATAGCCCCGGCCGCTGACTTGGAACACCACCGCGTCCACCTGCTGGCCACGGCGGGCCCGGTAGACTTTCAGGGGCTGGCCGTCGGGGCCGGGCAGTTCCACCGTATCCTGGAGCAGATCATTGTCATATTGGCCGGGCAGCACCTGGGCCAGGGACTGCTTCAGATCCGTCGCCATCGCCGCCTCGATGGCCGGCGCGGTGACCCTGGAGGCCAGGGCCAGGGCGGCGCTGGTGACCAGGGCGGCACCCCCCAGCAGGATGCCCTGGTAGTAGAGCTTGCCGCGCAGGGATTCCAGGCTCATCTCAGGCCCCCTTCCCGGCTTCCGCCGCCAGCGGCTTGCCCTTCCGGTCCCGGCCGTAGATGCGTGGTTTCACGTAGCGGTCGATGACCGGGGTGGCGGCGTTCATCAGCAATACCGCGAAGGCCACGCCCTCGGGATAAGCGCCCCAGGTGCGGATGATCCAGGTGAGCAGGCCAGCGCCCAGGCCGAAGACGAACTGGCCGGCCCCGGTGTTGGGGCAGGTCACCGGATCGGTGATGATGAAGAAGGCCGCCAGCATCAGGCCGCCAGACAGCAGGTGGACGCCCGGATCCAGGTAATGGGCCGGATCCAGAGCGTGGGCGATCAGGGCCGGCAGGGTCACGCCCAGCAGCATGGCTGCGGGGGCGTGCCAGGTGATGACGCGGCGCAGGAGCAGCAACATGCCGCCGGCCAGCAGCAGGAGCGCGGAGGTCTCCACCAGGCTGCCGGCCCGGCCAACCCAGGCCGGCGCGAGCGGGCCCTCCGCCCCACCTCCCCCACCGCGCCACCCCCCCCCCCC